>CAYWDZ010000088.1:0-11617 GCA_964456255.1 uncultured Steroidobacteraceae bacterium | reverse complement strand
CCGGCACCTTGAAGCATCGCCAGGACTACAGCAAGTACGCAGAACTCGCACTGCAGTTCGGTCTGCCGGCGGAGTCAGCGAAGGCGTATGAGGCGGGCCTCAATGCCAAGGTCTTCACCGATACGGACGAGGCAAACGCACAACGAAGAATGGCCTCGGCAGCCAACGTTGCCAACTCAGACAAGGCTGATCTGGCCAAGCAGGAAGCCGCTGCGGCCAGCGCCGCAACCGGCGAAGAGGCGGTTGCTCTGGGTATGGCCTACTACACGTATGGGCAGCACGCGAAGGCCATCGAAGCCCTGCAGAGCGGTCTGGCCAAGGGCGGCTTGAAGGAAGACACGCAGGTCGAAGCGACCCTCGTGCTCGGCATGGCGCAGTTGGGAACCAAGGACAAGGCAGCGGCGGTCAAGACCTTCAAGGGCATCAAGACCAGCAATCCCAGAATGCAGCGCATTGCCAATCTGTGGGCCCTCCACGCGAGTTGAGCCAAGCCCTCTAGCCCTGCCGGGCCTGCAGTGCCGCGATCAGCTGCGGCACTGCCTCGAAGATATCCGCCACCAGCCCGTAGTCCGCTGCCTCGAAGATCGGGGCGTCCGGATCCTTGTTGATCGCGACAATCGCGCGCGCGTCCTTGATGCCGGTCATGTGCTGGATCGCACCCGAAATACCCAATGCGATATACAGCTCCGGCGCGATGATCTTTCCGGTCTGGCCAACCTGCAGGTCATTCGGCGCATAGCCGGCATCAACCGCGGCGCGTGATGCGCCCACGGCGGCACCGAGCGTCGCAGCGAGCTCGTGCACGAGCTGGAACTTCCCGGCACTGCCCAATGCCCGTCCTCCCGAGACGACACGGCGCGCGGTGGACAGATCAGGCCGGTCATTGTTCTGTCCGGTCACTGACACGAAGCGGGTGTGCGTGGGAAGAGGGACGGCAGCCCCGGATGCTTCGACAGGCGCAATGGCGCTGCCTGCCGGCACGGCTTCAAACGAGGCGATGCGCACGGTTGCCAGAATGGGGCGGATGTCCCCGGCTTCGATGGTGACGATGGCATTGCCCGCATAGATCGGCCGTCTGAAGCGCGAGGGGCTCTGCACATCCATGACGTCGCTGAGCGCAGGAACATCCAGCAACGCGGCGAGTCGCGGCAACAGATCCTTGCCGCAGGTCGTGGACGGGGCGAGCACATGCGTGAAGCTGCCGGCCACCGCGGCAAGCTGCGGTGCCTGCACCGCGGCCAGCGCATGCGCGTTTTCGGGCGCATCGAAAGTCAGCACGCGCGTCACGCCATCGAGGCCTGCTGCCATGCGGGCCACAGGTGCAATGCCAGCACCCAGCACGGCCACTGTCACTTCGCCGCCGATGGCTTGTGCACAGGCCAGCGTTCTGGCGGTGGCCTCTGTCAGTCTCGTGCCGTCGTGCTCGGCGATGACCAGTACATGGTTCATCAGACCAGCCCTCTGGCAATCAGCGCTGCAACCAGCTCGGGCACGTCCTTGACGATCTGCCCCTTCTGCCGCACCGCCGGTGGCGCGTAATGCAGCACCTGGAAACGTGACTGCAAAGACAGACCCAGGGCCGCGGGGTCCAGCGTATCCAGAGGCTTCTTCTTGGCCTTGATGATGTCCGGCAACTTCACGAAGCGTGGTTCGTTCAACCGCAGATCCACGGTGATCACGGCGGGCAGATCGATATCCAGTACCTCAAGCCCCGCATCGACCTCGCGCGTCACGCGCGCGGTCTGGCCACTGAGCTCGACCCTGGAAGCGAAGGTTGCCTGCGGCCGGTTCCAGAGGCCTGCCAGCATCTGGCCGGTCTGGTTGTTGTCATCATCGATGGCCTGCTTGCCCAGCAGCACCAGGAACGGTTGCTCACGCTCCACCAGTCGCAGGAAGACTTTGGCGGCATCCAGCGCCTCCAGCGGGCTTGGGTGATTCACCAGCAGCGCGCGATCGGCACCCATCGCAAGTGCTGTGCGGAGCTGGCCCTGGACCTCAGGTGGACCAATGCTCGCGACAACCACCTCGTCGGCCAGCCCCTTTTCCCTCAGCCGCAGGGCCTCTTCGAGTGCTATCTCGTCGAAGGGGTTGATGCTCTGTTTGACGCCATCGGTAATGACGCCGCTGTTATCAGCTTTTACGCGGACGCGAACGTTGTAGTCCACGACGCGCTTGATACCGATCAGGATGCGATTCATGCCACAAAGTATAAGGGCTTGGCTGGTGATACGGGCGGAGCTGGGGTTAGACTTCCCGCCCCTATGAACCGTGATTCCAGCTTCCGGCCGAGCGATGGCCTCAAGAATGTCCGCTATGAAATCCGCGGCGCGCTCGCGCGTCGCTCGATGGAGCTGGAACGGCAGGGCTACGAAATCATTTCGCTGAATATCGGCAACCCTGGCGCCTATGGGTTCAGGACGCCGGAGATCCTGCGCCTGGCGCTGGTGCAGAACCTGCCGCAGGCCGAAGGGTATGCGTACCAGAAGGGCATCTACCCGGCGCGCGAAGCCATCCTGCTGCAGCAGCAGAATCGCGGAGTGCGCGGCTGTTCCACCGAGAACATCTTCATCGGCAACGGTACATCCGAGCTCATCGACATGACGTTGCGGGCCTTGCTGTCGGACGGCGATGAAGTGCTGGTGCCCGCACCGGACTATCCGCTGTGGACCGCAGCCGTGACGCTGAACGGTGGCCGCGCCGTGCACTATCACTGCCGGCCGGAGAACCAGTTTCATCCGGATGCGGACCAGATCGAGTCCCTGATCACGCCACGTACCAGGGCGCTGGTGCTCATCAATCCCAACAATCCGACCGGTGCGGTGTATCCGCGCGAAGTCCTGGAACGCATGGCGCGCGTGGCCGAGAAGCACCAGCTGATGATCCTCTCGGACGAGATCTACGACGGCATCACCTACGATGGTGTGCCGTTCGTGCCGATCGCCTCGCTGGTGAACGACACGCTCTGCGCCACCTTGTCAGGTCTTTCCAAGGTCTATCGCGCAGCCGGCTATCGGGTCGGCTGGGTGAGCTTCTCGGGTGCGGTGCAACGCGCCGGCGAATACCTGGCTGCCATCGAGCTGCTCAGCTCCATGCGCATGTGCAGTAACGTGCCGGCGCAGCATGCGGTGCACGCGGCGCTGGGTGGGTACCAGAGCATCCTGGATCTCACGGCTCCGGGCGGGCGCCTGCATGAGTCGCGCAAGGCCGTCATCAACGCTGCGGCGCGCAGCAAGTACCTGCGTCTCACCCCGCCGAGCGGCGCGCTGTACGCCTTCGTAGAAGTGCGCAGTGACGTGCTGCCGGACTTCAATGACCACCAGTTCGCGCTGGAGTTGCTGGAGGAGAAGCACGTGCTGATCACTCCGGGGAGCGTCTTCAACGTTCCGTATCGCAATCACTTCCGTACCACCATCCTGCCGGACGCCGGCACGCTGGCGCTGGTATTCGACCGGATCGAGGCCCAGCTCGAATCGTGGTCGGCCCGACACCAGGGTGGTCCGGACGTGCAGGGCGCGGGGCAGCGGGTCGTCGACGCGTCGGCCCGCTTCAAGTAGCCGAAGGAGCAGGGGTCACGCACGCGACGAAGCTTGATGCGGCTGTCGTCGCGGCGCTGGAAGCTGGCCGGCCGCTGATCGTTCCCGACGCCCACCGGGCTGCGGCACTGCGGTTGTCCTGGGCGCGCCATCTATCCGGTATCGGCCGCAAGGTCTGGCCAACACCCGAGATTCTTCCCTGGGAAGCCTGGCTGCAGCGACAGTGGCGCGCCGCTGCATTGCGCGGCTCCGTGCCGCCCGCGCAGCTGCTGTCCGCCAGCCAGGAGCGGGCTCTGTGGGAAGAAGTGCTGCGTGAGCTGGCCGGGGACGGACCCTCGCTGGACGCACATGCCAATGGCCTGATACGCGCTGCCGGGCGTGCGACCGAGTCTCTGCTGAAGCTGTCGCAATCGGCACTGAGTGCCGAGGAACAACTGCTGGTCCTGGCGATTACCCAGGTGCGGCAACGTTGCGCAGCGCGTGGTCTGTTCTCCCTCAGACTGGCACCGCCGGAGGCCCTGACATTCCTGCAGGCAGTGCCCCCGCCGGGATTCGTTGGCGGACAGCGCCTCACGCCCCTGCAGGAGGCCATCCGCAGGCAATGCTGGGGCGAGGCGCAACTCCTGTTGACTGAGCCAGTGCGTCGCAAGGCCGCACCTGAGCTGCGCTGCTATCCAAGCCTTGATGCCGAGCTGGCGGCATGTGCCCAGTGGTGCCTGGCACGCCTGCATGATGACGGTGCGTCGCGCCTGCTGGTGCTCTCAGCCTGTTCCGACCCTTCGCTGGCAATCCAGGGCGAGCTGCTGTGGCGGCATCTGGCTGGCACCGGGCGCGATTCCCTGGCGCTGCGCAATCAGATGCTGGCAGTGGAGGGCGGGGCGCCATTGCTGGACATCGGGCTGATCGCGGCCGCGCTGCTGGCACTTGAATGCCTCGCGCCCGACATCGACACGGAACAGCTGTATGCACTGCTGCGCAGCCCGCACTTCCAGTTCGGCAGTGAACTGGAGATGTGGCAGTTGCAGGGCTGGCTCGAGAAGTGGGCGCGGGCCCGCTGGTCCGTCGATGCATTGATCGAGGCGCTGGCCAGCGTGACCGAGCGCGCGCCGGCCGCTGCGCGCCTTGCTGCATGGCTCCAGTCATTGCGCGGCAAGCAGGGCCGGTCACCGGAGCGCCAGCCCGCCAGCGACTGGGCGCGCAGGTTCAACGACGCCCTTGCCGCTGCCGGATTCAATCGCCGGCCCGGCGTGGATTCCAGTGAACAGCAGCGCCTTGATCGCTGGGGCGAGTTGCTCGACGAATACTCCAGTCTTGATGCGGTGCTGCCGACGCTGAATGCCATGGAGGCGCTGGAGCGTCTGCGCGGGCTGGCAGCCGCGGGCCGGCACCAGGTTGCATCGGGTGATGCGGCCATCACGTTCAGCAGCGCGCTGGGCGATCCGGTCATCGATTACGACGGCATCTGGGTGCTCGGCCTGACCGAAAGCCGGTGGCCGGCGCCACCACGTCCCGATGCCTACGTGTCCCTGGCCGAACAACGCGCACACCACTGGCCCGAGGCCAGCGTGGCAGAGCGTCGCGCGCAGGCCCTGTGGGCACTGTCACGCTGGCAGCGACGAACCGGGGAGCTGATCCTCACCTATCCGGAACTGGAAGGGGAGCTGCGTCACCGTCCCACGGCACTTCCAGGAGAGCCCGCAGCAAATTGGACCCGCCACCGCCCCACGCCTGCGCCAGACCTGCCGGAACTGGCTCTGGCTGGTGAGGATCAGCAGTTTCCACCGCTGCAGGCAGACGGGCCGGCGCCGCTGCTGCGCGGGGGAATGGAGCGGCTGCGGATTCAGAACCAGTGTCCGTTTCGTGCCCAGGCGCAGTGGCGACTGGAGGCACGCGCACCGGGCCCACTGTCCGATGGCCTCACGGCAGCGCAGCGCGGGACGCTGCTGCATGCACTGCTCCAGCGGCTATGGGAAGCACTGCGCGACCAGGGGCAGCTGCTGGCACTGACGCCGCAAGCCGAACACGCCCTGCTGGACAGGCACTGGCACGCCCTCATCGCGGGTGGCGCCGTGGCCGGCAGTCGCTGGTGGCCAGCACGGCTGGTGGAGCGCGAACGCGTGCGTACACTGAAGCTCCTCGCCGATGTATTGCAGCTGGAACGTTCGCGCGCCCCCTTTGCCGTCGTGGAGCGCGAACTGAGCCTGCAGTGGCCGGCGACCGGAGCACATCTGGAACTGCGCATTGATCGCGTCGATCGCGTTGCCGACGCGCGGCTCCTGATCGACTACAAGAGTGGCGGGGCGGAGCGCATCAGGCTTCAGGAAGGCCAACTCGAACCATTGCAGCTTGCCCTGTACATCACGGCGCTGGCCACGCAAGGCGCACCGGTCACCGGCGCTGCACTGCTGAGCCTCAAGCCGGAGACGCCGGAATTCAGCGGCGTCGCTGCCAGGGATTCGGATGCGATCGCCGGTCTGAAGCCGGTCGAAGCATGGGACGAGATGGCAGCTGCATGGCAACAGCAACTGCACGAGCTGATCAGCAATCATCTGGCAGGCGCGGGTACCCTGGCCCGCGATCACGGCGCGTGCCGTTTCTGCCATCTGCCGGCACTGTGTCGTCGTGCTGCCGTCGAAGACCTGGAAGATCAGGAAGATGCCGATGAGTGACCGGGAGGCTAGGCTCGCAGCCCTTCAGGTCGACCGGCATGTGTTGCTGCAGGCACCGGCGGGCTCCGGCAAGACCACCGTGCTGGCCCAGCGATTCCTGTACGCACTGGCAGTCGTGGACGAACCCGAACAGGTGCTGGCAATCACTTTCACGCGCAAGGCCGCAGCGGAGATGCGCGAACGAGTGCTGCTGGCTCTGGAAGATGGCATCAGGGCGGATCACCCGGATCACGCCACGTGGGTGGCAGCATGCGCTGCGGTGCGCGCACAGGCTGCGCGCCGCCACTGGGATCCGGTGGAGCTGCCCCAGCGACTGCGCATCCAGACCATCGACTCGCTGGCACATGAGATTGCGCGCACCATGCCGCTGCTCGGTCGCATGCAGACCAACCTCGCGGTGATCGACGATGCCGGACCGCTGTATCAGGCGGCCGCGCGACTGACGCTGCGCGAGGGCGAGAGTGATCCGGCATTTCTGCCGGACATCGAACGGCTGCTGCTGCGCCTGGACAACAATCTGGATCAGGCGCAGCAGTTGCTGTCGGCGTTGCTGCCGGGTCGCAATCGCTGGCTGTCGTGGCTGGTGAACCACCCCGACGAGGAACTCGCCGCGCGCGTTGCCGCCAGCATCGAGCGCATTGTCGCGAGCGAACTGGTCCAGGCGGCCAACGCCATGCCCGCAAGCTGGTGGAAGGAGGCTGGTGCGCTGGCCGCCGCGGCAGCGGCCAATCGGCTTGCAGCCGGCGACCAGAAGGACGGCGCCTGGCGGGCGTGGCTGTCGGCCGACGCAGAACTCGCATTCGATCCGGAGCAGCTCGACTGCTGGAAGGCTGTAGCGGACCTGCTGCTGAAGGCCGATCGCGCGCGCGAACCCCGCAGCACGGTCAACAAGACGCAGGGATTCCCCCCGGCGGATCGACCACTGAAAGAGCGCTGGCAATCGTGGATGCAACTGGCAGCCGATCGGCCCGCCATCTTCACGGTGTTGCGCACCCTCGGCGCCCTGCCGCCGCCGGTACTGGATGCCGACGAGCGTGCTGCACTGGCTTCCCTGGCACGCATCATGGTGCTGGCCGCCGCGCAGCTGAAACTGGTGTTCCGCGAGCGCGGCCTGGTGGATCACAGCGAAATCGCCGCCATTGCGCGCCAGGCCTTGATCGGCGCCGAAGGGCTGGGCGAAGACACCTTGCGTCACACGCTGCGCATCTCGCACCTGCTGGTCGATGAGTTTCAGGACACTTCGCCCGACCAGCTGGAACTGGTGAGCGCGCTGACCCGCGGGTGGGAGGAGGGCGACGGCCGTTCCCTGTTCTTCGTTGGCGACCCGATGCAGTCCATCTACCTGTTCCGCAATTCGGAGGTGGGACTGTTCCTGCAGGTACGAGCCGAAGGTGTGGGCGACATCCGGCTCGAAACGCTGCATCTGAACCGCAATTTCCGCTCGCAGCCGCCGCTGGTGGAGTGGGCCAACCGCGCCTTCGCCAGCATCTTTCCCGAGGTCGAAGATCTGCGCAGTTCGGCGGTCACCTTTCTGGCAGGCGAGGCCGCGTGTCAGCCCGATCAGCGCCTGGGCGCCGAGGTGCGGGTGTGGCCGTTCTCCGATCCGGACGCCGTCGTTGAAGCCCGGGCGATCGCCGCGGAAACCGCGGCGCTGCGTGCGAACGATGCAACCCTGCGAGTGGCCGTGCTCGTGCAGACACGCGCGCTGGCCGGACCCATCCTGCAGGCACTGCGCAGTGCCGGCATTGCCGTGGTGGGCGTGGATCTGGCAACGCTGGCGGAGCGGCCTGTCGTGCGCGACCTGGTTGCACTGGGCCAGGCTCTGCTGGATGCCGGAGATCGCACCGCGTGGCTGGCCGTGCTGCGCTCTCCAGCCTGCGGGCTTGAACTCGCCGACCTGCTGAGGATTTGCGAGTCCGCAGGTTCCGGGCCGCTGGTGCGCGTGCTCGAGCAGCCGCAGTCGATCGCAAATCTTTCGGCCGATGCGCTGGCGCGCCTGCAGCGCGTCGGACCCTTGCTCTTCAGCGCCTGGCGGGCCCGGGGCAATCAGGACCTGGCCAGCCACATCGACGATTGCTGGCATCGGATCGGGGGTGCGGCAGCCTGCCGGGACGCTGCCGAACTCGGTACCGCGCAGCAGTACCTGCTGGCGCTGCGCAATCTGCAGGAGAGGGAAGGCGTGGTTTCACCAACCCGCCTGGCGGAACTCGCGGCGCGCCTGCTCGATCGCGGCGAAGCCCATGGCGACAACCCGGTGGAAGTGTTGACCATTCATCGGGCCAAGGGGCTCGAGTGGGATGTGGTGTTCGTTCCCGGTCTGGGACGCAGGACGGGCAACGATCCGGCGCCACTGCTGCGCTCCCTGGAACTACCAGCGCCGGATGGTGGCAGCGACCTGTTGCTGGCTGTCCGCAGCCTCGGAAGACCCAACACCTCGGATCCCCTGGCGCGCTACATCCGCATGCTGCAGGCGAAGCGCCTGAACAACGAGCGTCGCCGGCTGCTCTATGTGGCAGCCACGCGCGCCCGACTCAGGTTGTATCTGTCGGGTCATGCTGCGCGCGACCAGAGCGGGCAGCCACGCGCACCCGGCGGTTCGCTGCTGCAGATTCTGTGGCCGGCGGTGCGCGAGGAATTCGCGAACGCCGCGCTGGATGCAGCTGCAGTGACAGCCGAGCCACAGCCACTGCCCATGCTGTGGCGACGCCTTCCCGCGCAGTTTCAACTTGCAGAGGGTGCGCCACCACCTGGGCTGCATGGCCTGACACAGGCGCTGGCCGCTGAAGGTGGGCTCGATGTGGAGTTCAGCTGGGTGGGACCCCTGGCACGAGCAGCAGGCACCGTGATGCATGCCGAACTCGAGCGACTGGCGATACTCGGCGAGAGTGGCCTCACCGATCTTGCGGCACGCACCGATGCCTGTGCTGCGGGGCTGCGCGAGCAAGGCATAGAGCCGGCGCAGGCCGCAGCTTCGGCACGCGACATCGTGCAGCGACTCGTCGATCTGGCGAGGGAGCCCAGCGCACGCTGGCTGCTGTTCACCGCCCATCAGCAAACGGCCACCGAACTGCGCCTGTCCGGCATCGTCGCCGGGCAATTGCGCAATGTGGTCATCGATCGCAGCTTCGTGGATGCCTCGGGCACGCGCTGGGTCGTGGACTACAAGACTGGCGCACATGCCGGCGGCGGGCTGGAGGAATTCATCTCCCGCGAGATGCAACGCTACGCTGCCCAGCTGCGGCTTTACGCGGCACTTGCCGGCGAACTTGGACCAGAACCGGTCCGCGCCGGTCTGTACTTTCCGTGGCTGGGCGAATTCCGTGAATACGTGCCCTGAAAGGCGCTAGCGGAAACTTCCCTCGGCAGACAGCGGATAGTGCCCGCCGGAATCCGGGGCGCCGAGCACCTGCAGATAGCTGGTCATGCCGGGGTCGGCCCCAGGCCGGGCGCCCACCGAGCCGCTCAATGACCAGCGGCGATCCATGGTCAACGTGAGCACGCCAGCCAGTTCGAAGGGCCCACCCAGGTCGCTGAGCTGGCCAGTGAAAGGCGGTGCTGCGGACGGTGGAAAGCTCAGCTGGTAGTCACCCAGTTCGCGATCCTGTTCGTCGCGCAGGCCGAAGAAGCGCAACTGGCCCTGCAGATGGCGCAGCTGGTTTGCTTGCCAGTCCAGTTCAAGTTGCGCCACTTCGACCCGCCCGCTCCAGCCAGATGGCATTGCACTGGGCGTATTGCGGTCGAACAGCGCGCGCGCCGAGACGTTGCGCACCACGATCAGGCCCTTGCGCCGCAGTTCCACATGCCCGGAGGCATCGCCACGTGCATCCGTCAGGACCAGCTCGGTCGACAGGGTGGCGCGCAGCAGCGGCAGCGGGTGCAGCGTCCAGCCCACGGTTTCGAGCGTGACGGGGCGCATGCCCGGCGCACTGACGGTGAGCGCGTGGCAGCGCCCGCGCCACACCGTGCCGCGCGTGTCCGCGCACTGGACAACCGCCGGCAGCATGCCCGCCACCCAGCGTGCCGGCAGTACCGCCAGCAGCGCCAGAAGAAAGGCCAGCAGGCCCAGTACCAGCGCGCGCGCCCTCACTTGCCTGGCCGCACCAGCACTGAAGCGTTCACCAGTCCCGCGCCACCATTGCTGGTGAAGGTGGCGTCCTCGATCATGAGCCCGTGCTGGGTAGTCAATCGATGCAGCCACCCCAGCAGCAGATTGAAATCCGCGTTTTCGAATTGCACGCGCATCGACCCGCTGCCCGATGGCGTGCTGCCGGTCAGTGCCTTGGCGAGACCGGATTCGCGCGCCGTGCGGTCGATGGTCACCACCAGGGATTCATTGCTGGCGGTCGCTCTGGCCTGACCAGGCCCGGCCGCGGCCAGGGTGGGGCCGACGCTGCCCATCCATTTCAGATCTTCCTGCTGTTGCACCAGGTGCTCGCTGGCCTGGGAAAGGTTCCGGTGCAGCGGCAACAGGATCCACAGCAACACGATGACGACCACCGCAACCGCACCGATGCGCAGAATGCGCTGCTCGCGAGGTGCACGTTTCGCGTACCAGAGTGTCAGTGCGTCCATTCTCATGAGCCCTGCACCTTCACGGCAATCTGGCCGGAATATTGCTCACCCTGCGACTGCCCGGAGACGATCTCGACCGCATAGCCGGCGGCGCGCATTGCCTGGCTGAACTGTTCGAGCGTGCTGGCATCCGGAGCCCCCACCCGCAACTGCATCGCACCGGACCGGAAGTTGACCGACTCGAGTCTCGCCACGGGAACATTCTGCTGGGCTGCCGCCAGGGCAGCGAGCATGGGCAGCAACTCCCCCTTGTCGGCCGCGCCACCAGCGATCTGTGCCAGGCGCAGCTCGAATTGCCGCCGCGGATCGGCCCCTGGTTGCTGACCGGGAAACACCGTGCTGAACAGACTGGCCATGGACTTCTCCAGCTGCGCTGACTCGCCATTGAGCGTATGCAGGCGCCACCAGGAACCCGCCATGTCCAGCACCGCCAGGGCCAGCAGGGCAAGAGCGGCCGCGCGCCAGCGCTCCCATCCGCCCGCACTGGATTGTGTGGCCTTGTACGAGCCCTGCAGCAGGTTGATGGTTCGTGCCTGGGGAAGTTCGCGCGCGAAAAGGCCGAGCAGGCCACCGGATTCCAGCTGCACATTGAACGACGCCACCCGATCACGGAGGGATTCGATCGCAGCGGCATAGCGGGGCCAGTCGTCCGCGCTGGCATGAACGACAAGATTGACCCCGGCGAATTCAGCCGGGGAACCCAGCAGCATTTCCAGAGCGAGGGCCGGGTCTGCCGCAGGCATTACCAGCGGTGCGCCACTCTCCCGCCGCAGCATCAGCTGGTCGTCGCTGGCCACCATGGTCACGTGCCCCGGCACCACGGGTACCAGCTCGTTCTCGGCC
>CAYWDZ010000087.1:9953-11660 GCA_964456255.1 uncultured Steroidobacteraceae bacterium | reverse complement strand
ACAGCCCGGTGGACATGGAGCGCACGTCGCCCAGCTTCCGGCGCGGTGACCTGCATGGCATTGCCACCACCACCTATCAATCCGGCGCGCACCGGCCGACGCCGGCGCTGGGCCAGTACACCGTGCCGGGCCTGGAGGGGTTCTACCTGGTCGGCCCGTTCCAGCATCCGGGTGGCGGTGTGTTCGGCGCCGGCCGCGCCACGGCGATGAAGATCTTCGAGGCCCTGAAGCTCGACTTCGCGAAACAGGGGCGCGTGAAGTGAAATTGCAGTCCGCCGATGGGGGTGAACTGCTGGCCGTTACGGCACTCACGCGTGACGGCAACCAGCTGGTGATCCGCGGCAAGGTGTTCGGTGCGATGCCGCTGGATGCGCGCATGGGGCCGGATGCCGCGCGCGCCGTACTGAAGATGCTGACTCCGGGCCTGATCTGGTTCCTGCTCACAATGCCGTTCCGGCGGGAGAAATCAAAGTGAAGCGCATCCTGTCGACGATTGGTTTCGCACTGCTCATCGCGCCCGCGGCGCTGGCGGCCATTCCCGAACTGTGCGGCGAATGCCGCGCCGAGAAGTTCGCCAGATGTGGCGGGTTGCTCGAAGGCATCACGGTCGACAAGAGCGGCGGCCTGTGGGCCGTTGACCTGCTGTCCGGCAAGGTCTACAGCATCGGGGATGACGGCAAGTGCAATGAGCGTGGCAACACCGGCGGCCAGCCCAACGGCGCCAGGTTCGCGCCGGACGGCATGCTGTGGATTGCCGACAAGCAGAAGGGCCTGCTGAAAATGGATCCGCGCACCGGCGTGGTGACGCTCGTCGTGAATCACTTCATGAACGAACAGCTGCGCGGCCTCAATGACCTGGCCTTCGATGCACAGGGCGGCGTGTACTTCACCGAGCCTTACGGGTCGAGTGCCTTGAAGCCCGACGGCCGGATCTTCTACCTGCCGCCGGGGGAGGGCGCCCGCCTGCGACTGGTCACCGGTGGGCTGGCGTTTCCCAATGGCATTGCGCTCTCCGGCGACGGCAACACGTTGCTGGTCGGCGAGTTCGCGCTGAAGCGGATCACGGCCATGCCCTCACTGGCCAGCACCAACGAGTTCGAGTTCCCGCTGGTGGCGGTGACCACCGCAGGCGGCTATGGACCGGACGGCATGCTGATGCGCGCGGACGGCATCCTCATCGCGGCGAATTTCCGCGCCGGTGAGGTGCTGGCCTTCGATGCGGCACGGCGCCCGTTGGGCAGCATCCGGTTGCCACCGGAGGCGGGTCTCGATACCACCAACGTGGCCATTCGCGCCGGCTGGCTGTACATCACCGAGGGTGACAAGGGCGAGATCTGGCGGGTTCGATTGACGAAGTAGCATGAGGGCCGGGTCGATGCTGATCGGCTAGGATGGCCCGCCAATCCGATTCGGGGGAAGTCATGACGACGAGAAGGACGTTTCTGCAGGCCGCGGCGGCCGCGGCGACGGTGCCGGCCGGAGTACGCCTGGCCGCTGCGGCGCAGGCCGCCACTGCCGCGCCGGCAGCAACGCGCGCAACTTCGGCTGTGGCCCCGAGTCTGGTTCCACCTGGAGTCAGTCGCGCCAATTTCACCAAGGTGCTCGCGGCCTGGCGCGACACGGTTGGCGCCGACTGGGTGTTCACCTCCGATGCGGACGTCGCGCTGTATCGCGATGCCTATTCGCCCTACTGGGGCGAGCCCGAGG
>CAYWDZ010000087.1:0-9853 GCA_964456255.1 uncultured Steroidobacteraceae bacterium | reverse complement strand
TGTTCCGCCAGGGGAACATGGGCGTCGTGACCAAGATGGGTTTCTACCTGATGCCACGCCCGGAGTGCATGCAGTCCGCGAGCGTGCGGGTGGCGCGCCAGGAAGACGCGGTGCCGCTCATCGACATCTTCAACCTCCTCGAAAACCAGCACGTGGTGAATGGGTCCACCCAGCTGGGCGGTTTCGGCGGCAACTGGTCCCTGCAGCTTCCCATCTACGGGCCGGAGAAGGTCGTGCGTGAGCAGATGGCCTATGCGAAGGACAAGTTCGCCAAGATCCCGGGCGCGGTGTTCACCGAAGGCGAGCTGATCCGCACGCCGCTGGACGAGGCCACGCTCAACCGTGTGCGCAAGGTGAACTTCGGCGTGCCCGATCTCTCCACGTTCCAGATGCTGGGCCGTTCGGCGCAGGGCGATCCCAACGCCTCGATCGGGCACATCGGCTTCTCGCCGATCATTCCCCGTACCGGCGAGGCCCTGCTCGAATACGCGCAGTTCTATCGCGACAACCTGCCGGCAGTGTCCGAGGGCGGCACGCTGCGCTTCCAGGGTCCGGTGTACATGACCAACTGGGATCGCACCATGGTCGCGATGATCATGTTCCCGATCGGGCACGACAAGGAACTGAACAGGAAGATGCGCGCGGCGTTCGAGAAGTGGGTGAAGCTTGCGGCCGAGCGCGGCTGGGGTGAATACCGCACGCCGGCGGTGTTCCAGGACGTGGTGGCCCAGACCTACTCGTACAACAACAACTCGCTCACGCGCCTGCGCGAGACCATCAAGGATGCGGTGGATCCGAACGGCATCCTGTCACCGGGCCGCTATGGCGTGTGGCCCAAACACCTGAGGAAAGGCTGATGCGTGCGGCAACTTCTTGGATGGCATCGGTGGCGCTGCTTGGCATGGGCACAACGGCTGTGGCCGCGGGTGCCGATCCGGGCGAGCAGGTCTACCAGCGCTGGTGCGTGCACTGCCACGCTGCCGGACGCGGCAATCCGGGTACGGCGTCCCTGCAGACCAAGTACAGGAACGAGAAGCCGGCCGTGCTGCTGGATCGTACCGACCTCACGCCGGAGTTCGTGGCGTTCTCGGTGCGGCAGGGCGTGATGTCCATGCCACCGTTCCGCAAGACCGAGGTGACCGACGCTGAACTTGCAGCGCTGTCGAAGTGGCTGGCAACTGGTGGCGGCAAGCGCTGAGCGCCCGGGGAGAATCTCATGCCGAATCGAAGAACCTTTCTGCAGATCGCCGCCGCGGCGGCGGCGACGGTGCCGGCAGGTGTAAGGCTGGCCGCTGCCGCCCAGGGCAGCGCCGGCATCTCAGCCGCGGCCGCTGCGACGTCAGCCGTTGCGCCGACTCTGGTGCCACCTGGAGTCAGCCGCGCCAATTTCAACAAGGTGCTCGCGGCCTGGCGCGGCACGGTTGGCGCCGACTGGGTGTTCACGTCAGACGCGGACGTCGCGCTGTATCGCGATGCCTATTCGCCCTACTGGGGCGAGCCCGAGGAGCGCGTGGCCTCGGCTGCCGTGGCGCCGGAAACCCTCGAGCAGGTGCAGGCCGTGGTACGCGTGGCCAACCAGTACAAGGTGCCGCTGTATGCGATCTCCACCGGCCGCAACCTCGCCTATGGCGGTTCGGCGCCGGTGTATTCCGGCAGCGTGGTGCTCGACCTGAAGCGGATGAACAAGGTGCTCGAGGTCAGCGAGCGCAATGCGTATGCGCTGGTCGAGCCCGGCGTCAGCTACTTCGACCTTTACAACCACATCACCGAGAAGAAGCTCGATGTGTGGATCGATCCGCCCGATCCGGGCTGGGGCAGCGTGATCGGCAACGCGCTGGACGGAGGTGGTGGCTGGTCGGCCTCGCCATTTCGTGATCACTTCGGCTCCCACTGCGGCATGGAAGTGGTGCTGGCCAACGGTGAGGTGGTGCGTACCGGCATGGGCGCGCTGCCGAACTCGAAGTCCTGGCAGCACAACCGCTGGGGCTTCGGGCCCTGGGTGGATGGCCTGTTCCGCCAGGGGAACATGGGCGTCGTGACCAAGATGGGTTTCTACCTGATGCCGCGGCCGGAGTGCATGCAGTCGGCCTCGGTGCGGGTGAGTCGCAACGAAGACGTGGTGGCGTTGATCGACACGCTGAACCTGCTGGAGAACCAGCACGTGGTGAACGGCTCGACGGGCGTCGGTGGCAACGGTGGCAACTGGACCGTGCAGCTGCCGATCTACGGACCGGAAAAGGTCGTACGCGAACAGATGGCGTACTGCCGGGAGAAGTTCGCAAGGATTGCCGGCAGCGTCTTCACCGAAGGCGAATTGATCCGCACGCCGCTGGACGAGGCCACGCTCAACCGCGTGCGCAAGGTGAGCTTCGGCGTGCCCGATCTCTCGACCTTCCAGATGCTGAACCGTCCTGCGCAGGGCGATCCCAACCTTTCCAACGGACACATGGATTTCTCGCCCATCCTGCCGCGCACCGGCGAGGCGCTGCTGGAGTTCGCGCAGTTCTACCGCGACAACGTGGGCAAGGTGTCGGAGAACGGTGCGCTGCGCTTCCAGGGCCCGGTGTACATGACCAACTGGGATCGCACCCTGGTGGCGCTGATCATGTTCCCGATCGGCAAGGACAAGACCATGAACGCGAAGATGCGCCACGCCTTCGAGACCTGGGTGCAGTTGTGTGCCGAGCACGGCTGGGGTGAGTACCGCACGCCATCCGTGTTCCAGGACGCCGTGGCCAAGGTCTACTCGTACAACAATGGCTCGCTCACGCGACTGCGCGAAACCATCAAGGACGCGGTGGACCCCAACGGCATCCTCTCGCCGGGGCGCTACGGCGTGTGGCCGAAGCACCTGCGCAAGGGTTGAAGACCCGCGGGATGGCCTCCTGACACGCAGGCATGAAGCTCTTCCGTCACGGCCCGAAGGGTCACGAACATCCCGGCATCGTGGATCCACAGGGAGTTCATCGCGACCTTTCGGGGGTCATTGCCGATATCAACCCGGAGCTGCTCGCATCCGGGTTCGCGTCGCTGGCGAATCTGGAAGCGAGCAGGTTGCCGCAGGTCGCTGCCGGTGCGCGCATCGGCCCACCGGTGGCCCACATCGGCAAGTTCGTCTGCATCGGGCTGAACTACCGGGACCATGCGGCCGAGGCCAACATGCCCATACCGGCCGAGCCCATCATCTTCATGAAGGCAATCTCGGCGGTCTCCGGCCCGAATGACGATGTGATTCTGCCGCCCGGGTCAGCCAAGTCCGACTGGGAAGTCGAGCTGGGCCTGGTGATCGGGCGCGAAGCGCGCTACGTACCGGCGGGTCGCGGCCTCGAACACGTGGCCGGCGTGTGCGTGGTCAATGATCTGTCCGAGCGCCATTACCAGATCGAGCGTGGCGGCCAGTGGGACAAGGGCAAGGGCTGCGACACATTCGGACCAGTGGGCCCCTATCTGGTGACGCCCGATGAAGCCGGCGATCTGTCGCGCCTGAAGCTGTGGCTGGAGCTCAATGGCCAGCGCATGCAGAACGGCAGCACCGAACACCTCATCTTCAAAGTGCCCTTCATCGTCGAGTACGTCAGCCAGTTCATGAGCCTGCAGCCGGGCGACATCATCAGTACCGGCACACCGGCGGGCGTCGGCATGGGCAGGAAGCCGCCGCGCTTCCTGCGGGAAGGCGATGAGATGCGGCTGGGCATCGATGGTCTGGGCGAACAACGGCAGAAGGTCGTGCGTTACCAGGCAGATCGCTGACCAACTTCGGCCCGCAACCCCGCAGATTGATGAAGCGGGCAGGCGTGCTATGTTTCCGGCACGCATGAGAACTACAGGAATCCTGCTCGGAGCCGGGCTCACGCTGCTCCTCGGCGCGTGCGGCAAGCCTGCCGCGCCGCCCGATGTTCCCCCCACCGTCGAGGTGGCCCAACCGCTGACCCAGCGCGTTTCGGACTGGGACGACTACACAGGGCGCTTCGAGGCCGTTGATTCCGTCGAGATCCGGCCGCGGGTCTCCGGGGCGATCGAGTCGGTGCATTTCACTGACGGCGCACGCGTGCAGAAAGGGCAGCTGCTGTTCGTCATCGACCCGCGCCCCTATGCCGCGCAGCTGGCCCGCGCGCAGGCCGATCTGGCCGGTGCGCGTGCCGTGCTCGCCAACGCGGAAGCAGAACAGAAGCGCGCGCGCCAGCTGGCCGAATCGAAGCTGATCAGCCAGTCGCAGGTCGATCAGCGCGAGGCCGCCAGGCTGCAGGCCGATGCGAACCTGGCTTCGGCCGAGGCGGCGATGCAGACCGCCGAACTGAACCTGTCGTTCACGCGCATCACTGCACCGCTGGCCGGGCGGGTGTCCTACCGGCGCCTGGCGCCCGGCAATCTGGTGGTGGCCGATACCACGCCTCTGACCACCATCGTCTCCGAGAACCCGATCCGCTTCGTGTTCGACGCGCCCGAGGCCGCGTTGCTGAAGTACAAGCGCGATGCTGGCGGGGCGCGCGGCAGTGCGGTGGAAATCCGGCTGCAGGATGAGACCGAGTACCGCTGGAAGGGACGCCTGGAGTTCATGGACAACGCCATGGACCGCGGCTCGGGCACCATCCGTGGCCGCGCCGTGCTGGACAATCCCGACGGTTTCATCCAGCCCGGCATGTTCGGCCAGATGCGGCTGTTCGCGTCGAAGCCCTTCGATGCCTTGATGGTGCCTGACCAGGCCATCGTCACCGACCAGACCCGACAGGTGGTGTACGTGGTCGATGCCGAGGGCGCGGTGGCGCAGAAGGTGGTCGAACCCGGCCGCCTGATGGATGGCCTGCGCGTGATCCGCAGCGGCATCGATCCGGCGGATCGCGTGGTCATCAGCGGCGTGCAGCGCGCGCGGCCCGGCCGCAAGGTGACCGTCACCGAGGGCAAGGTCACCGCATTTCCCACCGGTGTTTCGCGCGGTGTGGACAGCAAGCTGTCGTTGCCGGAGTCGCCGGTGCAGCCCGCGGCCACGCACTAGCCGCCAGTCAGGCACCGCATGCGCCTGTCGCATTTCTTCATTGACCGACCCATCTTCGCGGCGGCGGTGTCCGTGGTCATCACGCTGACCGGCCTGGTGGCGTACCGCACGCTGCCGGTGGACCAGTACCCGAACATCGCGCCGCCGACGGTGTCGGTCAATGCGCTGTATCCGGGTGCCACGGCCGAGGAGATCGCGGACACGGTCGCCGCGCCGCTGGAACAGCAGATCAACGGCATCAGCGGCATGCTGTACATGTCCTCCTCGTCCACGGGCGAAGGCCGCATGACCATCACGGTGACGTTCCAGAACGGCACCAATGTCGACATCGCGCAGGTGGAAGTGCAGAACCGCATCCAGTCGGTGCTGCCGCAGTTGCCGCAGACGGTGCGCGACCTGGGCATCACGGTGCGCAAGGCCTCCACCGAGACGCTGCTCATCGTGCACATGTTCACTTCCGATGGCAGCGTGGATCGCAAGTACATCGCCAACTACGCCAGCATGCAGGTGCGCGAGCGGCTGCTGCGCACGCCGGGTGTGGGCGACGTGACCACCAATGCCGCCCGCGACTACGCCATGCGCGTGTGGATCGACCCGGAGCGCGCGGCGGCACGCGACCTGACCGTGCAGGAAATCGTGGATGCGCTGCGCAACAACAACCTGCAGGTGGCCGGTGGTTCCGTAGGCTCACCGCCGTTCAATGACAACCCGGCGGCCTACCAGCTCAATGTGCGCGCACAGGGCCGGCTGGATTCGCCCGAGGAGTTTGCACAGGCCATCATCAAGCGCGATGCGCAGGGCCGCGTGACGCGCATCGGGGATGTGGCGCGCGTGGAGCTGGGCGCGCAGAACTACGCCATCAACGCCTACAAGAGCGAAGAACCGGCGGTGTCGCTGAGCGTTAACCAGGCGCCCAACACCAATGCACTGGAAACCTGGGACAACATCCGCGCCACCATGGAGGACCTGAAGACGCAGTTTCCGCCCGGGGTGGCGTACGAAATCATCTACAACCCGGTGGCGTTCACCCGCGAGGCCGTGAAGGCCGTGCAGCACACGCTGCTCGAAGCCATGATTCTCGCGGTGATCGTGGTGGTGCTGTTCCTGCAGCGCTGGCGCACGGCCATCATCCCGCTGCTGGCCATTCCCGTGTCGCTGATCGGCACGCTGGCGGTGATGTCGGCATTCGGCTTCTCGCTGAACAACCTGTCGATGTTCGGACTGGTGCTGTCCATCGGCATTGTGGTCGACGATGCCATCGTGGTCGTCGAGAATGCGGAGCGGCACCTGCGCGCCGGCATGGATCCGGTTGCCGCCGCACATCGCACCATGGACGAGGTGGGTGGCGCGCTGATCGGCATCGCGCTGGTGCTGGTGGCGGTGTTCGTGCCCACGGCCTTCATGGGTGGCGTCACGGGCCAGTTCTACAAGCAGTTCGCGCTCACCATCGCATCGGCGACGGCGATTTCGCTGATCGTCTCGCTGACCCTGTCGCCGGCGCTGGCTGCAGTGATCCTGAAGCCGCACGATGCCGTGGCCGCGCGCACGGCTCTCGGCGGGTGGCTGCATGCCCTCGGCGAACGTGCCAATGGGTGGCTGGAGGGCCTGGGTGGTGCATACGGCCGCGTGACCGCGGTGCTGCTGCCACGCTCGGCATTGCTGCTGGTGCTGTACGCCGGCCTCGTGGCGCTCACGGTCTGGCGCGTGCTGGATACGCCGCGCGGCTTCGTGCCCGCGCAGGATCAGAACACGGTCGCCATCTCCATCACGCTGCCACCCGGCGCGAGCCTCGCGCGCTCGGATGCCATCGTGCAGCAGGTGGTTCCCATCGTGCTGGGCACGCCGGGTGTGTCGTCGGCCTCCGTGTATTCGGGGATGGACGGCATCACCTTCAGCAATGCCACGAATTCCGGGCAGATCTGGGCCATCTTCGAACCGTTCGACGAGCGGCTGCCGGTCGGGCTCACGGCCACGACCATTGCCGCCGAGCTGCGCAAACGGCTCGCACCCATCACCGCGGCGGAGATCCGCATCACCAATCCGGCATCGGTGCGCGGCCTCGGCAGCACCGGCGGCTTCCGCATGATGATCGAGGACCGCGGTGGCCTGGGCTACCGGGCGCTCGAGACCGCCGTGCAGCAGCTGGCCGAGGTCGCCACCGCGGACCCGGCCATCTCGCAGGCCTACAGCAACTTCAACACGCGCAACCCATCGCTCGATGCCGTCGTCGATCGCGACAAGGCCGAGATGCTGGGCGTGCCGGTGCGCAGTGTGTTCTCGACCTTGCAGACCTATCTGGCTGGCACCTACGTCAACAACATCAACCTGCTCGGCCACACGTTCCAGGTTATCGCGCAGGGCGATGCGAACTACCGGCAGGATGCCACCTGGGTCGGCGGCCTGAAGACCCGCTCGGCTTCCGGCGCCATGGTGCCCATCGACGCCATCGCGAAGCTGCAGCCCACCACTGCGCCCTATCGGGTAGTGCGCTACAACCTGTATCCCGCGGCGGACATCCAGGGCGATACGGCTGCAGGCTTTTCCTCGGGCGAGGCCATGGCAGCGATGGAGCGTCATGCGCGCGATGTGCTGCCCGCAGGCATGTACTTCGAATGGACCGACATGGCCTACCAGCAGAAGCTGGCGGGCAGTGCCGGTGGTCTGGCCTTCGTGCTGGGCGTGGTGTTCGTGTTCGTGTTCCTGGCGGCGCTGTATGAAAGCCTGACGCTGCCTCTGGCCGTGATCCTCATCGTGCCCATGTGCCTGCTCGCTGCCATTCTCGGCGTGAATGCGCGCGGCCTGGACAACAACATCCTCACGCAAATCGGCATGGTGGTTCTGATCGGCCTCGCGGCCAAGAACGCGATCCTCATCGTGGAGTTCGCCCGCCAGGGCGAGGAGCATGGCCTTGCGCCCATGCAGGCCGCAGTCGAGGCGGCCCGCACGCGTCTGCGTCCAATCCTGATGACCTCCGCGGCGTTCATCTTCGGCGTGATTCCGCTCGCCTTCGGCAGCGGGCCCGGTGCCGAGCTGCGCCAGGCACTGGGCGTGGCCGTGTTCTACGGCATGATCGGCGTGACGCTGTTCGGTCTGGTGTTCACGCCGGTGTTCTACGTGCTGTGCAGGAAGCTGGTACGTCGCGGCGGCAAGGTGCCACGGGTGCGGATCGCGCAGGCGCAGTCAGGGAATCAAGCAGACTAGGCACCCACGGGTTGCAGTTCATGGCCTCTGTCTGCTCCGGTGCCGTGTGCTGACGCGGTGGACCCGAGCGGCATCCTCTCGCCCGGCGCTTGCGCGCCTGCCCGCATTTTCGGCGGGACGTGGTAGGGTTCGGCAGGGATCTTGAACTTACCAGCGATCAGGAATTCGCGCATGACACCCACGCATCGCCGGATCGCCGCGGCATTGGCACTGTGCCTGCTCGTGTCGAGCGTGTTCGCCCAGCGCAGCTTTCGCCGCTCAGCGCCGGACCCTGACCGGCCGCAGGCCGCGGAGGGCAAGGAGTGGACGTTTGCGCGGCTTGCCTATGACGGCGGTTACGGCGGCAGCGGCTGGGACGTCGACTATCCGCGCGCCGAATATCACTTCTCCGAGGCCGTCGACCGCCTGACACGCGTCGACGCCGACCTCGACGGCCGCGTGGTCAGCCCGGATTCCGACCAGCTGTTCGAATACCCGTGGCTCTATGCCGTAGAGGTCGGCTCCTGGGGGTTCAGCGCCGACCAGGCCGCGCGCATGCGCGAGTATCTGCTGCGCGGCGGCTTCCTCATGGTCGACGACTTTCATGGGGAGGCCGAGTGGCTCGACTTCATGATCGGAATGCAGGCGGTGTTCCCGGACCGGGAGGTCGTCGATGTGCAGGCGGACGACATCATCTATTCGATGCCGTACCCGATCCGGGAGCGCGTCCAGGTACCGGGCCCGCGATACATGAGTTCGGGGCTGACTTACGAACGCGCCGATGGCGTCACGCCTCATTGGCGGGGCATTCGCGACGACCAGGGTCGCTGGATGGTGCTGATCTCGCACAACATCGATTACGGCGAGGGCTGGGAGCAAGCCGATAACCCCGCGTACCCGGAGGATTTCACCCGCCAGGCCTACGAAGTGGCGGTCGACTATCTGATCTACACCATGACCCACTGACCGCTATCTGCCACCGGGCTCGATCCTGAGGATCGCCCCGGCTTCCTCGTCGGTGGCGACGTAGAGGAGGCCATCCGGCCCGGCCTTCACGTCACGGATGCGCTGGTGCAGGTCGGTGAGCAATGACTCGCGCCGCAGCTCTTCGAATTTCTCGTTGATCAGGATGCGATCCACGCGTCCCGTTCCGGGCACTTCGCCGAAGCGTACGCCGGCCACGAACAGGTCGCCCTTCCACCTGGGCAGTGCATCGCCCTGGTAGAAGGTGAGGCCGGTGACGGAGATCGACGGCATCCAGAACAGGATCGGGTTCTCGAAGCCGGTGTGCGTGGAGACGTTGGCCTCGTTCTGCCACGGGCCGGTGTAGGTGCGGCCAAAGCTCACCAGCGGCCAGCCGTAGTTCCTGCCGGCCTTGATCCAGTTGATTTCATCGCCGCCGTTCGGGCCCATCTCGCTCTCGAACACCTCACCGCTGACCGGGTGCACCACCAGATCGGAAGCGGAGCGATGCCCCAGTGTGTAGATCTCGGGCCGATAGCCCTTCCTGCCCACGAAGGGATTGTCCTTCGGGACGGTGCCGTCGTCGTTGAGGCGCAGGATCTTGCCGGCGAGCTGATCGGGCTTCTGCGCCAGGTCAGCCGAGAGCCCGCTGACGGCGATGATCAGCTTGGCGTCTGGTGTCATCGCGATTGCCACCGGGCCGAAAATCGTGTCGCC
>CAYWDZ010000086.1:0-11764 GCA_964456255.1 uncultured Steroidobacteraceae bacterium | reverse complement strand
GTGAATTCGTTCCCGTGCTGGCCCGCGCTGCGGTGGCCGCAGGCGTTGCCGGCATCTTCATGGAAACCCATCCGGATCCGGACCATGCGCTGTCGGACGGGCCCAATGCCTGGCCGCTCGCGCGCATGCAGCCGCTGCTGGAACAGCTGATCGAAATTGACCGAGCCGTGAAAACCAAGCCCTTCGAGGAAGACCTGCAATGAGCCGTATCGTTGATGTACTGGGCCGCGAGATCATCGATTCGCGCGGCAATCCCACTGTTGAAGCCGAGGTGCGCCTGGACAGCGGCATCGTGGGCCGTGCCGCCGTGCCATCCGGCGCCTCCACCGGCACCCGCGAAGCCGTCGAGCTGCGTGACGGAGACAGGAGCCGCTACCTGGGCAAGGGCGTGCTGAAGGCAGTGGCCAATGTGAATGGCGTGCTGAAGGACGCCGTGGTGGGCATGAGCCCGATGGATCAGGCCGCGATCGACGCGAAGATGATTGCGCTCGACGGCACTGACAACAAGGCCCGCCTGGGTGCCAATGCACTGCTGGCGGTCTCGCTGGCCACCGCGCAGGCGGCGGCTGCCAACATGAAGTTGCCGCTGTTCATGTACCTGTGCGCGAAGCTCAAGCGCCTGTCGCAGATGCCGGTGCCGATGATGAACATCATCAACGGTGGCGCGCATGCGGATAACTCACTCGACGTGCAGGAATTCATGATCCTGCCGGTGGGCGCCCCGACGCTGGCCGAGGCGGTGCGCTACGGCGCCGAGGTCTTCCACACGCTGAAGAAGATCCTGCACGACAAGGGCCTCACCACCGCGGTGGGCGACGAAGGCGGCTTCGCGCCCAGCCTGGGCTCGAACGAGGAGGCGCTGGGTATCATCGAGCAGGCGGTGGACAAGGCCGGCTACAAGCTGGGCAAGGACATCTACCTGGGCCTCGACGTCGCCGCCAGCGAGTTCTACAAGGACGGCAAGTACGTGCTGGAAGGCGAAGGTCGCAGTTTCGATTCGGCCGGATTCGTCGATTACCTGGCAGCGCTGGTGGCGAAATACCCCATCATCACCATCGAGGACGGCATGGCCGAGGGCGACTGGGCGGGCTGGAAGCTGCTCACCGACAAGCTGGGCAAGAAGATCCAGCTGGTGGGCGACGACCTGTTCGTGACCAACACCAGGATCCTGAAGGAGGGCATCGAGAAAGGGGTGGCCAACTCCATCCTGATCAAGGTGAACCAGATTGGCACGCTGACCGAGACGCTGCAGGCCATCGAGATGGCCGAAAAGGCCAAGTACACCTCGATCGTGTCGCATCGCTCTGGCGAAACAGAGGACACCACCATCGCCGACATCTCGGTGGCAGCGGCATCGACGCAGATCAAGACCGGCTCCATGTCGCGTTCCGACCGCGTGGCCAAGTACAACCAGCTGCTGCGCATTGAAGGGTTGCTGGCCGGCAAGGCCGGCTATGCGGGCCGGGAGGCATTCCCTTTCCCGCTGTAGCGTTATAGGCTTCGCGCTCATGAAGTGGTTCATCGGTGTGCTGGCCGCTCTGGTGCTGGTGTTGCAGTACCGGATATGGCTGTCCCCGCATGGCGCGCGCGAGGTGCTGCAATTCTCCACCGCCGTCGAGAAGCAGGCTGCCGAAAACAGTGAGCTTGCCGCGCGCAACCGGCGCCTGAAAGCCGAGGTGCAAGACCTTAGGCAGGGCTACGCTGCCATCGAAGAGCGGGCCCGATCCGGGCTGGGAATGATTCGCGCCAACGAAACCTATTACCAGGTCGTCACCGCTCCGGTCTATCCGGCCGAGAATCCGGCGGAATCGCTGTCGCTGTCGCCCACCGCGCTGGCCGCGCGCTGATCCCTTGCAGTACTGGCTGATCATGCCGGCGGCTGGCCACGGACGCCGCTTCGGCGGGAGCGCGCCCAAGCAATACCAGCGTGTTGCCGGCCACGCCGTCATCGAGCATGCCCTGGCGCCCTTCCTGGCTGATCCGCGTTGTCGCGGTGTGCTGGTGGCACTGGATGCGGCAGACCGCATCTTTCAAACGCTACCCGCTGCACGGCAGCCGCGCCTGCGCCCGGTGCAGGGTGGAGCCCGGCGTTGTGATTCGGTGCGCAATGCGCTCGAGGCGATTGCCGACGACGACCAGAGCTGGGTGCTGGTGCACGATGCAGCTCGCCCGTGCGTGAGCGCGGCTGACATCAACGCATTGCTGGCCGATTGCGCCGGGGATCCGGTCGGCGGCCTGCTGGCTGCACCGGTGACAGATACATTGAAACGTGCCAGCGAGTCACAACGGGTGCTGAAGAGCCCGCCGCGTGAAGGGCTATGGCGCGCACTGACGCCGCAGATGTTTCGTCTTGGGCTGCTGCGAAGGGCGTTGCAGGCGGCACATGAGAGCGGGCGCGAGCCCACCGATGAGGCGCAGGCACTCGAGTGGCTCGGCGAGGCGCCTCGCCTGGTCGCCGGCGATGCCGCCAACATCAAGATCACCACGGCCGCGGATCTGGCGCTGGCTGCTGCACTGCTGGCGCAGGGGAGCGATACGATGGGTTTTCGTACTGGCAGCGGGTTTGATGTGCACGCCTTCGGTCCGGGCGATGCGGTAATTCTCGGTGGCGTCAGGGTTCCCTGGAAACAAGGCGTTGTGGCGCACTCCGACGGGGACGTGCTGCTGCACGCGCTGACCGATGCGCTGCTCGGGGCGGCGGGCCTGGGTGACATTGGTCAGCACTTTCCGGACTCGGATCCGCGCTGGCGCGGTGCCGACAGTTCGCAGTTCGTCCGCCACGCGGTGCAGCTGCTGGGTGAGCGGGGCTGGCGCGTGGTGAACGCGGACCTGACGCTGCTCGCCGAAGCGCCGCGCATCGCCGCGCATCGCGAAGCGATTCGCGCGAGCGTTGCCGCGGCATTGGGTGTGGCTCCCGAACTCGTGAACCTGAAGGCCACGACTACCGAGAAGCTGGGCTTCCTGGGCCGCGGGGAAGGGCTCGCAGCCCATGCGGTGGTGCTGATAGCAGGCTAGGGCGCACCGCAGATGCGTCCCGTTTGCGCCAAATGTCCATGCGGCGAGGTAAGCTCCCGGGCCTGGGTCTACATCAGAACAGCTCGGGGGTATCAACATGGGCCGCAAGCAAGATGACGAGCGCGACTCGTCGCTGGATCGTCGCACTTTCCTGACCGGTGCCGCTGCGCTCGGCGCGGCCGCCGGGGCCATGGTCGCGCCTGCTGCGCGGGCGGAAGTGCAGTTTCCCAAGGAACGCGGCAAGTTTGCTGCCGGAGGTGCGGTGACCAATGCGGCCGTCAACCGTTCCGAGAACACGCTGTGGGATTGCGAGGTCGAAGGCGACATTCCGGATGACCTCGACGGCGGCTTCTACCGCGTGGGCCCGGACGCGCAGTATCCGAAGCCCAAGGCGCTCGAGGGCGACATCAACTTCGACGGCGAAGGGCACGTCAGCCTGTTCCGCATCAAGAACAGCCACGTGGATTACCTCAGCCGCTGGGTGAAGAACGAGCGCTGGCTGCTGCAGCACAAGGCACGCCGCTCCCTCTATGGCGTGTACCGCAATCCGTACACCGACGATCCCAGCGTGGCCGGCAAGTTCCGCGGCACGCAGAACACGCAGGTCTGGTACCACAACGGGCGCATCCTCGCGATGAAAGAGGACACCATGCCTGCGGCGCTGGATCCGCACACGCTCGAGACGCTGGACGGCAACTACAAGTTCGACGGCAAGATCAAGAGCGAGACCTTCACGGCACATCCGAAGAACGACTCGCACACGGGCAACCTGCTGGCTTTCGGTTACGAGTCGGCGGGCCTCGGCAGCACCGATATCTCGGTGTTCGAAGTCAATCAGAAGGGCAAGACCATCTGGCAGGCGCGGGTCAAGGCCCCGTACTGCAGCGAGATCCATGACTACGCCATCACCGAGAAGCACATCGTGTTCCTGGTGTATCCGCTCGCCTACCTGGGCGAGGACCTGATGAAGAAGGGCGGCGTGCACTGGGGCTGGGATTCCACCAAGGACACCTACCTGGGCGTAATGCGCCGTGGCGGCGACGGCAAGGACGTCCAGTGGCTCAAGGGGCCGCAGACCATGTGCACGCACACCATGGGCTGCTGGAGCGACGGCAACATGGTGTACGTGGACATGGATGGTGGCGAGAGCAACCAGTTCCCGTTCTTCCCCAGTCCGAATCCGAACGATCGTTACGATCCGGTCAAGGCCACCGGTCGCGTGCGCCGCTTCTCGGTTGATACATCCAAGACCACACCACGTCCGTTCGGCTTCGAGACGCTGCATCCGGAACTCACCGGCGCCCTGGCCCGCCAGGACGATCGCTACCACACGGTGCCGTATCGCTACGGCTTCCTGCTGGGTGGGGTGCAGGGCAAGAGTGGCTGGGCCCGCATCGATCACCAGACCGGCAAGATCGACGTGTTCAGCCCGGGCGCCGGCAGTTCGGTGAGCGAGATGTGCTTCGTGCCGCGACGCAAGGGCGCGGCCGAGGGTGATGGCTATCTGGTGGGTGTGTGTTCACGCCAGCAGGAGAACGGCCGTTCCGATCTGCTGATCGTGGACGCGCAGCACATGGATGAAGGTCCGGTCGCCACCGTGAAGCTGCCGTATCGCGCTGCCCCGCAGGTGCACGGCTTCTGGGTGCCTGGCGACCAGTTGCCGCCCGAGAAGGCCTGATCGGACACAGCTGCTAGCGCTTCTGGTGCTGCTTCACCGCCAGCAGCACCAGAATCGCGCCGGAGCCGCCATCGACCTCGCGCGCGCTGGCGAACGCCAGCACGTTGCCCACTCTCTGCAGATAGCTGCTGACCACGAGCTTCAGCACCGGGCCGCGTGCGCCGGAGCGCAGGCCCTTGCCATGAATGACCCGTACGACGCGGGCGCCATGGAGCAGGCACTCGGCGAGAAAATCGCGCAAGGCATTCTGGGCGTGCTGAGCAGTGAGGCCGTGCAGGTCGATCTCCGCTTCCACGCGATATTGCCCGCGACGCAGGCGCCGGAACATCTGCTCGCTGACGCCCGGACGTCGGAACAGCAATGCATCGCCGGATTCCTCGACCGGATCCAGCGGTGAGACCACCCCGAGGCTCTCCTGGAGCACCGCATGTCGTTCTGCATGCGCGAAGCGGGCAGAGGGCCGCGGTTTGCGCGGCCGGCTCGCGTGGTGATTGCCGGAGCCGATGCGTCTGACGCCGCGCATGGCCCTGCGGAACAGTTCTGGATCGTCCTCGTCCATCGATTCCAGTATATTTGGCGCACCTCAATGCACATACTGGTCAGCAACGACGACGGCTATCTTGCCGAAGGTATCCAGAAGCTCAATTCCGCGCTGCGGTCGCTGGCCCGCACCACCATCGTGGCACCGGACCGCAATCGCAGTGGCGCCAGCAATTCACTGACGCTGGATGTGCCGCTGAGGGTGTTTCGCAGCGCCCCGGATGTGCACTACGTGATGGGTGGGACACCGACAGATTGCGTGCATATCGGGATATCGGGGTATTTCGATTTCGAATTCGACCTCGTCTGCGCGGGCATCAACGACGGTGCCAACCTGGGCGATGACACGCTGTATTCCGGCACCGTGGCCGCGGCCATCGAAGGTCGCTTTCTGGGTCTGCCGACGGTGGCATTTTCGCTGGCCATGGAGCCGGACAGTGGCCGGCATTTCGATACGGCCGCGAAAGTGGCTGAAGCTCTGGTGGCTCGCCTGATGCAGCGGCCACTGGAGCGCGGCATGACGCTCAATGTGAACGTCCCGGATGTTCCCTACAACGAGATCCGGGGCATGCGGGCGACGCGCCTGGGTGGGCGGCATCGTTCCAAGCCCATCCTTCCGGTGGACGATCCGAAGGGCAAGCGCATGTACTGGATCGGGCCGTCGGGTGCCGGACAGGATGCGGGCGAAGGCACGGATTTTCACGCGGTGGCCGCGGGCTATGTGTCCGTGACGCCACTGCAGATCGACCTGACCAGGCACCAGGCGTTGCCCACTCTGACGGAATGGCTGAAGCCGCTGGCATGAGGTTGGCATGAGCCTGGGAGGACACAGCGGCATCGGCATGACCTCCGCGCGCACGCGCGACCGGCTGGTGCAGCGGTTGCAGGAGCAGGGCATTCACGACCTGCGCGTGCTGGATCGCATTCGCAACCTGCCGCGCCACATCTTCGTCGACGAGGCGCTGGCCTCGCGTGCCTACGAAGACACCGCCTTGCCCATCGGGTGGGGCCAGACCATTTCCCAGCCCTACATCGTCGCGCGCATGACGCAGGCACTGCTTTCCGGCGCCACGCCGCGCAAGGTGCTCGAGGTGGGCTTCGGCTGCGGCTATCAGACCGCCGTGCTGGCGCCCTTTGTCGAGAAGATATTCGCCATCGAACGGGTCGAGGCGCTGGTCGCGCCAACCAGGAAGCGGCTCAAGGAGCTGGAAGTGGGCAACGTCCGGCTCAAGCATGGGGACGGCATGAAGGGGTGGCCATCCCAGGCCCCATTCGACGGAATCATTGTGGCGGCGGCCCCGCTTGCGGTGCCCCAGGCGCTGGTCGAGCAGCTCGCGGTGGGTGGCCGGCTGATCGTGCCGGTGGGTCCCGAGGGGCAGCAGCAGCTGCTGCGCATCACGCGACGCGAGAACGGCGTGAAGCAGGAAGTGCTTGAAAGAGTAGCCTTTGTTCCGCTGTTGTCCGGGGTAACCGGAGGGTGAATCTGCGATGGCCTGAGGCCGGGATGGGCATTTCGAGACAGGGCGAATCGATACGCCCTAGTTCGAAAATCCGATCCGGTCAAGGGCTTGCGGCTTGCGACGATGCGGGTTTACATTCGGGCCCGTAGCCAATCGGCGACAGTCGTTGGGCGGGCTCAGCGGAGGAAGGCACGGAGGCGCAATAGGGTTCAGGGAAGGTTTGGAAAATACTTAAAACGGGTCGATACAAAAATCAGAACAAGCGCTTTCCACACTTCGAGTCTGTCAGCTCCGAATAGTGGTCGAACTGCTCTCTGAATCTGTCCCCCGTGTCTTCCTCCGGTGAGTCTGCATGACCGCCCGCCAGAATCTGGCGGGCGGTTTGCATTTGGGGAGGCGGATTACCTGGCGGGTGCCGCGGCAGCCTCGGCCGCCGGGTTCAGGATTTCCAGCAGTTCCACATCGAAGACCAGCGTGGCGCCACCGGGCATCTGCGGCGGATGACCTTCTTCTCCGTAGGCCAGGTTCGACGGGCAGGTCAGCTGCGCCTTGCCACCGACCTTCATGAGCTGCACGCCTTCGGTCCAGCACGCGATCACGCCGTCGAGCGGAAACTCGGCCGGCTCCTTGCGCTCGATGGAGCTGTCGAACACCTTGCCATTCACGAAGCGGCCTTCGTAATTCACCTTGACGGTGTCGGTGGCCTTGGGTGACGCGCCGGTGCCTTCCTGCACGGGCTTGTAGATGAGCCCGCTGGCGGTCTTCTGCGCACCGGCCTCGCTGGCCGCCTTGGTCAGGTAGGCCTCGCCGGCCTCCTTCTCACGCTTGGCTGCCTCGGCCATGCGGGTGGTTTGCAGAGTCTGCAGCTTGGGGACCAAGCCCTCCATTTCCTCCATCTTCATGACTTCCTTGCCATGGACGCCGTCGGCCAGGCCAGCCTTGACCATCGCCAGTTCCTGGTCGGTGAAGTTGAAGCTCTTGACGTTTTGCGACAGGAGCACGCCCAGCGAATACATGGCCTTCTCGTCGTCGGTCTTGGGCGTGGGTTGGGACGCCTGGGTACAAGCCACGAGGCTGGCGGCGGTGGCGAGCAGGATCACGAGTCGAAGGCGCATGCGGGTATCCCCGAGGTTGTTGAAAAAAGGGGCGGTAGTTTAGCCCAGCAGCGCACGATTGCGGCGCCTTAAGGGAATAGTAATGCGACGACGGCGCGATCTTCCTGCGCCAGCACGTTGTAGGTTCGGCAGGCAGCGCCCAGATCCATGACTTCAAGCGCGACCTGTCGCTCGGCGAACGGCCCGCGGAGGGGCTTCAGGGACCCTGCCGGCCTGTGGTCGCTGCCGAGCAGCACGATGCGTGGCTGCTGCGCCCAGACCGGGGCAAGCGATTCCGGAGTGAGCAAGTCGATCCGTGCGACCCAGTCTTCCAGCAAGAAGCCCGGTGCGACCACCAGCGGTGCAGTCAGGCGGCGGCCGTTGATGTGGATCTCGCCCGGACCGTAGCGCCCGACCAGATTCATGCGGGCCAGGAGCTGTTCGTGCAGTCTCATGGAGTGGCTACGATACGCGATATGAGTCTGCTGATCGCGATGCCCGGACCGCAACCACCCCGGATGGCAGATGACCCGGCCATGCGCGCATCGCTTCCGCCATTGCCGGTGCTCACGGCGATGCTGTCACGTGCCCGGCGCCTGCCCGGTGCTCCCGGCTGGCGCAGTGGCGTGCTGTCTGTGGTGGGCGGGCCGGCCGCAGGGGCAGTGCCGGATGTGGCCGTCGCCGCGCGGGCGATGCCGGCGCTGCCCGCAGGAGCAGGCCTGTGTTTCGCCACACCGGTGCATGTGGTGGCGGGCATGAGCCGCGTACATCTTCCCCCGGGTGGCTGGCTGCAGCTGGAGGCGGTGGAAGCCGTTCGCTGGCAGGAGGCATTCAATCGCGATTTTGGTGGAGCGGATCTGCACCTTCATGCCATCGAAGGAGGCTGGATACTCGAGGCGCCCTGCGCCGCCGCCACGCAGGATGCGGCTCCCGAGGAATTGATTGGTTTGCCCCTGACACGATCTGCGGCCAGCACGGAGGCGCAGCGTGCCCTGCGTCGGCTCGGCGCAGAGGTGGAAATCTGGCTGACCGGTCATGCATTGAATCGCGAGCGTGAGGCGCGCAATGTGCCGCCGCTGAACAGTCTGTGGTTCTGGGGCGGAGCGCACGCTACGCAATTGCCACAGCTGACGCATCCGCTGCGCCATCTGCTGGTGGCGGGTGAGCCCGATCCATGGCTGACCGGGCTGGCTGCGCATTGCGGGCTGGCGGTGACCCGGGCCACCAACTGGCAATCGCTGCCACTGAACGACAACGCGTTGCTGGTGCTGAGTCCTTCACGCTGGGGCATGTCGGCGCAGCACTGGCAGGCGCTCGAATCGCAGTGGCTCGCACCCGCGGCGCGCTCGCTGGTCGACGGTTCGATCAGGAGCCTGCACCTGCAGATCGGCACCACTGCCTGGCAGCTGCCTTGGCGCTCGCTGCTGCGCTGGCTGCGCCGGCGCAGGCCCTGGCATGAACAGGTGGCCGCATGAGTGCACTCGCGCGACGCCTGCAGGCGCGCAGTCTCCCGGAAACACAATTGCCGGCGGAGCTGCCGCAGTTGCTGCGACGAATCTATGCGGCGCGACGTGTGCAGCAGGCGGCACAGCTGGCAACCGGTCTCGATGCATTGCTGCCGGTGGGCACGCTGGAGCATGTGCGGGAGGCGGCCGAGTTGCTGCTGTCCCATGTCCGTGGCCGGGTGCTGATCGTCGGTGACTTCGATGCCGATGGCGCGACCAGTACGGCGCTGATGATGCGGGCACTCACGGAGTGGGGCTTTGCATCCGTGGACTTTCTCGTGCCCGACCGTTTCCGCCTGGGCTATGGCCTGACGCCTGGTCTGGTGGTAGAGGCCAGTGCGCGGCAGCCGACGCTGATCGTGACGGTCGACAACGGCGTGTCGAGTGTGGAGGGCGTCGCTGCGGCACGCGCACTCGGCGCCGATGTCCTGATCACTGATCATCACCTGCCCGGCGAGCATTTGCCCGAGGCGACCGTGATGGTCAACCCGAACGCCCGTGGCAGCGCGTTCGGCAGTCGGGCACTGGCCGGCGTCGGTGTAGCGTTCTACGTGCTGGCGGCGCTGTACAAGTTGATGCAGGAACGCGCTCTGCTGGCGGGCGATGCCCGTCCGGTCACGCAATGGCTGGACCTGGTGGCACTGGGCACCGTGGCGGACCTGGTGCCCCTGGATGCGAACAACCGGGTGCTGGTGGCGCAGGGTATCCGCCGCATTCGCGCCGGACAGTGCACTCCGGGCCTGGCTGCGCTGCTCCAGGTTGCCGGGCGCGAACTCGCCGGAGCCAGCGCTGCGGATCTGGGTTTTGCCGTGGGGCCGCGGCTCAATGCCGCTGGCCGGCTCGACGACATGAGCATCGGCATCCGCTGTCTGCTGGCGCGCGATGCTGTCGAGGCGATGAACCTCGCCGCGCAACTGGACGAGCTGAACCGCCAGCGACGGCAGATCGAAGGGGACATGCAGAAGCAGGCCGAGGCTGCGGTGAAGCATCTGGCCGCGTGGGTGGAAGGCGACAGGCACGCGGGCCTCACCTTGTTCGATGCCGGCTGGCACCAGGGGGTCGTGGGACTGGTCGCAAGCCGCATCAAGGACAGGGTCGGCCGGCCGGTGGTGGCGTTCGCGCCGGCAGGCGACGCAGACCCTGGTCTGTCCGGGGAACTGCGTGGTTCGGCGCGCTCGATTGCCGGTGTGCACGTGCGCGACGTGCTGGAATCGGTGTCATCGAATCACCCCGGGCTCATCGCGCGATTTGGCGGCCATGCGATGGCGGCAGGGCTCACCATCCGCGCGGCGGATCTGGATCGCTTTGCACGCGCCTTTGATGCCGCGGTGGCTGCACAGCTTGCGCAGGTGGAGCCCGATGACGTCATCTGGACGGATGGCGAGCTGGCCGAGAGCGAGATCTCGCTGGCGACAGCACAGTTGTTGCGCGATGCCGGGCCCTGGGGCCAGGCTTTTCCGGAGCCCTCGTTCCAGGGGGAATTCGACGTGGAGTCGGCGCGCATCGTGGGCGACAGGCACGTGAAGTACTGGCTGCGGCCGGCGGGTTCGCGCGCGCGCTTCGATGCCATCGCATTCAATCTGCTGGATGGCGAGCGTTTCACCGCGCCACCCCAGGGACGCCTGAAACTGGCGTACCGTCTCGACATCAACCACTGGCAGGGTGAGCGGCGCCTGCAGCTGCTGATCGAGCATGTGGAAAACACCCTATAATCCCGCGCCTCGTGCCACCAGTGACTTGATTGCCATGACCATCGAGACCGGACTCATCAGGAAGAACCTCAAGGATCTTGCCGAGCGCGCCAGCTCGCTACGGGGGTTTCTTTGACTACGACGCCAAGAAGGAGCGTCTGGAGGAAGTCAGCCGTGAGCTGGAGCTGCCGGAGGTCTGGAGCAAGCCGGAGCGGGCGCAGGAACTGGGCCGCGAGCGGGCGCGGCTGACGGCGGATCTGCAGCAGCTGGATACCGCAGGCTCCGCGCTGGCCAGCGCCAGCGAGCTGCTGGAGATGGCCGAGGCTGAAGATGATGCGGCCGCCGTGGCCGACATCGAAAGGGAACTGCCCCAGCTCGAATCCAGCGTGCGCGCTCTGGAATTCCGCCGGATGTTCCGCGGCGAGATGGATTCCCACAATGCCTATCTGGACATCCAGGCCGGTGCCGGTGGCACCGAAGCGCAGGACTGGGCACAGATGCTGATGCGCATGTACCTGCGGTGGGGCGACAAGCGCGGCTTCCGGACCGAGGTGATGGACTCGAGCCCGGGGGAAGTGGCGGGCATCAAGAGCTGCAGCATTTCCTTCGAGGGCGATTACGCCTACGGCTGGTTGCGCACCGAAACCGGCGTGCACCGGCTGGTGCGCAAGAGCCCGTTCGACTCGGGCAACCGCCGTCATACCTCGTTCGCATCGGTATTTGTCTCGCCGGAAATCGACGATGACATCAACATCGATCTCAACCCGGCCGACATCGAGAT
>CAYWDZ010000085.1:0-11877 GCA_964456255.1 uncultured Steroidobacteraceae bacterium | reverse complement strand
AAATATAGCGTGCATGGCAAGAACTTCGCGCACTTCATCCGGCCGCTATGTGAGCCGCCTTACCGGCGGGACGCTGGCGATGATCATGGCCGGAGGCCGGGGCGAGCGGCTGCGCGGCCTCACCGAGCATCGCTGCAAGCCGGCGACGCCGTTTGGCGGCAAGTTCCGCATCGTGGATTTCGTGCTGTCGAACTGCGTGAACTCCGGCATCCGCAAGATCGCGCTGCTCACGCAGTACAAGGGCCAGTCGCTGATCCAGCACGTGCAGCGTGGCTGGAGCTATCTGCGGGGCGAATTCGGCGAATTCATCGACGTGATCCCGGCGCAGCAGCAGATCGGCAAGCAGTGGTATCGCGGTACGGCTGACTGCGTCTACCAGAACCTCGACTACGTGCGCTCGCATCATCCGCGCCACGTGCTGGTGCTGGCCGGCGATCACATCTACAAGATGGACTACGGCCCGATGATCGCGTACCACGTGGAGAAGGGCGCCGACATCACGGTGGGCGTGGTGGAAGTTCCGGTACCCGATGCGCGCGAATTCGGCGTGCTGTCCGTCACCGAGTGGAACCGCGTCACCAGGTTCACCGAGAAGCCGCCGAATCCCGAGCACATGCCCGGCAATCCGGATGCGGCGCTGGCCTCGATGGGCATCTACGTGTTCAACACGCAGCTGCTGGAGCAGCTGCTGGCCGAAGATGCCGCCGATGAATCCTCGGCGCACGACTTCGGGCGCAACATCATTCCCAAGGCCATCGAAAGGCTGCAGATCTTCGCCTACCCCTTCCGCAACGTGCGCACGCGCGCGCAGAACTACTGGCGTGACGTGGGGACGGTGGACGCGTTCTACGAGGCGAACCTGGAGCTCGTGCACGTGTCGCCGGAATTGAACGTGTATGACGAGGAGTGGCCGATCTGGACCTACCAGGTGCAGCAGCCCCCGGCCAAGTTCGTGCTGTCCGATGAGGGTCGCACCGGCATGGCGGTCAACTCCCTGGTGGCCGGCGGGTCCATCATCTCCGGTGCCGTGGTCCGCGAGTCGCTGCTGTTCTCGGCCGTGCGGGTCGAGGAGCGCTCGGTGGTGGAGCGTTCGGTGATCATGCCCGGCGTGCACATCGGCAGTGGCTGCACCATCCGCAATGCAATCATCGACGAGCACTGCGACATACCGGCCGGCATGCAGATAGGTGTCGACACGGCCCTTGACGCACAGCGCTTCGAGGTCACGCCGCGCGGCATCGTGCTGGTGACCCCCGAAGCGCTGCATGCGGCAACGGCCGTGCGTTGATGAGTGATCGCCTGCCGGTAATCCTGTTCTGGCACATGCACCAGCCGCCGTACCGCGACGCGCTGTCGGGGCGGTATGTGCTGCCATGGACCTGGCTGCATGCGATCAAGGATTACACCGACATGGCCGCGCACCTGGAGCAGGTGCCGGGTGCAAAGGCCGTGGTCAATTTCACGCCGGTGCTGGTGGAGCAGATCGAGGACATCGCGGCGCTGGTACGTGCTGCGCTCGATGCCGGCCAGCCGCTGCCGGATTCACTGCTGGCCACGCTCAGCGATGCACCACTGCCGCAGGACCCGCAGGCGCGCCTGTCCCTGCTCAATGCCTGCCTGCGCGCTGATCGTGAAAACCTGGTCAGCCGTTTCGAACCATTTGCCGAACTGGTGAGGCTGGCGCCCGGGTTCAACGACCTGCAGCGCATCGGCTATGCCTCGGATCAGTATCTGTACGACCTGGCCATGTGGTACCACATCGCATGGCTGGGCGAATCCGTGCGCAACAGTGATGTGCGCGTGGCGCGGCTCACGGCCAGGGCCCGCGGCTTCGACGCGGCGGATCGCCGCACCCTGCTGCAACTGATCGGCGAACTGCTGGATGGCGTGCTGCCGCGCTTCAAGGCGTTGTCGGACTCCGGACGCTGCGAGCTGGCCGTCTCGCCCTACAGCCATCCCATCCTGCCGCTGCTGTTTGATTTCGGCGCGGCCCGCGACAGCGAGCCCGCGGCAGGAAGGCCGGTAGCGCCGTCCTACCCGGGTGGAGCCGCGCGCGCCGCATGGCATCTGCAGCGAGCGGTGCAATGCCATGAGCGTGTATTCGGTCGCCGGCCGCGCAGCTGCTGGCCTTCGGAAGGGGCGGTGAGTGTGCAGGCGGCGGCGGCCATCGAGGCCGCGGGTTTTGATTGCCTGGCCACCAGCGTCAGCGTGCTCAGGGCTTCACTGGAGCGGTCGGGCATCGCGATTCCGGATGAGCAGGCCGAGGCCGACAGCCTGCTGAACCAGCCGTTCGCGTTGCCGGGCAGCCGGCTGTCCTGTTTCTTCCGGCACGACGGCTATTCGGACCTGATCGGTTTCACCTATTCGAAATGGCACGGTGACGATGCCGCCGCGAATCTGGTGCAGGAACTGGCCGCATTCGCCGGGCGCACCGCAGGCAGCGCGGGCCGTGTGCTGCTGATTGCGCTCGATGGCGAGAATGCCTGGGAGTACTACCCGTACAACGGCTGGTTCTTTCTGTCTGCGATGTATGCGCAGCTGGCCGGACATCCCCGGCTGCAACTCATGACCCTGTCGGAGTTCGTCGATCAGCAGCGTGCCGCGGGCATGGCGCCGGCGGAGTTGCCGCAACTGCGCGCTGGCAGCTGGGTGTACGGCACGTTGTCCACCTGGATGGGCGATGCCGACAAGAATCGCGGCTGGGACCTCCTGTGCACGGCCAAGCGCGCCTTCGATGAAGTGATGGCGCGGGGCTCGTTGAGCACTGCAGAGATCGCGACGGCCGAACTGCAGCTTGCAGCCTGCGAGGCTTCGGACTGGTTCTGGTGGTTCGGCGACTACAACCCGTCCGGGGCGGTGCGTGACTTCGACGAACTGTTCCGTCATCAACTGACCAGCCTGTATCGCGCGCTCAAGCTCGAGCCTCCCGCTGTACTCATGGTGCCCATCAGCGCCGGCCGTGGTGCGCCCGAGGCGGGCGGCGTGATGCGGCGTTCATGACGCGCCCCACGGTGCTTTCGCGCCGACGCGCCGGCGTGTTGCTGCCGGCGGCTTCGCTGTGCCAGCACGATGGCGCAGGGGCTTTCGGTACACCGGCCCGGCGCTTCCTCGACTGGATGGCGGAAGCCGGGTTCTCGGTGTGGCAGCTGCTGCCGCTGGTGCCGGTGGACGATCACGGTTCGCCGTACTGGGCACGCTCGGACCGCGCGGGCAATCCCGCATTGATTGATCCGCATGCGCCGGACCCGGGTGGCGCCGGCGATTTCGAGCAATGGCGTGCCGAGTCCGCGTCATGGCTGGACGACTACCTGCTGTTCGAAGCCATCAGTGAAGAGCAGGGCGGCGCGCCGTGGTGGCGCTGGCCGGAGCCGCTGCGCGACCGGCTGATGCCTGCCCTGGAGGCCGCGGCGCGGCGCCTGCAGCCCAGGATGATGGAGCGCGCGCGGGCGCAGTGGCGCTTTGACATGCAGTGGCACGCATTGCGCGCGCATGCGGCGGCCCGTGGCATCCACATCCTGGGTGACCTGCCCATCTACGTTGCGCCGGACTCCGTTGCCACCTGGGCAAATCGCCGGCAGTTCCAGCTGGATGAGCAGGGTCAGGCACGGGCCGTGGCCGGCGTGCCGCCGGACTACTTCGCCGCCGATGGGCAGCTGTGGGGCAATCCGCTGTATGACTGGGACGCGCAGTATCTCGACGGTTTCCGCTTCTGGTTGCGGCGGCTCGCCCTGCAGGCTGACCGCTTCGATCTGCTGCGCATCGATCACTTTCGCGCGCTGGAAGCCTACTGGTCCGTGCCAGCTGGCGCGGCGACGGCGCGCGAAGGCACCTGGCGCAAGGCGCCTGGCGCGGCATTGCTCCGGGTCGTGCAGTCGAAGCTGCCGCAACTTGAGCTGGTGGCCGAGGATCTGGGCGTGATCACGCCGGAGGTCACCGCGCTGCGCCGCGCCTTTCACCTGCCCGGCATGCGCGTGCTGCAGTTCGGATTCGACGGCAATGCCGCCAATCCGCATCTGCCGCATCAGCACGAGACTGACAGCATCGTGTACACCGGTACACATGACAACGACACCACGGTGGGCTGGTATGCATCGCTTGCACCCGAGTCACGCGACCTGGTGCGTCGCTATCTCGGCCGTGCCGACCATGAAGTGCCGCAGAGCCTGCTGCGCGCGGCCCTGGCCTCGGTGGCGTGCATGGCGGTGCTGCCCATGCAGGATCTGCTGGGCCTGGGCGCCGAGGCACGACTCAATCGCCCCGGGACCGTCACGGGCAACTGGAGCTGGCGTCTGTCGTTGCCGACACTTACCGCGGACCTGGCCGCGCGGTATCGTGAGCTGAACCAGCTGCACAACCGGGGCATTGAATGAACGCGACGCGGACCATGGTTGCGCTTGCACTGCCGGTGCTGCTGGCGGCTTGCGCCTACACCCACCTCGAGCAGCCGGACCTGTCGGTGGTCGATGTCGATCTGGTCAAGGGTGATCTGTTCCAGCAGCAGTTGCGCGTGCGCATGCGCGTGCACAACCCCAACGACGTGGAGCTGCCGGTCAAGAGCATCACGTACGAAGTGGAACTGGCCGGACGCGCCTTCGCGCATGGCGATTCAATGGGCGGATTCGTGATCCCGGCCCGCGGCGACACCGACTTCGATGTGAGTGTCACCGCCAATGCGGCTGGCGCATTGCTGCGTCTGCTGACCAGCGGCAACCAGGACAATGCGCCGTACCGCATCAGCGGCAAGGTCCAGTTGTCTTCAGGGCTGCTGCGCAGCATCCCGTTTGATCACACCGGAACGCTGAAACTGCACTGATCAGCCGGCGAGCATGCCGCGATACAGGGCGACGTAATCGCCCACGCGGCGCTGCCAGGAGAAATCCCCGGCCATCGCATTGGCAACCAGCTTCTGCCACAGCGGCTTCCTGGCGTACCACGCCAGCGCCGTCTCGACCCCCCAGGTCACCGCGCCCGCGTCGTAGTCGTTGAACACCACGCCAGTGCCCGCGCCGGTGGCCGGGTCGAAGTGCTGTACCGAGTCGGCCAGTCCGCCGGTACGGCGCACGATCGGTATGGTCCCGTAGCGCTGGCTGTACATCTGGTTCAGGCCGCAGGGCTCGTATTGCGAAGGCATCAGGAACATGTCACTGGTGGCTTCGATCCAGTGCGCGTGTTCCTCGCTGTAGCCGGCACGGAAGTGCACGCGCGTGGGATACAGCGCGGCCATCACGCGGAAGAAGCTCTCGTAGCGCTCCTCGCCGCTGCCCAGCACTGCAAGACAGAAGCGGTGCCTGGCCAGCAACTGCGGCAAGGCCGTCAGCAGCAGATCAAGGCCCTTCTGCGAAGCCAGCCGGCTGACGATTCCGATCAGTGGCGTGCGGACGCGTGGCGGCAGCGCGAGCCCCAGGCGATGCGCGAAGGCGCGCTTGAGTGCCTGCTTGATCGCCAGGTTGCCGGCATCGAAATGATGCGGCAGGAACCGGTCGATGCGTGGATCCCAGTCCTCATAGTCCACGCCATTGAGAATGCCCGTGAGGCTGCCGGCGCGGCTGCGCAGCAGGCCATCGAGACCATAGCCGTATTCCGGCGTCTGGATCTCCAGCGCGTAGGTGGGGCTCACGGTGCTGATGGCGCTGGCATGGGCGATGCCCTCGCGCAGCGGATTCACGCGGCCCGCGGCCCGGTCGCCGCCGTCCAGCAGGTGGGCCGCATCACCGAGCCCGATGTCGGCGGTGGATGCGGCACTGAACACACCCTGGTACGCGAGGTTGTGGATCGACATCAGGCTGCGCGTGCCGTGGAACAGCCGGTCCCATGCGTACACGGTCTTGAGCAGCAGCGGACCAAAGCCGGTGTGCCAGTCATTGCAGTGAAGAATCTGCGGCGCGAATGCCATGCGCTGGCAGCACAGGAAGGCGGCGTGGGTCAGCAGGATGAATCGCAGGTGTTCGTCGGCTGCGGTGCCGTAGATGCGCTCCCGGTCGAACAGTGCCGGCGCATCGATCAGATGGACGAGCGCATCCGAGTTGGGCAAGCGTGCCGCCTGCACCGAGAAATGCAGCGTATGCGGGCCAAGCTGCACGGGAATGTCGCGCAGGAATTCCACCGGCCACATGGCAATCTTCGCGCGGTCGATCTGCCGGTACAGCGGCACGAAGACCCGCATGTCGTGGCCGTCGGCATGCAGGTACTTGGCAAGCGCGCCAGCCACGTCGGCGAGGCCGCCGGTCTTGGCGAGCGGCGCGATCTCCGATGCGATGAAGCAGATCTTCAGGGGAGCAGGGGCCATCGTCAGGGAGTTTAGCGGGAACAACGGCTGTATCATGCGTGCATGCAGCGCATGCTGGTCATAGCGGCCGTAGTCGTCCTCGTCACGCTGTCACTCGGGGTGGGGTCGCTGGTCGCGCACTGGCCGTTCTGGCAAAGGGCGTGGCAGTGGCAGGCATCGTCCACCGGGTGGCCTGCCTCCATTCCGGGCAACACCCAGGCCCTGCGCGGTGGTGAAGGCGCGCTCGCGCTGCAGATTCAGCAGGATCCCCAGCTTCAGGCCCTGGCATCCACCAGTTCCACGCAGGCACTGCTGCGCGCCCGCGCCGATGGTCGTGTCGATGCATGGTTCGCTCCCGGTGTTGATGCCACGTCGCTGGTCGACTGGCGGGGGCTTTCACCGGTGGTGCTCGTGCCACTGTATGCACAGCTGCTGGCCGAGCATCCGGGTCTGCTCGACAGGCCCTCCGGCGCAGTGTTGCCGGCGTGGAGCGAAGATCGACGCGGCGCCATCACGGTGCGCCAGCTGTTCTGGCAACTCTCCGGCATGCCGGCGGGCGAGTTCGCGCCGCTGAATCCCTTCAACCGGCGCGCGCAGCTGGTCGCGGGTCCGGACTTCTCCCGCGTGGCACTGCGCTGGCAGCCGGTGTGGCCGCCGGGTTCGCATTTCGAGGATTCGCCCGTCAACGCGCAGTTGCTGGCGGTGCTCGCTGCCAGGCTCGAGGGTGCGCCGTTTGTGGCGTTGCTGCAGGAGCGGCTGTGGTCGCGCATTGCAGCGGACGATGCCTTTGCGATGCTGGATCATCGCCGCGGCGACATGGCTGCGCACTGCTGTGTGCGTGCCAGCATCGGCGACTGGCTGCGCATCGCCTTGCTGCTGGCGGCAGATGGCCGCCTCGGGGGGCAGCAGCTGTGGGAACCGGGGCGCCTGGCCGGGTTCATGGTGGCCTCGCCGGTGCACGCAGGCTTTGGCCTGGGCTTCCAGTTGCTGGGGGCCGAGCCGGAACCGCAATTACTGGTGGCCACCAGTACCGGCCGGCAGCTCATTATCGAGCCCCGGGCGGGCGGGGCGGTCCTGTGGGTTGGCGAGGGAATGCCACCGCCCGAGCTGGCGCGGCTGCTGCCATAATGCCCCGGCCATGGCCGATACCCGATCAATCGTCACTGCCTTCAGCATTGCGTTTGGCCTGATCGCGACAGGCTGGGCGATCTATGAGGTCAAGCACGAGGCCGCGCCGACCGCGCAGTCACGGCCGCAGGGCCCGGCCGCGCGCCCTGGTGTGGCCCCCATTCCGGTCATCACCGCAACTGTGCAGCAGCGCGCGATCAACGCCGGCATCCAGGCCATCGGTACCGCGAATGCGAACGAGGCGGTAAGCGTCACATCCAAGACCACCAATATCGTCACCGCCATCAGCTTCAGCGATGGCGAGGTCGTGAACGCCGGGCAGATACTGGTGGAACTGGATCGCGGCCAGGCGAGCGCCGATCTGGCCGCGGCCGAGGCGGCATTCGAGGAGAGTCGCAGCCAGTTCAATCGCAGCCGCGAACTGATGGCGACGCAGGCTGTTTCCAAATCGCAGTACGAGCAGCTCGAAGCGACCATGAAGTCGAATGAAGCGCGCGTTGCCGCCGCACGCGCGCGCCTGGCCGACACCTACATCCGGGCGCCATTCGATGGCCGTGTCGGATTGCGGCGCATCTCGCTGGGTACGCTGATCAATCCGGGCACGGTGGTCACCACGCTCGATGACACCAGCAGCATCAAGGTGGACTTCGCTGTTCCGGAGAACTACGTGTCGCAGCTGCGAGCGGGCCAGTCCGTGACTGCAGCCACCAGCGCCTGGCCGGGACGCAATTTCACGGGCAAGGTGGTCAGCGTCGATTCGCGTGTGGATCCAGCCACGCGTGCAGTGATGGTGCGCGCGGTGGTGCCCAATCGTGATGCCGCGCTCAAGCCCGGGATGTTCCTCACGGTGGCGGTTGCGCCGGACAACCGTGCGGCGCTGGTGGTTCCCGAGGAATCACTGGTGCCCGAGCAGGCCCGCCAGTTCGTCTATGTGCTGCAGGGCGAGAAGGTTGCCAAGCGTGAAGTCACGCTCGGTCGGCGCGAGCCCGGATACGTCGAGATAACCAATGGACTCGAGGCGGGCGACCGGGTGGTGGTTGAGGGTACGCTGAAGCTCAGTGATGGAGCCGCGATCAGGGACCTGGGCGCAGCAGCTGGATCTGCCGCAGCCCAATCCTCCGGCTCATGACCATTTCCGAGCTGTCGATCCGGCGGCCGGTCTTCGCCACCGTGCTGGCGCTGTTGCTGATCATCACCGGTGTCATGGCCGCGCTGCGGCTCTCCCTGCGCGAATATCCCGACGTTTCCCAGCCCGTGGTCAGCGTCGAAGTGAACTATCGCGGCGCCAATGCCACGGTGATCGAGTCGCGCGTGACGCAGCTCATCGAGAACGAAGTCGCCGGACTCGAGGGTGTCGACAAGGTGACCTCGCGCAGCCGCGACGAGCGCTCGAGCATCGACGTGCAGTTCCGCACCGGCCGGGACATCGATGCCGCCGCCAACGACGTGCGCGACCGGGTCTCCCGCGTGATGGGGCGCCTGCCCGAGGAAGCGGATCCGCCGCGCGTACAGAAGGTGGACAGTGGCGCAGAACAGCTGATGTTCGTGGTCCTCGCCAGCAACAAGCGCAACGGGCTGGAATTGAGCGACTTTGCCTCACGCTACGTGGTGGACCGGCTGGGCGCCGTGCCCGGAGTTGCCACCGTGCAGATCAATGGCGAGCGGCGCTATTCAATGCGCATCTGGCTGGATCGCGGCGCGATGGCGGCGCGGCGTGTCACGGTCGCCGACATCGAAGCCGCGCTGCGCAACGAGAACATCGAATTGCCTGCCGGGCGCATCGAATCGCGGGAGCGCGAATTCACGCTGCGCACCGAGACAGCCATGCGCACCGAGGAGGACTTCCGCAACCTGACCGTCGGGCGCGGTGCCGATGGTTACCTGGTGCGGCTCGGCGACGTGGCGCAGGTACAGCTTGCAGCGGAGAACCAGCGCGGTGGTTCCGCCATTGATGGCGGCCCCGCGCTGCTGATGCCGGTCACCCCGCTGTCCACGGCGAACGTGCTGGAAGTGGCCACGGCGGTGAAGAACGAGATCGCGCTCATCCAGCAGACCCTGCCCCAGGACATCAGTCTCGGCATCAACGTCGACAACTCGGTGTTCATCCGTGAGTCCATGCGCAAGGTGCTGCATGCGCTGGGCGAGACCGGAATCATCGTGCTGGTGGTGATCTTCCTGTTCCTGGGCAGCATGCGCGCCACGCTCATACCGGCCGCGACCATTCCCGTGTCGATCCTGGCCGCCACCATCGTCATGGCGGCCCTGAACTACTCGATCAATACGCTGACGTTGCTGGGCGCGGTGCTGGCCATCGGCCTCGTGGTCGACGATGCCATCGTGGTGCTGGAGAACATCGTGCGCCGCATCGAGCTCGGCGAGCCACCGCTGCTGGGCGCGATCAACGGCAGTCGCGAGATCGGCTTTGCGGTGATCGCGACCACCATGGTGCTGGTGGCCGTGTTCCTGCCCATCTCCTACATGGAAGGCAATGTGGGCAGGTTGTTTTCCGAATTCGGGGTGTCCGTGGCCGCGGCGGTGGCAATTTCCGCGCTGGTCGCGCTCACGCTTACACCGATGATGACGGCCAGGCTGTTTGCCGGCGGCATCCGTCGCGGCCGGTTCGCGGCGGGCGTCGATCGCGCCTTCCGGGGATTGGCGCGGCAGTACAGCGCGGCGCTGCACTGGACGCTGGCTGGTGCGCGACCGTGGCTGGTGCTGGGCGCGGCTGGGCTGTCGGCGGCAACGGTGATCTCGTTGCTGGTGCTGGGCTGGCCGTGGTCGGGCTTGCGGCTGGCGCAGGAGCTGGCCCCGTCGGAGGATCGCGGCACGGTGCGCATCCAGGTCAATGGTCCTGAAGGCGCCAGCCTCGAGTACATGCAGCGCCAGCTGGACCAGGTTGCCACCGTCGCCGCCTCGGAAGTGGCGCGCGGCAATGCGCAGCGCGTGATCCAGCGCACTGGCAGCTGGCAGAACCAGGGATCGGTGTCGAGCGGCATGGTGTTCCTGCCACTGAAGGACTGGGGTGAGCGTGCGGACAGCGCCGAAGTGATCGCACAACGCCTGCGTCGCAGTACGCAGGAGATTCCCGGAGCGCGCATCTCGCCGAGCGCGGCCTCGCGTGGCGCGCTGGGTGGCAATGGCCGGCCGGTGCAGATCGTCCTGCAGGGCAACGAATATGGTCAGCTCGCCGACATCGCCGAACAGGTGGTGAGGGCGGCCGCCGCCAATCCCGGCCTGACCAACCTGGATGTGGACTATGAAGAGCGCCAGCCGCAACTGCTGGTCAGCATCGATCGCAACAAGGCGGCGGATCTGGGCGTATCGCTGACCAATGTCGGGCGCGCGCTGGAGACCATGCTGGGATCACGCGTGGTCACGACCTTCCTGATGGGCGGAGAGGAATACAACGTGGTGCTGCAGGCGCGCGACGAGCAGCGCGCCACGGTCGGGGACCTGGACAACATCTACGTGCGTTCCGACAAGGGTGGTCAGCTGGTACCGCTGGCCAGCGTGGTCCAGACCCAGGAAACCGGCGCCGCTTCCGAGCTCAGGCGCTTCAACCGCATGCGTTCCGTGACCATCACGGGGGACCTGGCGGGCGGCTATCCGCTCGGCGATGCGCTGGATTACCTCGAGAAGACCGTGCGCGCCGAGCAGGGCGACGTGCCGGTGCAGATCGAATACGACGGCGAGTCGCGTGAACTCAAGCGCGCCGCCGGTGGGCTCGTCCTCACCTTCGCGTTTGCGCTGCTGATCGTGTACCTGGTGCTCGCAGCGCAGTTCGAAAGCTTCGTGCATCCGCTGGTGATCCTGGCCGCAGTGCCGCTTGCGCTGACCGGAGCCCTGGTCGGCTTGTGGCTGTTCGGCTCATCCATCAATGTGTTCAGCCAGATCGGCGCGGTGATGCTGATCGGCATCGCCAGCAAGAACGGCATTCTCATCGTGGAGTTCTCCAACCAGCTGCGCGACCGTGGCACCGAATTCGTCGCCGCCACCGTGGAGGCGGCCACCACGCGCCTGCGACCGGTGCTGATGACCACGCTGGCCACGGCGGCCGGCGCGCTACCGCTGATGCTGGCCACCGGTGCTGGCGCCGAGAGCCGCCAGTCCATCGGCGCCACCGTGTTCTTCGGCGCGGTGTTCGCGGTGGCCCTGACCCTGTTCGTGGTGCCCGCGCTGTATGTCAAGATCGCCCGCAATACGCGTTCCCCGCAGCATGTTTCCCGGGCCATCGACCGCCTGATGGGGGGCGACGGGAGCCGTCCGGTGGCCGGCCCGGCGGCCAGCCCCGCAGCGAGCGCTTCCGGGGGCTGATTCGTTCCCCTTCCGGGGTGCCTGACCCGGATAGAATGACCCTCCCCCGGCAGGCCTGGCCCCCCGGGGGCACACCATGGCGGCTACCCCATACAAACAACTCGAACAGGAGTGGCAGCGTCTGCACGCCTTCAGCGGCGCCTTGTCGCTGCTGCGCTGGGATGCGGCCG
>CAYWDZ010000084.1:10350-11923 GCA_964456255.1 uncultured Steroidobacteraceae bacterium | reverse complement strand
GTTCGGTCTGAAGGCGGCCGATCAGCCAGGTACCGGTGTTGCCCAGGCCCTGGTAGTCCAGGTCCACCGGATTCTGCGTTGCGAGCACGCATCCCACGCCGAAGGCGCGCGCCTGCTTCAGCAGCGTGAGCATCGGCGGCTTGGATGGCGGGTTCGCGGTGGGCGGGAAGTAGCCGAAGATCTCGTCCATGTAGAGCAGGGCGCGCAGCGAGGAGGTGCCGGGCTGGCGGCGCATCCACCCGATCACCTCGTTCAGCAGCAGCGTCACCACGAACATGCGCTCGGCATCGTTCAGGTGCGCAATCGAGATTACCGAGATGCGCGGCTTGCCCTCGGGCGTGAACAGCAGGCGCTGCGCATCCAGCGGCTCGCCATGGGTCCACGTGGCAAAGCGCGGCGAGGCCAGCAGACCGTTGATGGCGAGCGCCAGCTCCATGCGGTCCTTCGCCGGGAAGAACGTCTCCAGGTCCAGCGCGCCGAGCTTGTCGATCGGCGGCTTCGCCACCTGCGCCACCAGTGAGCCCAGATCCACCGCGTGGCCCGCGCGCCAGGCCTGCTCCAGCAGATTGGAAAGCAGAATGTGATCGCGGCTCTTGAGCGGATCGGCATCGCGGCCGAGCAGTGAAAGCAATCCCGAGACCACCGAGCCGATGCGTTCGGCGAGCGCCGCGCCATCGGCCACCAGTTCGGCCGGCGGCGGCGCGAGCGACTGCAGGATGGAAAGCGGCAGGCCCGCGTCGGAACCCGGGGTGTAGATCGCGACCTCGGCGGCATCGCGAAACTTCTGGATGCGCTCGGGTGGCTGGTCCCATTCGGCCAGGCCCGCGCGCCATTGCTCGGCCACCTTCGCGGCGTAATCGTCGATCGAAAGGCCCTTGCGTGCCGCCTCGCCACCATCCACCCAGCCGGCGAAGTCGCGCGGCGCGAGGTTCGGGAAGGTGAGGGCGAGATTGCCCAGGTCACCCTTGGGGTCGATGCAGATCGCCGGGATGCCGTCGATGGCCGCTTCCTCGAGCAGCGCGAGGCACAAGCCCGTCTTGCCGCTGCCCGTCATGCCCACGCACACCGCGTGCGTGGTCAGGTCGCGCGAGTCGTACAGCAAAGGGTCGTCGGAGAGCTTGTTCGCGGCCGCGTCGAAGACCTTGCCGAGATAGAAGGCACCCAGCTTTTCGTAGTCCATGCTCATGCGGCTCCGCTTCCCCCCAAAAGGCAGGCCATTGTAGCTGCGCAGTCTTGAATAATCCTGCGCGACCGCCCAGCATCGCGGCGTGCACCAGATCCTGGTCGTCGAAGACGAAGTCGCCATCGCGGATACCCTGTTGTATGCGCTGAATGGCGAGGGCTTTGCCGCGCGCCGCGTGGCGCTGGCCGCCGCTGCGCTGGAGCTGCTGCGCGGTGGCGGCGTTGACCTGGTCATCCTCGACGTGGGTCTGCCGGACATGACGGGCTTCGAGGCCTGCAAGCAGCTGCGCCGGTTCAGCAATGTGCCGGTGATGTTCCTCACCGCGCGTGCCGAGGAAGTCGATCGCGTGGTGGGGCTGGAGATCGGCGCCGACGACTACGTGGTCAAGCC
>CAYWDZ010000084.1:8844-10250 GCA_964456255.1 uncultured Steroidobacteraceae bacterium | reverse complement strand
GCCGGGCGCCACATGAAACAGCTCTCGCTGAGTTTCCGGCTGTTCGTGATCGGCGCGGTGCTGGTGGCGCTGGCCGGCTGGTTCGCGCTGTACCAGGTGCTGGACGAGATCAAGCCGGCGGTGCGACAGACCACCGAAGAAACGCTGGTCGATACCGCGAACCTGCTGGCCGAGATCGTGGCCGAAGACATGAAGGCCGGCACGCTGGGCGAGGGCGACATGGCGCGCGTGCTCGAAGCCTATGGCAGCCGGCATCCCGGCGCCGACATCTGGGGCATCCGCAAGGACGACGTCACCCATCGCATCTACATCACTGATTCAAATGGCATCGTGCTGCTGGATTCCAGCGGGCGCGATGTGGGCAGGGATTACTCGCGCTGGAACGACGTGTATCTAACTCTGCGCGGGCGCTATGGCGCCCGCTCCACAGAGGCGGTGCCCGGCGACGAGCGCAGCACCGTGATGCATGTGGCCGCCCCGGTGAAGGATGGCGACCGCATCATCGGCGTGGTCACCGTGGCCAAGCCCAATGACAGCGTGCAGCCATTCATCGCGCGCGCGGAGCGTCACCTGATCGTGTTGGCCAGCCTGTACATGCTCGCGGGCCTGGTTATCGGGGGCCTGCTGGCCTGGTGGCTCAATCATTCCATCCGCCGGCTCACGCGCTATGCCGATGCGGTCACCGCAGGTGAACGGCCGGCCGTGCCGGATCTTCCGGGCCGCGAGCTCCATCAGCTCGCGACCGCGCTCGACACCATGCGCACGCGGCTGGAAGGCAAGGCCTATGTCGAGCGCTACGTGCAGACGCTCACGCACGAGCTGAAGAGCCCGCTCGCGGCGATACAGGGTGCCTCGGAGCTGCTGCGCGGCGAGATGGCGGCGCCGCAGCGCGCGCACTTCCTCGCGCACATCGATGCCGAGACCGCGCGGCTGAAGGCCTTGAGCGACCGGTTGCTGTACCTCGCACAGGTGGAGCAGCGGCGCGGTCTCGAAGAAGTGGTGGAGATTCCGCTGAAGGCCTTGGCCGACGAACTGCTTGCCGAGTTCAAGCCACGCCTCGACGTTGCGGGCATCACGGCCACCAATGCCGTGCCTGCAACAGCCACGGTGCGCGGCGAGCGCTTCCTCGTCCGCCAGGCGCTGCTCAACCTGCTGGACAACGCCATCGACTTCACGCCGCCCGGGTGCAAGTTGTCGGTGGAGGCGGCGCCGGCCGCGGCCACTGATGGCAAGCCCATGCTGGCGCTCGCCGTGTTCAACGAAGGCGAGCCGATTCCCGACTACGCGCTGCCGCGCGTGACCGAGCGGTTCTACTCACTGCCGCGCCCCGGAACCCATCGCAAGAGCACTGGCCTCGGCCTCAACTTCGTGCAGGAAGTGGCGCAGTTGCATGGCGGCGCGTTCCG
>CAYWDZ010000084.1:0-8744 GCA_964456255.1 uncultured Steroidobacteraceae bacterium | reverse complement strand
GCCTCGGCCTCAACTTCGTGCAGGAAGTGGCGCAGTTGCATGGCGGCGCGTTCCGGATCGCCAATGCGGCGGGTGGAGTGCGCGCCGAGCTGATTCTGCCCGCCGCCTAGCCTGCTCCACACAATCTCCACACAGGCTCCACGCCCGCCCGGCGCGGCCGGCGCGATAGTGGACCCCATGACAAGAATCTATCCGCTGCTGCTCGCCTTCGTGGCCGGTGGCGCACTGGTTGATCGCCTGTACGCGCAGGCCGCGGCCAGCGGCGCCGATGGCGCACGCGGAGTGGCCGACGCCATGCTGTGGCTGACCATGCTGGTCCTGGCCGGTGGCGCGCTGGCCATCGCCTTCAGCCGGGGCCGCTCGCGCATGTTCCTTGCGATCAGCCTCGGCGTGTTCAGCCTGCACCTGTTCCTCCCGCTTCTGGTGAACGCATTGCCGGGTGGCCAGTGGCTGACGCAGATCGGTCCCTTCCTGCGCGCCGGCGTGCTGCTGGGCGCGCTGGCGATTGCACTCCTGGGCCAGCGTGAGGTGCGTCAATGAGCCGTCTGCTGCCGCTGCTGAAGATCGCAGCCATCCTCTTCCTGACGCTGTTGATGATGGTGCCGATGGTGCGCATCCGCGGCCTGATCCACGAACGGCAGGGGCTGCGTGACCAGGTGCTGGCCGATGTGGCGCGCAGCGATGCGGGCGCACAGACGCTGACCGGGCCGATTCTTGTCGTGCCTTATCAGCGCACCGTGCATGAGCAGGTGGCCGGCAGTGGTGACCGGCCGGTCACGGTGGCGCGGGAAGTGCAGGGGGAGTTGAGACTGCTGCCTGCCATGATGGATCTCACTGGCAGGCTCGGCACCGAGGAGCGCCAGCGCGGCATTTATCGTGCGCGCGTGTATCGCGCCGAGGCGCAACTGACTGGCCAGTTCGACGTGCCGGCGAACTATGGCGTGACCGAGGACGCAGCCAGCTACCGCTTCGGGGAGCCGCGGCTGGTGCTCGGCATCAGCGACATCCGCGGCATCGGCAATGCGCTCACGCTGCGCGCCAATGGAACCGACATTCCCTTTGCACCGGGCACCGGTACCGCGCTGTTCGCCAGCGGCGTGCAGGCGCCGCTGCCCGCGGCTGTGGGCAGCATCCCATTCGAAATCGGACTGACGCTCGCCGGCACGCGCGAGTTCAACATCGTGCCGGTGGGGCGCGAGAGCCGCGTGCATCTGGAATCCGACTGGCCGCATCCAAGCTTCGTCGGCGAGTTCCTGCCCGTGAAGCGCGCGATCGACAGCAAGGGCTTCAGCGCGGACTGGCAGACCTCCTTCTTCGCCACCAACATGGAAGATGTGCTCGCGCGCTGTGCGGATGCGCCCACCGGCTGCAAGGCACTCGAAGACGATCACTTCGGCGTCAGCTTCATCGACCCGGTGGACCAGTACCTGAAGAGCGAGCGCGCCGCCAAGTACGCCTTCCTGTTCATCGGGCTGACCTTCGCCGGCTTCTTCCTGACCGAGGTGTTGCGGCGGGTCAGCGTGCATCCCATCCAGTACGGGCTGGTCGGGCTCGCACTGGCCATGTTCTTCCTGCTGCTGCTGTCTCTTTCGGAGCACATGGGCTTCGGCCTGGCCTACCTGGTCGCGGCCGCGGCATGTGTCGGGCTGATCAGCTACTACGTGCGCTACGTGCTGGGCAGCATGGGGCAGGGTGTGGCCTTCGGTGCCGCGCTCGCCAGCCTCTACGCACTGCTGTACGGGATCCTCAGTTCCGAGGACTACGCGCTGCTGATGGGCTCGCTGCTGGTGTTTGGAATCCTCGCCATGGTGATGGTGCTCACCCGCCGCGTCAGCTGGAGCAATCTCGGTGACACGCCGCGTTGACACAGGGCAGCGCTACGCATGGCTCCCGGCTCTCTGCACGGATCTGCTGTGGGCAACCGTGGCATCAGCGCGCGTCAGCCCTGCCCAACCTTGCCCTTCGTGCCAGCGCCACCACGACCCGCACGGCGATGGCGAATGCCATGAAATAGAAAGGTACAAACAGCACACCAATTGATGCCGTCGAGCTGTGTGCGAGGAAGAGCATCTTGACGGTGAGGAAGAGCTGCAGCCCCAGCATCAGGGTGCCCAGCACGGCGAATGAAGCAGGATGGCTGGATTGGCGCGCGGCCACCGCCAGGATGAAATAGGGAGCCGCGCTCAGGAAGGCGACCAGCGCGCCACCGACCAGCCGGCCGGCTGCATCGGCGAAAAACGTGGAAGCGCCTTCGCGCCAGAGTTCTCGCGCTTCAATAACCACGCCCAGCAGCACCACCCCGAAGACGAGAACGGCGACGACCATTCCGCAGGCGTAGATGACGCGAACCGGACGCAATGTGCCAGATGAGTTCGTCTGCATGGCCAGCAACTTCCTTCTACAACTTCTGCCGCTCATCCTCCGGCAGCCAGAAGAACAGTTCGTTCTGGTCCGGATCGTGGATCGCGATTGTCGGAGCGCCCCAGTAGACAACGGATGTCTTGATGCCTCTGTCTGCAACGTGCTGTTTGAACGCAGCAGATTCAGCCGGCTCAAGGCCTATGAACACGCGACCATGGCCTGGTCGGTGCATGGTGGCAGGCTCGGCCTGGTTCAATATCAGATCAAATCCATGGAGGCTCACCTGAAACACATGCGGCCTGCCATTCTCCTCGTACATCCACTCCAGGGAGAATCCGAGCTCCTTCGTATAGAACGCCAGGGAGCGTGAAGCGTCGCTGACGAAGAAGACCGTCCTCGCATGGAATTTCGGCACTGAAACCGCCTTGCCTTCCGGAGGATTCACGAAGGCGCCCATGAAGCGCGCTTGCTGCCGGCATCAGCACGGCTTCTCAATGCTTGCATCCAGCCTTCTCGGCACGATAGTCGTCATCCAGCGCAAGCGCGATGGCCCGACCGTCGATGTATTGCAGGACATAGGAGTTCGTCGCGGAATAGGTTCCACCGTTCCTGGCCTTGTCGGAAAAGCAAATGAGCACCTCCGGCGTACCGTCTCCGGTGTAGTCGCGCGTTTCCAGAATTCTGACGGAATACAGCCAATCGTCTTGCGTTGAAGCCGCATCTGTGTCCGATACCTGATCTGGATGGATTCCAAGGTCCTGGAAGAATCTGTCTCCCGGGCGTCTTCGTGGTCCCGTTGAATTGCGGAAGGTAGTCAGATCCAGGTGTTCAAATACGAACTTCGCGAGGTTCCTGTCAGGCCACGTCGACGAAGGCTCTGCGGCTCCGAGAGGCAGTGCAACTGCAGACCATACCGCGATGATTGAAGCTTTCCGTAGTTTCATGCGCGATCCTTCTTCACTTGAAACACGAGCACAGCAGGTTGGCATGCCGCCTGACGGCTGAGCTCAGCGGCGGGTGGCTCGCCGAGGCCAGTCATGGGCACTTCATCAATTGCCGTGCGAGTCGGTCTTGAGGCTCTTCGTTGTAAACAGATAGTCCTTCAGTTCCCTGGAGAAGCGCTCGTCGTTGCGACGAATCCACTCCAGGATCATGGAGGCGTGTTCCTTCTCTTCGTCACGGTTGTGCTCGAGGATGCTCTTGAGTTCCGGATTCTTGCAGGCTGCCGCTCGCTGGTTGTACCAGTCGACTGCCTCAAGCTCTTCCATCAGAGAAACAATCGCGCGGTGCATGTCTCGCACTTCGTCATTCAGTTCCTCAATCGGTTCGTGATAGCCAACGCTGGACATGTGGTGTTCCTGGATGTTCGTGAAAGGGGGGCACCTGAACCGGTGCTGATGTGTCGGAGCAAGCCGCATCCTACATGATGATCTGCACTGTGCGAAAAGGTCACCAGGTTGCTCAACGGCTGAGCTCAGCGGCGGCCACCCGCCCGCTGCAGCGAATTGTGGGGCGGCACATCTAGCACGACGCAACCTGCCTTCCGGAAATGTGTGTGACCTTGCCCGCTGAATAGCGCACTTCCAGGGTTGCGGAGAGACCCTCGTAGTCAACGGTACACCTCGGAAAGGTTCCCCGGAACTCGTAGGTACTCTGATCTCTTGACTTGTCGTGACGTGTCTTGAATCGGTTCTCGACGTCGCTTCGCGACTTTCCGATTTCGAGCCAGCCACCGACACGAACCGGCTGAAGAGACTCCGGCAAAGCTATGCACCGCAGGTCCGGCTTGCTCACAGCATCGATGGTGAATTGATTGAATTGGTCTGGACCAGCCATGATGTCTTCCATGAAGTGAACCTCTACATTTGCGTAGGTGAAGCAGACGGAATGCCATCCCATCCACCCTCTTTAGCGGTAAGAGGCTTCGTCGTCGGTATCGATGTCGCTATTGGCTTCGATGGCGCGTCCCACCGTGTACATGACGTCCTTGAACTTCGAGCTGTCTGTATTGATAACGAGGCTGCCAAGCGTCAGGTACGGCATGGGGTTCTCGCTCACCAACGTCGGTGTGCGAGATGGCAGGTCCGCAGCCATCAGCGGCGTGACCAGCATCAATGCGACCCAAAACCGTGCGCCGCCCTTCATGGTGCCGCCCGAGCGCAGCAGAGATTTGTCAGGCGGCACGATGCTTGCCGATGTGCAACTACCGGAGAGCACAGGGTTGCCGTGGAAGCTTGTCAAAGTGGGGAGCTAGTGCCTCACGCAGGGCAGCGACTTCAGGCCTGCCATTGACATTGGCGTCTGCCATGCAGGACCAGGCGATCCGATTCTTCTTCCCGTCAAAGGCAATCTCCAATGAAGTCGACCAGCATGGCGAGGAAATCCTGATCTCTGTGTATGTCTCACCATCATCACCGACAAACAATTGAGGCTTTGGTTCGGCAAATCCTGGCTCAAGATCAAAGAACCCACTTTGCTCAGCAAGGTTTGCGATGCGCTCCAGGGTGACCTGCGGTACTTCAGCGGGGAGGGTCACTATTTCGAGGGTGTGGCACATTTGCCGTGACACGACTCCGGAAGTGCTCGAGTAGATGGGAAGATCATTCCATGCGTAGGTGATGTCAGGACCTATTCTTCTGGTGCTGGTGGTGACGCAAGCAACGGATCCGAGCAGCAGCATGAAGGATGCGGTTCTGATTCTGATGCCCAAGGCCATGCTGTAGTGCCGCCTAACGACTGAGCTCAGCGCCGAGTGGCTCGCTGAGGCTGAACATGGGCAGTTCATCCATGACGGTTACCTCCCTGCATACCAAGTACCACCCGCCGCCCGAGCGCAGCAGCGATTTGTTGGGCGGCGACACGCTAGTGTTCCGAGGGCGTCTTGAAGCCTGCCGACCCTGGAACCCATCCTTCCAAACCACCCTGAGTGCGAACCCGGACCCACCAATCAGACTTCAGCTCCTTTGCGAGCGTGCCCCAGCAACGGGTAGGGCTCGTTGCGCACTGCGTGCTATCGGAGGTAGCTCGAGGTCCAATATCCAGATCTGCCACCTTCAGCGCACCGTTGTGGCTGAGGCGAAAGCGACCCTCGCCAAGGTACGTGTAGACGAGAACCTCGTCGCCAGGAGCGAACTCGCCGTGAGTCCGATTCACGACGAAGCGGATCGGAATTGAGTGGACTTCACCCGTAACGGTAGTAACAGCTTCATCGCTACGGACTACTGCAACAGACTTCCCCATGGCATTTGGGGCTTCGAGCAATGTTACTTCCCTGGTTGCGACCCACCGCTCACCGTAACGACAGCCTTCCCCAGGGCACGCCCCCTTGTCGATGTAAAGGGGAACCTGACAGAAGGTAGCTTCACAAAGAAAAGCTCCGATCAATCCGTAGGTGATCCGCATGAAGTCTCTCCTATGTGTCCTCGCCGCCTAACGACTGAGCTCTGCGGCGGGTGGCTCGCCGAGGCTGATCATGGGCACTTTATCGATGACGGCCGGCGACTTGCATGCCAAGTACCACCGGCCACCCGAGCGCTGCAGCGATTGTTAGGCGACACTTGCGCGAGCTCTTGTGAACCTGGCCACTGCATGTGCGACAAGTCCAAAGGTAACCAGTTGAAGTGCCGCAGAAACACCATATCTGATCGCCAACGCAAAGAGTCTTGGGTCGTCAAGCAGGCTCGGCGCCACGGCGACGACGATTGATTGTGCGTTTATTGGCGTGAATGTGAACACCGCGACTATTGCCGTGATGATTGCAGCAATCAGAAATGCGCTTCGTGGACTGAGACCGCGACACTTGGAAGTGAAGAGGCCGAAGCGAACCGATGCAGCCACGAATATTCCGAAAATGAACGAAGTAACAAACATTACTACCCAGAGTATCAGCACGTGCCAATGGGACAGTGATTCGACTGTGTCGCTCGAATTGGCATAGGCGATGTAGTCATGAATGCTCGCACCAAGCGTTAGGAGTGCTGGTGCTGCGCCAGCGATCAGGGAAACTTGACGTGGAGAATACATGTCCGTGTCGCCTAACTACTTATTATGTTTGTCCAGCGAATTTCTTGGCTGGACAAAGTCGACAATGAATTGTGCGGAGTGCTTTGCAACATCCTGTTCTCCTTGTTACTCCGAAATTTCGCTGGACATGTCCAGCCAAATAATTCGTGGAACATGTCTGGCCAATGCACCTTCACTGGTCTTGGCCGAAATCTACACCCTGAATGCCATTCCGGGTTGTTGTCGCGAGCAGTGGGTGTGGCAAGATCCTCTCGGAACACATTACTTTGGAGGTATGGGCATCGTGACCGCCAGGCTGCAGCTGACCAATCCGCGCGAACCTTCCCTTGCGCCGATGGAAGTCGAGGCCCTCGCTGATACGGGCTCGGTGTATCTGTGCATCCCTGAGCATGTGCGCCTGCAACTCGATTTGCAGGTGCTGGAGCATCGTGAGGTGACGCTGGCTGATGGTTCCCGCAGGAGTTGCCCCTATGTCGGCCCAGTGCTGCTGAGGTTGAAGAACCGTGCGGGCTATGTGGGCGCCCTGGTGCTGGGCGAGCAGGTGCTGCTGGGGGTCATTCCCATGGAAGACATGGACCTGGTGTTCCGGCCCGGCACCCGCTCCGTGGACGTGAATCCGGCCAGCCCGAACATCGCCAGCGGAATTTGCATGCGGGCCGCTTGACGGCCCCAAGAGGGGCTGGCCATACTGCCTCCCGCATGAATACGACCCACACCCACATGATTGCCGCCGCGGGCTGGTGGTGGCCCCACTCCTGACGGAGCGGGGTACTGGTCGTCGTTGAGCGCAAGCGCTAGACAAACTTAGTAGCAAGAACACCAGAACCCATCTCCGGCACCACCGGGATGGGTTTTTTTATTGGGGAATTGATTTGAAACCGCCATTCGACATCGCCGGGGACCTGGACACTCCGGTCTCGGCCTACGCCAAGCTGACATCGTTCCGGCCGCGCTTCCTGCTGGAAAGCGTGGAAGGCGGGGAGCGCCAGGCGCGCTACTCCTTCATCGGCTTCGGCGACGGCCTCGAGGTGCGGCTGGATTCGCGCAGCCTCACCATCGGTCCGCATTCATATCCGGTGCCGGGCTCGAAGGAGGCCCTGCTGCAGCGGCTGCGCGAGGCGCTGGCCCGCGCGCCACGGCCGCAGCCGGAAGTGCCGGGCGTGCCGCTGGCGGGTGGCCTCGTCGGGTTCACTGCCTACGATGTGGTGCGCTTCTTCGAGAAGCTGCCGCTGATCCATGCGCGCCGGCCGGGCGCGCCCATCCTGCATTACATCGCGCCTGAATCCCTGCTGGTGTTCGATCACCTGACGCGCGGCATCGCGCTGCTGCATGCGGGCACCGAGACCGAGCGGCGCGTGCTGCGCGAGGAAGTGATCAGCGCGCTGCGCGGCAAGCTGGTGCTGCCGCGTGCCGCGGGATCGTTCAGTGAGCCGAAGGTGTCGCTGGGCCGCGAGGAGTACATGGCCGGCGTGCGCGCCGCGCAGGAATACATCGCGTCGGGGGACGTCTACCAGCTGGTGCTGTCGTCGAAGTTCACCGGCACGCACCAGCTCGACCCCTTCCAGGTGTATCGCGCGCTGCGGTTGATCAACCCTTCTCCTTATATGTACCACTGCTCGCTGGGCGGCGTGACCGTGGTGGGTTCCTCGCCCGAGGCGCTGGTCAAGCTCAACAAGGGTGTGGCTGAGCTCAGGCCCATCGCGGGCACGCTGCCGCGCATGGAGGATCCGGACGCCGACCTCGCGAATGAACGACAACTGCTGGCCGACCCGACGGAAAACGCCGAGCACGTGATGCTGGTGGATCTGGCGCGCAATGACCTGGGCCGCGTGGCCGCGGCCGGCACCGTGCACGTGAATCCGTACCGCGTCATCGAGCGCTACAGCCATGTGATGCACATCGTCAGCGGCGTGAAGGGCACGCTCGCGCCAGACATGGATGCCTTCGACCTGTTCGCGGCGACCTTCCCCGCGGGCACGCTGGTGGGCGCGCCAAAGGTGCGCGCCATGCAGCTGATCGAGGAGCTGGAGCCGGTGGATCGCGGCCTGTACGGCGGCACCATCGGCTACTTCGGCGCGCAGGGCGACATGGACCAGGCGATCACCATCCGCACGCTGGTGTTCGAGGGCGACCAGTACAGCTACCAGGCCGGTGCGGGCATCGTTTCGGACAGCCGCCCCGAGTCCGAGTACAACGAGGTCTATGCCAAGAGTGCCGCGCTGCGCAGCGCTCTGGCCATGGCGCAGGAAGGTCTCTGATCATGAGCAAGCCGAAACTCCTGCTGATCGACAACTACGACTCCTTCACCTACAACCTTGTGCAGGCCTTCCTGGTGCTGGGCGCCGACGTGCAGGTGGCGC
>CAYWDZ010000083.1:0-11994 GCA_964456255.1 uncultured Steroidobacteraceae bacterium | reverse complement strand
CCATTTTGCTGGCCTCAAGCCGCTCGAACGCCACCGCCTCGTGTATGCTGCGGCCGCGCCGCTGTTACCCGGCCGCATCCATGCCCTGCAGATCAACGCGCTGACCCCGGAAGAAACAGGAGATTCCCGATGACCCGCCTCAAGCTGCTGCTCACCGCCACGGCAGTTGCAGTCCTCGCCGCGTGCGCCCAGAACAAGACCGGCGCAGACAGCACTTCGGACGCCGTTGCCACGGTGGATGGCCATGCCATCAGCCGCAATACCTTCGAACAGTATGCGCTGGGCGTTGCAGGCAAGCCGGCTGCGGACCTGAAGGATGAAGAGCGCACCCAGATCCTCAATGCGCTGGTGCAGGCCGAGGTGATCGCCTCGCAGGCTGAACGCGATGGCATTGCCGCCCTCCCCGAGACTCGTGCCGCCATGGATCTGTCGCGCCTGCAGATCCTGCAGCGCGCCAGCCAGCAGTCCTACCTGAAGGATCGGCGTCCCTCCGAAGAGGAACTGCATGCCGAATACGACATCCAGGTGGCCATGCTCGGTACCACCGAGTACCGCGCCAGCCAGATTCTCGTGGACACCGAAGACGCCGCGAAGAAGGTCATCGAGAAGCTCAAGGCCGGAGCGAACTTCGCGCAGCTCGCCAAGACGGATTCCAAGGACGCCAATACGCGTGACAAGGGCGGGGATCTGGACTGGTTCAGGACCGGCGACGGCCCGCTGGTCGACGTGATCAAGGGTCTGAACAAGGGCGAATACACCCAGGAACCGGTCAAGACGCAGTATGGCTATCACGTCATCCGCCTGACCGACACACGCCCTGTAACTCCGCCAACCTATGACTCGGCCAAGGAACGGCTGGTGCAGCTGGTGGAGCAGAAGAAGTTCAAGGCCTACGTCGATGGCCTGCAGGCCAAGGCCAAGATCCAGACGAAGCTCTAGGGATCAGCAGGGCCGGATCTGGTCACCCACGTTCCAGCCCCATCGCTCTGCCCCGCCGGCACATAACTGCCAGACCTGGCGCGCGCGGCGCTCGCGCGCCACTCGACAGGGCCGCAACGCACGCTCGATGCGCAGGATCTGCCCCGCAGCATCGCAGAACAGCACGTCGATGGCGTAATGCAGCCCGATCGTGTGAACGAGCCTGCGGCCCGGCAGCAACCAGGCACAGTCCGCATCAGGACGCCGTCGCAACATGAGGCCACGGCTGCGCTCCAGACCGTTCTCGCACACGTGTACCTGCAGGCGTTGCAGGCGCAGCCGGTTGTGTTCAACACGGAAGATGATCATCGACCCTCCTTCCTTGCGCAAACATTCCAGCGCATCGACATCCAGTCGTGGTGCCGACTAAGTGTCGCGAGCGCCAAGAAATCGCCAGCGCTGCACATTCCGGCTAACATTCGCGCGTGAAATCCTGCGTCCGCCTGCTGGCCCTGCTGCTGCTGGCCTTGTCGTCGACGAGCCCGCCAGCCGCCGCCGCCGGAGGTGATGGTGTCGAGCGCATCATCGTCAAGTGGCGCGACATCACCGCTGCGGCCCCGCAGGTGCGCCAGCAGCACGTGCGTGAATTGGCGACACGTCTCGGCAATCCCTTTGTCCGTGCGCGCCATCTGGGCGGTCACCTCTCGCTCCTGCAGCTGCGATCCGGTCAATCCGGGCAGCAGCTCAACGCCACCCTGTCGGCACTGCGCGCCGACCCGGAAGTGGAATTCGCCGAGGCCGATCAGCGGGTGAAGGCCCTGGCCTACTCCCCCGCCGACCCGCTGTTCACGGGATTCTTCTTCTACAACCGGCAGTTCTACAGCTACCAGTGGTATCTCCGGGGCACCCAGCCCGCGGCGATCCGCGCTGATGTGGCCTGGGACATCACGCGTGGCGGCGCCACGCCAGCCACTTCGCCGGCCGTGGTGGCCATCATCGACTCGGGCATTCGCCCTGATCACCCGGACCTGGCCGGCAAGCTGTTGCCGGGTTTCGATTTCGTGTCCGACGCGCGCGCATCCAACGACGGAGACGGATGGGATGCCGACCCGACCGACCCGGGCGACTTCATCACCCTGCAGGAACTGCAGATGCCGCCGTTCGACGACAACGACCAGAAGTGCGGCGGCGGTGAGAACTACGACGAGCCGCTGCCCAGCAGCTGGCATGGCACGCGGGTCGCTGGACTCATCGGCGCGAACACCGACAACGGCATCGGCATGGCTGGCGCGGGTTTCAACGTGCGCATGCTGCCGGTCCGCGTACTGGGAAAATGCGGCGGATACCTGTCGGACGTGCTGGCCGGCATGTACTGGGCCGCAGGCTTCTTCGACAGCGCCAGCAATCTGCCGATACCGGCTGAACTGCTGACCGACCCTGGTGCATTGCGAAACCATCGCAACCTGCATCCGGTGCACATCATCAACATGAGCCTCGGGTCCAGTGGCAAATGCTCCGGGATCTATGCAACCGCGGTGCGCGAGATCACTTCGGTCGGGGTATTGATCGTGGCAGCTGCCGGCAATGACGGCGGGGTGGTCTATCAGCCCGCCGATTGCCCGGGAGTGCTGGCCGTCGCCGGCCTGCGCCACGCGGGCACGAAAGTGGGCTTCAGCAATCTGGGGCCCGAGGTGGGAATCGCCGCGCCGGCTGGCAATTGCGGTGTCTCGGAACCTGATGCTCCGTGCCTGTTTGCCTTGAATACCCTTACCAATCTCGGCGAGCAGCAACCCACACAGGATGACTATTCGCTGCCGCTGGTACACCCCTCATTTGGCACCAGCTTCTCCGCCCCACTGGTGGCGGCAACCGCAGGCCTGATGAAGGCGGTCAACCCGGCGCTGACGCCGGCGCAGCTCATCGCCCGCATCAAGGAAACCGCACGCGCGTTTCCGACCAGCGATGAACTCGGAACCACCGACATGTGCGTGGTGCCGTCGGAGAAACCCACGCAGGATCTGCCCTGTGTCTGTACGACTGCGGTTTGCGGCGCCGGCATGATCGATGCTGGCAAGGCGGTGCGGGCGGCACTGCGCCCCGCAGTTCTGATCAGCGTCAGCCGCTCCGGCAATGTCTACAGGCTCAATGGCAGCCCGAGCGCAGCCGCCGACAGCGGCGCGCGCAGCATCGCAGGCTATGCATGGAGCGTGACCGGCGTGACCGGCGGCGCCGACACACCCGCCATCACCAATGCAGACCAGGCCGTTGCCAGCGTTCCGGTACCCGCAAGGGGCAGCGTGACCGTACGACTCATCGTCACCGACAGCAGCGGTGACAGCGACAATGCCGAGGTGGTACTCAAACCCGTCAGCGCCAGTTCCAGCTCGCCACCACCCGCTGCTGAAGTACATCGCGGCGGCGGCAGCCTGGATGGCGTACTGCTGGCGCTGCTGGGCCTGCTGTTCGCCATACGCCTGTGGCAGCGGGTTGCCCCGGCGCCGCGCACCGGGCGGACCTGACCGTGGAGATCTGGCAGGCATTCATTCTGGGACTGGTCGAGGGCATCACCGAGTACCTTCCGGTGAGCTCCACCGGACACCTCTTGATCGCCGAGAAACTGCTGCATATCCCGCAGGATCAGGCCTCCGATGCCTATGCCATCGCGATCCAGGGCGGCGCCATTCTCGCCGTGCTGGGTCTGTACCGCGCGCGCGTGGGATCGATGTTCGAAGGCATCGTCGGTCGGGATGACAGCGGGCGCATGCTGGTGATCAATCTGCTCGCAGCCTTCGCGCCCGCGGCCGTGCTGGGGAAGCTGTTCAATGAGCGCATCGAGCAATACCTGTTTGGCGTCACGCCGGTGATCGCAGCATGGGTGATGGGAGGCATCCTGATCCTTGCACTCACCGGCTGGACCCGACGACATCACCAGGGCAAGGACCTCTCCCAGTTGACCTGGAAGGCCGCGGCCCTCATCGGCCTCGCCCAATGCGTGGCCATGTGGCCAGGCACGAGCCGCAGCCTGGTTACCATTCTGGCCGGCCTGGCTGCTGGCCTGTCGATGGCAGCGGCAGTCGAATTCAGCTTTCTGCTCGGTGTCATCACGCTCACGGCCGCCGCCGGATACACGGTTCTGAAGGACGGGCCGGAAATGCTGACCGCCTACGGCTGGCCTGCCCTGGTTACCGGATTCATCGCGGCGTGGGTCTTTGCCGCGCTCGCGGTCAAATGGATGGTGGCCTGGCTGAATCGCCACGGCCTGGGCGTCTTCGCATGGTGGCGATTCGCGGCCGCCGGCCTGGCCGCGTGGTTGTTGCTCTAGGGACGAGCGGCAGGCCTGCTCAGGACTCCGTGATGAACTTGGTCACGAGGCAGGCGTCGAGTCCCTCGATGCCTTCCTCCGATCCATGACCACTTTCCTTCACGCCACCGAAAGGTGCTTCCGGCATCGCAATGGTGAAGCTGTTGATGCCCAGCATGCCGGACTCGATCTGCTCGCCCAGCAGGTTGACGCGCCGTGCAAGGTTGGTGAATGCATAGGCGGCAAGGCCAAACGGCAACCGGTTCGCGGCCGCGATCACCTCGTCGAACTCGCGGAAGGGACGCAGCACCGCCACCGGACCGAAGGGCTCCTCGTTCATGATGCGCGTGGTCTCGGGCACGTCAGCCAGCACGGTAGGCGCATAGAAGTAGCCCGGACCCTCGATGGCATGTCCGCCGGTCAGAAGCCCGGCCCCATCCTTCACGGCAGCCTGAATCAGCGCGTCGACCGCCGGCCGGCGCCGCGCATGGGCCAGCGGCCCCATGCGCACGCCCTCATCCAGCCCGTTGCCAACCTTGAGCTTCTTCGCCCGCTCGGCAAAGCCGGTGGCGAAGCGCTCGTAGATTGATTCATGGACGTAGAAGCGCGTTGGTGACACGCAGACCTGGCCGGCATTGCGGTATTTCGCGCCGACCGCCAGATCAAGCACCGCGTCCACATCGACGTCCTCGAATACCAGCACCGGCGCATGCCCACCCAGCTCCATGGTCGTGCGCTTCATCCCGGCTGCGGCCAGCTGCGTGAGCTGCTTGCCGACCGGAATCGACCCCGTGAAATGCACGCCGCGAATGATGGGCGAGCCGATCAGGTGCGCGGAGACTTCCGCCGGCACTCCGAATACGATCTGCACGGCACCCGCCGGCACACCCGCATCCAGCAGCGCCTGCGCGACGGCCAGTGCGCTGGCAGGCGACTCCTCGGCGGGCTTCAGGATGGCGCTGCATCCTGCACCGAGGGGGGCGCCCAGCTTGCGTGCCGGGTTACCCAACGGGAAGTTCCAGGGGGCAAATCCGGCCACCGGACCCACCGGCTCCTTCACGACCGTCATGCGCATGCCCGTCACGCGTTGCGGCAACACGCGGCCGTAGGCACGCCGGCCCTCTTCCGCATACCAGGTGAAGATCTCCGCCGCCATCGTGGCCTCGATGCGGGTTTCAGGCAGCGGCTTGCCCATTTCCATGGTGGCTGCGCGGGCGAGCTGTTCGCTGCGCTCGCGGATCAGATCAGCCGCCTTGTGCAATATCCTGCTGCGTACCTGCGGCCCCAGCGCGCGCCACACCGGCCAGTCCCTGCGCGTAGCATCGAGGGCCCGGTCCAGATCGGAGGCAGTCGCCAGCGGCAACTTGCCCAGCTCTTCGCCAGTGGCCGGATTGATCACTGGAATCGTCTGGCGGCCGGCCGCGCCAAGCCGCTCACCGTCAACGAGCAGGTACAGATCGGGGTAGGACATGGTTGTGCTTAAATACCGGCCTTTCCGGCACGGCCTGATGGAATGAGCACAGCATGATAAAGAATCCCGGCTACCTGCGCATCGCAACCGAAGAAGCCTTCCTGACGAAGGAAATATTTGCCGGCTTTCTGCGGCGCGTGAACGACCCGAGCTTCGATGACGCGGGTTTCCGCAGCTTGTGGAGCTACTACGGCTCGCATCCAGGTGAGCGTGCGCAGTCCATCCTGCGGCGCCTGCTGGATCTGGGTCCGGCCCGCATCGCCGACATGGACGCTGCCGGCATCGACCACCAGGTGCTGGCGTTGACGGCGCCTGGCGTGCAGGTATTCGAGCCCGCCGAAGCCAGCGCTCTCGCGGCCGATGCCAACGACCAGCTGGCCGAAGCCTGCCGCAAGTACCCCCAGCGCTACTCAGGCATGGCCGCGGTCGCACCGCACGACCCGGTCAATGCCGTGAAGGAAATGGAGCGGGCGGTGCGCAAGCTCGGATTCACGGCTGTGGTGATCAATTCGCACATCATGGGCCACTTCCTCGACGAGCCGCAGTTCCTGCCCGTGCTCGAGGCTGCCGAGGCGCTGAACGTGCCCATCTACCTGCACCCGCAGGGCCCACCGCCGGCAATGGCGAAGCCGTATGTCGAAGCCGGCCTCGATGGCGCGGTGTTCGGCTTTGCGGCCGAAACCGGTCTGCACATGTTGCGCATCATTGTCAGCGGCGCGTTCGACCGCTTCCCCAAATTGCAGTTCATCGTCGGCCACACCGGCGAAGCCCTGCCCTACTGGCTGTACCGCATCGATTACATGCACGGCGCCACGGTGCGGTCCAAGCGCTATCCGTTCATGAAGGAACTGAAATACCCGGTCAGCCACTACATGCGACACAACGTGTTCGTTACCAACAGCGGTGTCGCGTGGCAGCCGGCGATCGAGTTCTGCCAGAAGGTGCTGGGTGTCGAGCGCGTCTTGTATGCAATGGACTACCCCTACCAGTACGTCCCCGCGGAAGTGGACATCTGCGACAACATGACGATGTCCGCTGCGGACAAGCAGGCCTTCTTCGAAGGCAATGCCCGGCGCGTGTTCAAGTTGAAGTTCTGAAGGAGACCATGATGAGCAAGCATGTGTGCGTCCGTGAAATTCCCCGACCGGATGCCGCCATCTCCAGGCAGCTCGCCAGCTACGGCGTAGCCACGGTGCACGAGGCGCAGGGGCGCACCGGCCTGCTTGCGCCCTACATGCGCCCCATCTATTCGGGAAGATCCATCGCCGGCCCGGCGGTTACCGTGTCTTCACCACCGGGCGACAACTGGATGATTCATGTGGCGGTTGAAGTCTGCCAGCCCGGTGACATCCTGGTCGTGGCTCCGACCTCGCCCTGCAGCGACGGATACTTCGGCGACCTGCTGGCAACCTCGCTGCAGGCGCGCGGTGTGCAGGCGCTCATCATCGATGCCGGCGTGCGCGATGTCGCGACCCTGAAGGAAATGGATTTCCCGGTGTGGAGCAAGTGCATCTACGCACAGGGCACCATCAAGGCCAGCCTCGGTTCGGTCAACGTACCCGTGATCTGCGCAGCCCAGGCCATTCATCCAGGTGATGTGGTCGTGGCCGATGATGACGGCGTGTGCGTGGTCCGCAGCAGCGATGCCGCGCAGGTGGCCGAGGCCGCTGCGAAGCGTGTGGCCATGGAGGAACAGAAACGCCAGCGCCTGGCCTCGGGCGAACTCGGCATGGATATCTACAAGTTCCGCGAGAAACTCGCGGAACTCGGCCTCAAGTACATCTGAAGCGGCTGGCCCGGTCGGTGCTCAGCCGACCGAGTAAACCTGCATGACGGTCCGGATGAGGGGGGCCTTGGCGAAGTACCTGGCTTCCTCCGGAATCACCGCCTGCACGCCTTCGGAACTCGTGACTTCCAGGAACTTCTCCTGGTCGGCAATGTAGAAGTTCACGGCTCCCAGCATCAGGGCCTTGGAGCCATTGGCGCTCTGTATGCCTTCAACCACCTCGATGCGCTTGATGGCCTCCGGACCATAGGCTGCAAAGAATCTGGGCAGATAGTTCTTGGCATAGCTGTTGGAGTCCCACTTCGCGTCGTCCTTGGCCTGGATCAGGTAGCCGAGGCACCGGGTTTCGCTCAGCACTTCGCCGCGGTCGGCACCAAGCGTGGCGATCACCGAGTCGAACTGCGCCATGGGAGCGCTGCGGGTAATCGTCGCCATGCTCTCGGCAACCTGCTTGGCGTGCGAATTGGCCCCATCAGCGAATTTCTTGAAATCACTGATCCACATGCTGACCGCAGCCAGCAGTGGCGGTGCCGGCGGCGGTGGCGGTGCGGGTGGGGGCGTCTGGCCTTCGGCCACCGGGGCCGGCGGCTCGGGCGGCGGAACCGGCGGCGGAACGCGCAGTTCGATGCGGTCCACTCCCTCGCCATACGCGCTCCTCAGCACGGCCATGTGCCGGTCACGATAGGCGTCGGCATCGAATGTGAGTCCTTCACCGGACGGGTACAGCATCGTCAGACAGATGGCGGGGCTCGCCGCGGCCGCTTCCGCGGCGCGCAGGTAGCGCGGCAGCACTGCTGCCACCGACCCGAGGGCGGCCGATTGACCGATGCCGCCCAGAACGGCTCGTCTGGAAATCCCCGTCTTCATCATCGTCTCCTTGATAGATTCCTGTCGGTCAAACGATTTCCAGCACCTTGAGTTCATTGAACTCCGGTACGAGATTGTTGGTGGTGAATTTCCTGATGTCGTCGACCATCTCGTTGAATGCATTCCGTGCAACGCCATCGTAGGCATTGCGCTGGCGTATGTAGAGCGTCACCGTCGCCTTGTACGTGGCCTTGCTGCCCTGATCGACGCCCAGGGTTGCGGTCAGGCGCCGCACGACGTTCTGGCCATAGTAGGCATAGAGATTCGGTATGTGGGTCTTGACCAGATAGTTCTCGTCCAGGGTCTGCCCGTCCTTCACTGGAAGGAAGACGGTCAGCAACTGGGTACCGGCGGCGACTTCGGAAATGTCATCTCCCATCGCCGTGACCACCCTGTCCACCTGCACGATGCGTGGCCCCTTGGCGATGCCGTCCAGGTCAAGGTTGATGGCCTGGTTGTTGTTGGCCAGCGCCTGACTGAACGCCGGGACATCCTTGATCCACAGATGCGCGGATGCCAGCACCGAGGCAGCCGACACACCCGCCGGCGGTCCCACCAGCGTGCGGAATTCGATCCTGGAAACACTGTCGCCATAGACCTTGCGCAGCAGCGGCATGTGATTCTTGATGTACTTCTTCTCGTCGATCTTCGCCTTCGCGACGCTCGGAAAGATCATGTTCAGCACCAGCTGGGGTGCGGCAGCTGCCGGCTGTGCATCGGCGGCTTCGGCCAACGAAAGTATCTTGGACGCCAGCGCGCCATAGCCGGCGGCATAGCCAGCGCCTGCCAGAAGCGTACGCCTAGTCAGGATTCGAGCCATATTTTCCCCCTTCATCAAGTCACTCCGCGTTGAGAAGCAGGCGGCATCAGTCGTGACTTTGTGCCCCGGAGCATAAACCGCGCTGGCCCTTGCTTCAAATGCCCAAAGGCGGGGCTTCAGGCAGCTTGCAGGCGGGCCTTGAGTCGCGGATACACGCGGTAGGCGTTGTCCTCGAAGATGCGCTGCTTGTCTGCGGCAGAAAGCGCCGAGGCATCGATATAGCGCCTGGTGTCGTCGTAGTTGAAGCCTGTGGTCGGATCCACGCCCCGCACCGCGCCGACCATCTCCGAGCCGAACAGGATGTTCTCGACCGGGATCACCTTCAGCAGCAGGTCGATGCCCGGCTGGTGGTAGACACACGTATCGAAGAACACGTTGCGCATCAAATGAGCGTCCAGCGGCGGGCGCTTCATGTCCTGCGCCAGACCCCGGTAGCGACCCCAGTGGTATGGCACAGCCCCGCCGCCGTGCGGGATGATCAGCCGCAGGGTCGGAAAATCCTTGAACAGATCCCCCTGGATCAGCTGCATGAACGCGGTGGTGTCGGCATTGATGTAGTGCGCACCTGTGGCATGGAAGACCGGATTGCACGAGGAGCTCACATGCACCATGGCGGGCATGTCCAGCTCCACCAGCTTCTCGTAGATCGGGTACCAGTACTTGTCGGTCAGCGGCGGCGCAGTCCAGTGGCCGCCCGAAGGGTCGGGATTCAGGTTGGCGCCAATGAATCCCATCTGCGCGCAGCGCTCCAGTTCCTTCACGCTGCCGGCCAGCGGTGCCCCGGGTGATTGGGGCAGCATGCACACGCCGACGAAATTCTGCGGATAGAGCCCCACCACCCGCTCGATGAGGTCATTGCTGATCTGGGACCACTCGAGGCTCGTGGCCTCCGTGCCGATGTGGTGCGCCATCGTCGAGGCGCGCGGCGAGAAGACGGTCAGGTCCGAGCCGCGCTCGCGCTGCAGCTTGAGCTGTGCCTTTTCCAGACTGTCCCGGATCTGGTCATCGCTGATCTTCAACGAGGCGCGCGACGGTGTCTGCGCGGGGTCTTTCAGTGCTGCCTGCTGGGCATCGCGGAAGTCGGTCAGAGCCTGTGGCGCGGTGGTGTAGTGTCCGTGACAGTCGATGATCATGCTCAGGCGCCTTGTCCGTCGGGTTCCACCGCGCATGATACATTTTCTCCACCATGAACAACCCCCTTCTCCGCCGGCCCATGGGCCGCAGCAGCACGTCCATTTCCGCCATCGGGTTCGGGTGCATGGGCCTGGTGGGCTGGTATGGAACGCGCAATGACGAAGAGGCCCATGCCACCCTGCTGGCAGCGGTGGAGGCCGGCGTGGATCACTTCGACACCGCGGCCAGCTACCAGGTGGGCGAGAACGAGAAGTTTGTCGGCCACACTCTTGCACCGGTTCGCACCCAGGTCTTCATCGCCACGAAGTGCGGCCTGGCCCGCAACCAGGACGGCGGTGCCGCCGTGGACAATCGCCCCGAAACCATTCGGGCTTCCTGTGATGCCAGCCTCGCGCGTCTGGGCACGGATTACATCGATCTGTTCTATCTGCATCGCATCGACCGCACGGTCCCCATCGAAGAGTCCACCGGCGCGCTGGCCGAACTCGTGCAGGCCGGCAAGATCCGGCACGCAGGCCTGTCCGAATGCAGCGAACAGACCCTGCGTCGCGCCTGCCAGGTGCTGCCGATCGCTGCGGTACAGAGCGAGTATTCGATCTGGTCGCGCGATCCGGAACAGGGCGTGCTGTCTGCCTGCGAAGAGCTGGGCGTGACGTTTGTCTCCTACAGCCCGCTCGGGCGTGGATTCCTGGCGAAGAACTTCCACAGCGCGACCGACCTGCCGCCAGGGGATGCGCGCCGCACGCATCCGCGCTTCCAGCCCGAGGCCGCGGCCCGCAATGCGGAACTGGTGGCTGCCATCCAGAAGATCGCCGCTGCGCATGGCGCGAGCGCGGCCCAGGTCGCGCTGGCGTGGGTACTCTCGCGCTCGCCGCGCGTGGTCACCATTCCGGGAATGAAGACGCGCGCTCACCTGCAGGACAATCTGGGTGCCGCGCAGCTGCAGCTGTCCGCGACGCAGCTGGCCATGATCGATGGACTGGCCGCCCAGGTCGCGGGCGAGCGCCATCCGCCCGCGATGATGGCCATCCTGGATCGCTAGAAGGACTTCTCGATGCGGTCCAGCGTGCGGTAGCAGGGCAGCACCTGCGCCACGCTGGCATTGGGTTCGCGGCCTTCCCTGATGGCGGCGAAGAATTCGCGGTCCTGCAGCTCGATGCCATTCATCGAGACATCCACCTGCGACACATCGATCTGTTCGTTCTTGCCGTTGAACAGGTCGTCGTAGCGGCAGATATATGTGCCGTTGTCGCAGATGTAGCGGAAGAACGTGCCCAGCGGGCCGTCATTGTTGAAGGACAGTGACAACGTGCACACGGCGCCCTTGGGCGTGCGCATCTGGATGCTCATGTCCATCGCGATCTTGAGGTCCGGGTGCATGGGACCCTGCACACCCCGCGCCACCGCGGCCTCCTCGCCCGTCTGGTACTGGAACAGGTCGACCGTGTGCGCGGCGTGGTGCCACAACAGATGGTCAGTCCAGCTGCGCGGCTTGCCCAGCGCATTCATGTTGGTGCGCCGGAAGAAGTAGGTCTGCACGTCCATCTGCAGCACCTTGAGCTCGCCGGCCACGATCTTCTTCCTGATCCACTGGTGGCTGGGGTTGAAGCGGCGCGTGTGGCCGCACATGGCGATGCGGCCCGTCTCTTTCTGCACCCGCACCACTTCCTCGGCATCCTTCAGGCTGTCGGCCAGCG
>CAYWDZ010000082.1:0-12284 GCA_964456255.1 uncultured Steroidobacteraceae bacterium | reverse complement strand
CCGAAGATCTGCGCATCGTGGAAATCCGCCGAGCCCACCAGCGCGCGCACGCTCATCGTCCGTGCATCCACCAGCAGCGCCGCGGCATTGGTGATGCCGCGCTCGCGCGCGCGTGCGATGTAGGCGCTGACCACACGCTCGAGCAACTGCTGCTGCGCAAGGTCCACCGAGGTGGTGAGCTGCACGCCAAATGGCCGCCCGGCCAGCAGCGCATCGGCCAGGTGTGGCGCCTCGAATGGCAGCTGGGCCGGCCCGGTCAGTGTCAGCGTTGCCGCCGCGGCGGCCCGCGCCTCGGGCGGCACGACATGCTGCGCGGACCACGATGCCAGCAAGGTTGCGCGCGCAGCCGACAACGATGTGCTCTCGGGCCCTGCGCGGCCGCGCGCCTGCGGCGACTGTGGAATCACGGCCAGGGTGAGCGCTTCGGCAAAGGTCAGTTTCGCCGCCGGCTTGTGGAAGTAGATGAGGCTGGCCGCGCCCACTCCCTGCACATTGCCGCCGAAGGGCGCGAGATTGACGTAGGCCTCCAGGATGTCGTGCTTCGAGTGGCGCAGCGTGAGCCACATGGCCGCCACGATCTGCCGCAACTTGCCGCCGATGCTGCGTGTATTGAGTTCGTACTTGAGCCGCGCCAGCTGCATGGTGATGGTCGAGGCGCCCTGGCGATTGCCGCCCGCCGAACGCCAGGCCGCACGCAGCAGTGCCGGCGCATCCACACCGGGATGCCAGTAGAAATGCCGGTCCTCATAGAGCAGCAGCGCCTGCACGTAATCGGGCGCGATCTCTTGCAGCGGCGTCCACAGCCGATATTGATCATCGGAGGCCAGCGTCAGCCGCAGCAACGAACCATCGCGCGCATACACCACCGAGGAGACCTGCACCTGCTGCCGCAGGGATTCATGCGGCCACAGGCGCAAGGCCACGGCGACCACCGCCAGCACCGCGGCGATGATCGCGCAGCGCCGCAGCCACTTCATTCGTTGCGCTCGACTTCGATGCGCCCGGCCACCGAACGCGCGCGCACCTGCGCGTCGTACATCGACGCGCCATAGGCCGCCGGCACGATGTAGCTGCCGGCATTGGTGGCCTTGATGCGGTAGCTGTACTCCTGGACGCTGTCGGTGGCGCGGCCATAGAGCACCACGCGATCCTCGCGCTGGTCGGCGAAGTTCGGGAAGCCTGGCGGCCGGCGCACCAGCCACGTGCACGGACAGCCGGACTGCTGCCGCAATCCGGGTGTGCGTCCCGCACCATCCGGCGTGGCAAACAGATACGGCTGCTCCGCGGGAGGCGCGTTGGGCACCACGAGATCGAACCCACCCGGCAGCAGGTCGACCAGCACCGCATCGTCGATGCTGGAGCGACCAATCGCGCGGAACTTCACGTGCACGGTGACTTCATCACCCAGCTTCACCTTCGTGACCGGCTTGCCGTCGGCATCCTCGTAGGTGCGCAGGATCTCCATGGAGTTCGTGACTGCGGTGGTCGGTGGCGTGCGATCGAACCCGGATTCATCCACGAGATAGAACGCGCGCAGATCGCCGTCGCTGGTGAATGACAGCGAGCGCGTGGTCTCCGGGAACGCGGCCTTCGGGAACAGCCCCGCCGGCAATGGCAGGCGCTGCCGGCTGCCGTCGGCCAGGGTTGCCTCGATGCCGAGCGGCTGCCCGGCGACGCTGCCGGTCGCAGTGGCATAGGCGTCGAGCGCCAGGATGGTGTTGGCCGCGGCCAGCGAGTTGTAGTTGTGCTGCTGCACGTTGCGCACCACACCATCGAGCACGTCGGCCGGCAGTCGCGGCAACCGCTGCGGGAAATGCTTCGCCAGCAGGTACAGCAACGCGCCGTCGCTGCTCATCGGGTCGTGCCAGCGATCGGTGGGCACGTTGCGACCGAATGCCACCGATGCAATGGCGCGATCGGCCAGCGCCTGCTGCTGCATCAGGCGATAGGCGGAAGCGAGGTAAGCCGCAGTGATGTCAGTCGGCCATTCCTTTGCATAGCGCTCTTCGAGCCGGCGCTGCAATGCGGCCGCTTCGTTGGCGACCACCGTGCCCTGCCGTGCGAGCATGTAGAGCGCGTAGGCGCTGGTGCGCTCGTCCTCCAGGTTGTCGCCGTCGCGGCGCGCCAGCCGCAGCAGGAACTCGCGGCTGCCCTGCAGCAGGTCCTGTGGCACGGCGAGGCCACGCTCGCTGGCCTCGAGCAGCACCTGCAGCGCATACACCGACACGAAATCGTGGGTCTCGACTCCGCCAGCCCAGTAGCGGAACGTGCCATCCGGGTTCTGCCGCGCGCGCAGCTCGTCGATCATCGATTCCAGCGTTGCATCACGGCGGGTGCGCAACTCGCCGAACTCCGGCCGCGCCGACAGCACGATGGCCGGCATGGCCATGCTCACGATCTGCTCGGTGCAGCTGTAAGGATATTTGTCGAGATAACTCACCAGCCCGTATGACAACGCCAGCGGCAGCCGCGACACGCTGGCGTCCTGCTTGCGGAACTGCGGGTACATGCTGCGCGCCACCTCCACGCGCGCACTGCCGCGGAAGCTGCCCGCGCCGAGATTGGTGACATACGCCACCGCCGGCCGCACCGACACCGAGACAGCCTGCTGCGCGCTGCGCTCACCCAGCGCCGCGCGGAACTGCAGCGAGCCCGAGCCCAGCACATCCAGTGCCTTCACACGGAAGCGTGCCGAGGACTCGCGCAGCGCGGAGATGCGCAGCGTCTGGCTCGCGGCACCGACCACCTGCAGCTCGGGCGAACCGGTCAATGAGACTTCGATGGGCGCATCGCTACCCGAGTCCTCGATGTTGTTGGCCACGCCGACGCTGACCTCGAACTCATCGCCCGGAGCCGCGGTCAGCGGCGCATTCGGCGACAGCACGAAATCCCCGCGCACGATCACGGGTTGTTCGGCGGTGCCCACCGCCGCGTCGTTGACGGCCACCGCCATCACGCGCAGCCGGCCGTTGAAGTAATCCGGTACCTGCCAGTGCACGGTGCGCTCGGTGGTGCCGGCATCGACGATGCCGGACCACCAGGCTACCGGCGCCTCGGTCTTGCGCCGGAACGGATTGAGGTTTGCGCCCAGCAGCGCGCCCTCATCACCGCCGGGAGCAGACAACATCGATTCACGGAAGCCCGGCAGGATCAGGTCGAGGATCTGCCGCGTGCTGACATCGAGCGCGCGCTTGCGGAAGAAGAAGCCGAGCGGCTCGGGAGTCTGGTAACGCGCCACCTGCAGGATGCCCTCGTCCACCGCGAACAGCACGATGCGCGAGGCCCGGTCGGCCCGATAGGTGATGGCCAGGTCCTGCCCCGGCTTGACCTGCTCGTTCGTGCGCAGCGTCACCGCGGTGCGCCGCGCGTCCAGCGCAATGGAAAACGGCTTCACGCCCACCGACAGCGGCGCGGTGTAGATCTCCTCGGAGGAAGGATCACGCACGAAGCTCACGCTGACGTAGCCGTTGCCCTCCAGTCCGGCCGGCACCTGGATCTCCTGCACCGAGCTGTTGGTGGTGGTATGGAACCAGCGCCACGCATACACGTGGTCGCGCTCGATGGTGATCAGGCCCGTGCCGGTGTAAGGCGCCTGGATCTGCATGCGGATGGTGTCGCCCGGTGCGTAGTCGGTGCGATCCAGCCCGATCTGCAGCTCGGCGTTCTTCTCCATGGAACGGGTCAGGTTCGCGGCGCCGGCGATGGTGTAGTCGATGCGCGCATACACCTGGCCATCCGCATCGGTGACCAGGTAGCTGAAGTTGCCCGGCGTACCCGCATCCACGGCAACGCTGGCATTGCCGTCCGGCAGCGCCAGCGGCCGCTCATCCAGCGGCACTTCCTTCAAGCGCGACTCGTACTTGTACGCGCCGTTGTTCTGCCTGAGCAACACCGATACGTAGCGCCGCTCCAGGCGCTTGAGCGTGAGGCCTGGCGCCGCGGTGCGTGCCAGCTTCGGATCCACGGCGATCAGGCTGAGGTTGCGAGCCGAACCGCGCGCAATGAAATCCAGCCGCCCATCGGCCTTCCATCCCACCAGGAACGGCAGGCTGGACACCAGCTGCGTGGCCTCGCCCGATACCGCGCGACCACCATCGGCCTCGTAGCCCTGGGCCACCAGGTTCACCCGATAGGTCGCGCGTGCAAAGCGCTGCAGGTTCAGCTCGAAGCTCGCATGCCCGTCGTCGCCGGTCTGTTGATCGGTCAGCTCTTCGGAGAAACCATCCTTCGCCGCCAGCGGATCGCGGAACTGCCAGTCGCGCAGCGAGGGAAACGAGATCGCCGCCGGTGACAGGCGCATGGAGATGCGCACCCGGCGATTGGCGGCGGGCGTGCCGAACAGGTTCTCCAGACCGATCTCGGCCTTCAGTTCCTCCGGGGATACCCAGCCCGCGGCCTGCTCGGTGGAGAAATGCGTGGTCATGCGCAGCCGGTCGGGCAGGAACTCCTGGACCTTCACGTCCAGCGTGCCGATCAGCGCTTCACCGCGCTCCTCGCGCACCAGGTACAGGCCGATGTTGTAGTTGCCGACGGCGCCGGCCGCGCGCGTCTGGTAGCGGATCTCCTGGAACCCGGTGCCGTCGAGCCGCAGCAGCTCGCGCTTGACGACCTGCCCGCGCGGATCGGTGATCACCACGCGCACCGGCAACCCGTTGGCGAGCCGGCGCCAGTCCTGCGCCTTCACGATGGCCGCCGCGCGGATCTCGTCGCCGGGCCGGTAGATGCCGCGATCGGAGAACAGGTACGCGGACAGCGCCGCCTGCTCGGCGCGATTGCTGAGGCCACCCACGTCGAAGCGCGACAGGTCCAGGTTGTTGACCTGGCTGTACACCGGCAGAAACGAGCTGTCGCCTTCGCGCCGCGCCAGGTAAAGCACCGGCAGGCGCTCCTCGCGGAATTCGCGGGTGTCGGCAAAACGCACATGCCCGTCGCCATCGGTGACCTGCGTCAGCACGGGCTGGCCATTGCGGGCCACGATCTGCACCGTGGCACCGGGCACCGGATTGCCGGTGGCGATGGACTGCACGAAGACATCCTGCGTGCCATCCACCGAGCGCTTGGCGATCAGACCCAGGTCGGTCACGACCACCATGCGCGTGTCGGCGGCATTTCCACCGCTTCCGTCCTGAACGGGCCGGTTGCGCTCGGTATCCCAGGCCTCGATGCGCAGCAGGAAGATGCCCTGCCTGCCTGCTCCCGGCCGTTCCAGGTACCGACCAAGATCGAGCGTCTGGTAATTGGCTGCACCGGGCGCGAGCTGCGGCATCCGCACGATATCGCTGAAGCGCTCGGTGACATTGGCGTCGTCGAAACCGTAGCGCGAGAACACCGGCTGCGAGAACGTGCCATTGGCCTGCGTGACCAGATGCTGCAGCTGGTCGGGCAACAGCCGCCCGACCTGCACGCGCACGGCGGGCACATCGCGGGTCACGTACACGAGCTTCTTTGGGCCGGACAGCGCCAGCAGCGCGCCCTGGCTGGAAATGTGCACCTCTTTCGGGAATTCCGGCGCGGTCAGCACACGCCCGGCTGGTTCGGCCATCAGGTAGCCGCCGAAGGATTGCAGGGCGCTGTCGACCTGCACATACATCTGCCGGTTCGGTGTCGCGGCAAAGCGGAAGCTGTGCAATTCGACGTGATCGCGTTCGTTGGGCACATAGGCGAGCTCGACCGGCTCGGAGGCCTGCAGCACCTCGGGCGTGACCAGCTCGGCCCGCCATACGAAGGCGCGCCTGCGGTTGCCCACCTGATCCTGCTGCAGCTTCGGGTCGGGGTGCTGCAGCGGCAGCAGCCACGCTTTCACATGGCCGCTCATCTCGGCTTCGGTGACCGAGTGCGAGGTCGCGACGATCAGGGCCTGGCTCGGATCATCGCGCTCATCGCGCGCGATCGTGGACTGCATGCTGTTCACGGCCAGGCTGTACAGGCCCGGCACGGCCACCGCAGCTTCCAGCGGATCGGGCGTGGCATTGCTGCCGGCAGCCGCGCGCACGCCTTCATCGACCCTCACCACCACCCGGCCACCCTTGGGGAGCACCGAGAGCGACTCGGTATGCAGGTAGGCGTGCAGGCGCAGCTTGTCGTAGGTGAGCGTGTAGGCCGGCGCCGGCGTGACGGCATCCTCGCGGGTGTCGGTCACCCTGGCGTAGAGCTTCACGCTGATGCGCTTCTCCAGCGTGGCTGCATCCACGGGCTGCGTGAATGCCAGGGTCGTCACCACCTTCTTGTCGGCCGCAACTACCGGATCCTGGTAGAACTCATTGGATTCGACGTCAGCCGAAAACACCGGCGAGGCGAATTCGACCGAGTAGCTCTCCAGCCTGATCTGCGGGGCGGTGAATCCGCGCCGTGCGAACCGCACCTCGTAGGTCTCGCCCAATGGCCATTCGCCGGCGGGGGTGAACACGAGTGTCTGGTCATCCTGCCAGCGCCACTCGCCTGCGATCCCGGGCCGGATCGAGAAACCGCTCCCGGCCGGATCGACCGTCGTGTCCACCAGTTCAAGGGGCGCCACCGACCCCGAGAAGTGCAGCACCACGGGGTTCGGCTTGCCAGGTGGATCGCATTCGATGCAGGTGCGCTCGGGCTCACTGACCGAGACCGTGTACTCGACGGGCCTGGGACGGGACTCGTACCACCGCCAGCCCAGTACCGCGGCCACGACGAGCACCAGCACCCCGCCGGCAATGCCGGCGCTGCGCCGGGGATTGGCCCTGACCAGTCGCACGAACTGCAGGATGGCCTCGCGCACCCGGCGGGGCCACACGGGTGGTGACCACTGCACATCACCGACCACGACGCGAGTGAGGTTCCTGACCCGGCCGGCATTGAACCAAGGCATTTTCATCCGTGATATCCCTGATAAGTCGGTGCGACCGCATCGAATCGTACGCTGGTCGGCTTGCGAAGACAGCAGCAACGCGCCGTCGCAGCACCGTCATTGTTCGCCTCGATCCGGCAGATTCCGTACAGGTGCGCCTGAAGTTGACAGGGCGCGGTCAAAGCGGCTTCCATGCACGGTGCGCAAGCGGAGGGGAAATCCATGCTCAAGCTGATCAGGTCCATTGCACTCATCGCGGCTGGCTGCGCCGGCCTGTGCCCGATGGCGCCAGCGGCCGAACGCAGCGCCGCCAGTCACCCGAACATCCTGCTCATCATCGGCGATGACTTTGGCGTGGACGTCACCTCGGACATGTACCCCGGCCTGATCGACGGCCTGGTCAGGCAGTACGGCCCCTCGGGCCTGAAGCACGCGAACTACCAGGCCATCAAGGGCCGCCAGGCCATCACCCCGGTGCTCGACAACCTTGCGCGCCAGGGCATGACGTTCTCGAACACCTGGGCCGAGCCCTTCTGCTCCCCCACGCGGGCTTCCATCCTCACCGGCCTGTTCTCGGCCAAGACCGGCGTGCTGACCTATGCCGAACCGCTGGGCACGCACCATCTTTCGTTCGTGCAGAAGCTGAAGGATGAGGCCGGCTACAGCACCGCCATCTTCGGCAAGTGGCACATGGCGGGCCTGGGCGCCTACCCGGGCATGAAACCCAGGCAAGCCGGCTTCGACCTCTTCAAGGGCAATCTCAGCGCGGCGATCAACACCTACTGGAACTACGAGTACCAGATCCAGGACGCCGCCACACCGGCCGACAAGTGGCGCAATGAACAGCCCCCCACCCGCTCGCTGCCCGGCATTGCGGCCACCACCTATGCGCCCGTGGTGAAGGCGGCCGACACCATCGAGTGGATCACCGCGCAGGAGAAGGCCAACCCCGACAAGCCCTGGTTCGTGTGGCTGGCGTTCAATCTTTCGCACGCCACCGCCTCGCGCGTGCCCAGCCAGATGATCATTCCCAATGCCGATACGCTCACGAAAGAGGCGTATGACGAATTGAAGGCCTGCGGCGGCACCTTCGGCACGGCCAACGTCGGCAACTGCTCGGGCGAAGCGCAGATGCGCGGCATGACCAACTCGCTCGACACCATCATCGGCAAGGTGCTGGAAGCCGTCGACCAGCTCGACCCGAACACCTACATCATCTACATCAGCGACAACGGCACGCCCATGTACGGCCGGGCCAACCTCGACTTCATCGACAACATGTATCTGACGAAGAAGGGGCGCGGCAAGGGCACGGCCTTCGAGAGCGGCACGCGTGTGCCGATGGCGATCCGCGGCCCGGGCATTGCGAAGAACTCCAATACCGAAGCCTATGTCGACACGCTGGACCTGTTCTCCACGATCCTGGACTTCGCTGGCCTGAAGGCGCCCGCTACCGTGCCCAACCGCAAGGGCAATGGCACCACCACGGTTGATTCCGTGTCGCTCTCACCGCTGCTGTTCAAGAAGGCGAAAGCCACGCGCGATGCGGACAAGGGTTACCTGCTGACCGAGACCATCAACCTGATGACACCGGATCGCACCCGCCAGGCCGGCGCGCGCAATGGCGCCTGGAAGATCGTCTGCACCAATGGCTACGCAAACTCCGATTGCGAGTTCTTCAACCTGGCGAAGGATCCGCTCGAGGAGTATCCGCTCGAAAAACCCGCCAGCTGCGCCGACTATGCCGCCGGCAAGTGGAAGACCAGCGACCCGCAGTGGAACTACTGCCGCCTGAACGAAGTGATGGCGAAGGAATCCTTCATGCAGCCCGGTTACGAAATCAATCTTGCACCGGGGCCGGGCCTGCCGCGGGAGTAAGGTACTGCCGGGGGCGCGCCGCCAGCGAGAACTGTCGCGGCGCGCACACAGGTCGGTACAGTCGAGGCGATGCGCTATAGTCGGCGCCCACAGCAGATCATGAGGAGAACATCATCATGAAGCGAATCATCATGGCGCTGGCCGCCACGGCATTCTTCGTCACCGCCCCGGCTTGGGCCGACAAGTACAGCGATGCGCTGGACACTTTCCGCAACGCGGGCGAGAGCAGGAAGTTTCTCGACACGGCCTACGGCTACGCGCTGTTCCCCACCGTGGGCAAGGGCGGCATCGTGGTCGGTGCGGCCTACGGCGAGGGCCGCGTATATCAAGGCGGCAGGGTGATCGGCACCACCACGCTCACGCAGGCCAGCATCGGCCTGCAACTCGGCGGGCAGGCCTACAGCCAGATCATCTTCTTCAAGGATGCGCGCGCGTTGAAGGAATTCACCACCAGCGGGTTCGAATTCGGCGCGGATGCCAGCGCGGTAATCATCACCGCCGGCGCCACCGCCACCGCCGGCACCAAGGGCGCTGCGGCCAGCGCCAGCACCAGCAAGAAGGACGCCGACAGTTCCGGCACCTGGTACAAGGGCATGGCCGTGTTCACCGTCGTGAAGGGCGGCGCCATGTATGAGCTGTCGCTCGCGGGCCAGAAGTTCACGTACAAGGCCGGCGGCGAGTGACCGATGCCCCGGTCCTGGGGCTGATCTTCCCGCCCGCGCATCGCGGAATTCCCGAAGAAGGCGTGGCGATGTATGGCGAGCGGCTGCGCTTCGTCGTCACCGGCCTTGGCATCGAACACATCACCCCCGCCGACTTCGACGCCGCACTGGCAAGGATTCCGGCCGCGGCGCAGAAGCTGGCCGCTGCGGGCGCGCAGGCCATCGAACTGACCGGCACTTCGCTCACCTTCTATCGGGGCGAGGCGTTCAACCGGAAGCTGCGGGCCACGGTGACGAATGCCTCGGGGCTGCCGGCCACCACCATGAGTGATGGCGTCATCGAGGGCCTGAAAGCCGTTGGTGCCAAGCGCGTGGCTGTGGCCACCGCCTACAACGATCAGGTCAACGCGCGGCTGCATGCCTTCCTGCACGAGCACGGCTTTGAGCCCGTGGTGGTCACCGGCATGGGACTCACGGCGATGCCCGATGTCGACAAGGTCAGCCAGCATGAGCTGCTCGACTTCGCAGCACGCGTTTACGCCAGCGCGCCGCAAGCAGATTCATTGTTTGTGTCGTGCGGTGGCTTTCGCACGCTGGAGATCATTGCGCCGCTGGAAGCCCGGACGGGAGTGCCGGTGATCTCCAGCATGCCGCATGGCCTGTGGGCCGGTGCGCGGCTGGCCGGCCTGGATGGCACCGCGCCGGGCTATGGCCGGCTGCTGTCAGCCGGCACCCAGGCTCACTGAACGCACCATCGCCAGACCCGGGGTGGTTCCTTTCCCGTCTGTGACGCAGCGCCAAGCCGGGGCCGCCGGAGCGGCAACATAATCCGCTGCGAACCCCCGGTCGCAAGAGACGGACCACACTTATGTCAGCAAAGCAGCAGGCCAACATCGCCGGCCCCTCGAACCAGGCGGCCTTCGCCTTGGTGGAGACACTCGCCCTCGAGACCTCCAGCGGCAAGGTCGACATTCCTTCCTTTCCCGATGTGGCCGCGCGGGTCCGCAAGGTTCTGGCGGACGAGAACTGCAACACCGCGCAGGTCGCCCGGGTAGTCAGCGCCGAGCCGGCGATGGCCGCCAAATTGCTGCAGATGGCCAATTCGGCACTGTTGAATCCGGGCGGCGCGAGGGTCACCGAATTGAAGACCGCCATCGCCCGCATCGGCCTCTCCAATGTGCGCAGCGCCTCGCTGGCGTACGCAATGGAGCAGATCAAGAATGCCAAGGAGCTCGCTCCACTTCGCAAGCCGCTGCACGAATTGTGGGAACGCAGCGTCAAGGTTGCGGCCATGTGCTGTGTGGTGGCCCGCAACTGGACCAAGGTCAACGCCGACCAGGCGATGCTTGCCGGGCTGATGCACGGCATCGGCCGCGTCTACATCCTGACACGCTCCATCAAGCACCCCTGGCTGTTCGCTGATGTCGCGACGTATCACCAGATCGAGCGCGACTGGAATACGCAGGTTGCCAAGGCTGTCCTCGAGAGCTGGGACATGAGCCCGGACATCATCGAGGCCGTTGCGCACTACGAGGATCTCGATCGCACCGGCGTCGCGATGGCCGATCTGACCGATGTACTGACCATTGCCAGCATCCTGGTGTCCTGCCACAACGACCCGCCGGCGCTGGAAATGCGCCTGCAGGAGACCTCCGCGACGAGGCGCCTTGGCGCTACGGCGGAAGCAATCCAGAAGGTGCTGCAGGAAACGGCCGGCGAGCTGGCCAGCCTGCGCTCCGCACTGGGAGGCTAGTTTCTCTCGGCGCCTCGAACCCCGGCCCGCCCGTTCAATTGCCCGGCGACGTCACCGGCACGTCCCTGGATACTTCCTCGAACTTCAAGTCGCGCGCCCACACCTGGCCCTTGCCGCTCATTGACAGGCCGATGAGCACCCACGTGGTATCGCGCGGCACTTCCATCACCAGCTCGCGGTACTGCCAGCTGCTGCTGTCGCTTCCATCGGCAGTCAGTGTCTGACCGTTGCCAGTGGCATTGCCAGTGGTCATGAACAGCCCGGCCCCTTCGCGCGGACCAATCGTGTCGATGGATTCGAAGTCGGCCACCTTCACCCATGCCGAAAAGCGGACACGCTTGCCCCAGAACGGCGCCGCCTCGAATGACTGGCGCAGTTTCAGGCGGTCGGCGATGCCGCAGGAGATCGACAGGTTGCGCTGCCCGCCTTGAAGCATCTGCGCATCGACACCAATATCGCACAGCTCCTTTCTCTGCCCGCCCAGCACCAGCCACTTCGCAGGTGGCGGCAGGAAGTACTCGTTGGGGCGCGGCGCCATGATGGTCAGCAGCGACAGGTCCGGACCCACTACCCGCTCGGGATCCTCCACCAGGAAGTTCACCGGCACGGTGGCGGGCACTTCCTCGATCTTGTAATCACGCACCCACAGCTGGCCTTTGCCCTGCATCCAGTAGCCAATCATGATCTGCCGGTTGTCCTGGGGAACGTCGACGACGAAGTCGCGATATTCCCAGTCGGTGGTCCCGCGGATGGCCCGGTTCTGCATGCGGTCCATGCGCATTCCCTTCGAGGGCGAACCCACGCCGATCCACAGACCGGCCTCGCCGGCAATCCCTGCATACTGCGGCGTCGAGACCCTCTCGATGTCCGAGGCCTTGAGCCAGGCGGACACCCTGACCCGCTTGCCACGATAGCTCGCGGTCTGCACGTAAGTGTTCCCGCCTCCGAAGGACGGCAGGATCTTGTTGTCGCAGCGCACCGCATAAACCTGCCGTCCCGGCTCGGCGAGCTGACTGTCGACACCGATCTCGCAGGTGCCGGGCAGGGCCAGCGGCCCGCCATTGGCAGTCATCTTGTTCCAGCCGGACGGCAACGGGGCAAGTGACCCCGGTGCATCGGCCCCCTGCGCAACAGCGGCAGACAGTAATGCCGCGAACAACGCGATGGCTTT
>CAYWDZ010000081.1:0-12562 GCA_964456255.1 uncultured Steroidobacteraceae bacterium | reverse complement strand
GTTGATCATCGTGTGATGACGGATGTCGGCGTTGAAGCGCTCCAGCTGCGCCTTGTTGGGCAACTCGCCGGAAAGCAGCAGGTAGCACACTTCCATGAAGGTGCTCTTTTCCGCCAGCTGTTGGATCGGATAGCCCCGGTGCAGCAGCACGCCGGCGTCGCCATCGATGTAGGTGATCTTGCTTTCGCAGGCCGAGGTCACGCCGAAGCCGGGGTCGTGCGTGAACACCCCGTGGTCTTTGGCGATGTTGGCGATGTCGAGTACGGCCGGCCCGATGGTGCCGGTCTTGATGGGAAGGAGGCTCTTCTTGCCCGAGGCAAGATCTGTGAGTTCGAAGTTCTTGTCAGCCATGGCGTGAAGGTTCCGGGGTGTTTAACCCAAGCCTACACGCTCCAAGCAGTCAATGCATCGGCAGCTTATTGCACAACCTTGATGTATTCGCCCACCGGAAGCGGCTTGTCCGGATAGACCCCGTTGATCAGCTCCAGCTCTTCCTTGTGGTACCTCTGGGCCGGGATGTTCTGCGCATAGTCACCGAGACGGGTCTTGTCCGTGGCCCGGATGATGGCGAGGCGATAGGGCTCTGCCAGCGCGTATTCGGACGGCCGCAGGTCGCGCATGGTTTCGGCCACCGAGCGGAACAGCCCGTCGGCTTCGGGCCGCCCATTGCGCGCCGAGCGGCTGGCCCCGGCGAAGATGAAGGCACTGCCGCCGCGGTACAGCACGGTGTAGCGAATCGGTCCGGAACCCTGATCGAGCGGTGAGCCGCTGCGGGTCAGCAGGGTGTAGCCCTCCATGCCGTTGATGGTCACCGACTCGCCGCCGGCCAGCGTCACACCTTTCAGCCGTTCCAGCATGAAATCACGCGGCGACTTGTCGGCCGGGCGCTGCTCAGACGTGATCTGCATGATGCTTTCGAAATTGCGCGTGTACGCCAGGATGTGGTCCTTCGCGTTCTGGATATTCCAGCCGCGCGGGAAGGCCAGCGTGACGCCCATGTCCGCGTGATAGAAGCGGTTGTCGCGCACGATGCCCTGGGCGCGGCTGTCCCCGTAGGCCAGCCCCTCCAGGGCGTGCATGTACACGTCGCGATTGGTGACCCAGGGTTTGTCGGGCGTCGCCAGCCCTGCCGTGGCGCGCGTCGCAGCCGCTGCGCGGTCATCGGGCGCGGGGTGATCCGAAAACACGCCGTGGTAGATGTTCGGTTCGCGCCCCTCGGCGCGGGCCACGTCGATCTCGAAACGCTCCTGCGCCTGGAAGGCCTCGAAAACCTCGCGCATGGCATGCGGGTCGTAGCCGGCACGCACCATGTACCGCATGCCCAGCGCGTCAGCCTCGGACTCCGCCTCGCGGCCATAGCCCTGGATCCACGCTGCCGAGCCGATGCTCGCGATATCGGCCAGCACGGGCGAACCGGTGAGAATGATTGCGGCCATGGTCAAGAGGTCAGCTGCCGCCGCCTTGGTCTGTCCGCGCGCCGGATGGCGTGCGATCACGTGTCCCATCTCATGGCCCAGCACCGCCGCCAGCTCGGCCTCGGAATTCAGGTAGGGCAGCAAGCCGCGGTAGATATAGACATAGCCGCCGCCGGTGGTGAAGGCATTGATCGAGCCTTCATCCAGGACGGTGAAGTGCCATTGCATGTCCGGCAGGTCGCTGGCGCGCGCCACCCGCTGCCCGACCGCATTCACATAGTCCTGGACCGACTGGTCCTCGTAGATGCCGTAGTACCGGGTGATTTCGTCGTAGTAGCGGCGCGACTCCTCGATCTCGCCCTTGCTCGTGGACAACACCACGTCATTGCCGCCCGTGGCCGGATTGTGGGCGCAGGACACGAGCAGGCAGACCGCAGCTGCGGCAGCGCTCAGGCGAATCAGGAGGGAGCGTGCTTCCACAGGCGGCATTCTACGCCGCCCGGGCGGAGGCAGATCAGCGCGCGGCGGCAGCGCTCTTGGAAGCGTACTTCTTGCGAAATTTGTCGACGCGACCCGCCGTATCGAGCATCTTCTGCTTGCCCGTGTAGAACGGATGGCAGGAGGAGCAGACTTCGACTTGCAGATCCTGACCCAGGGTCGAACCGGTCTTGAACGTGTTGCCGCAGCTGCAGACCACGTTGATCTCGGTGTACTGGGGATGGGTATCGGCTTTCATGGCGGGCTCCAAAGGGGGCGCGCAGTCTAGCGGGCGTGGGGCCGCCCGGCAACCGGCCCGGCAGAGCCCCCGGGGCCTGCGCCAGTTATCCCCAATTTTTGGGGATAACTCTGTGTACGAAGACCAGGGCACGGGCTCCGGATTGCTGAAATATTGCATTTCTGCTGCATTGGTCAAATTATGACCAGCAAATTTTGCCTTTGTCAGTCAATGGGTTACGTGGCCAACATCGCGTGAAGTGACGCGATTCGGCCGTAATTCTTTCAAATCCGGCCCCGGATCCGCCGCTGTGGATAGGTGGTCGCTGTGCCTGCAGAAAATCGCCTAACTGCGCGCCACGGTTTGCGATTTTCGGTCCGGCAGAAACCCGGCAACGAGCTCGTTGAGGTACTGGAACCCGCGTCGGGTCGGGCGCCAGTGGTCGGTCCGCTCCAGCAGCCCCTGTGCGGCAAGCCGCTCCAGCTGCCCGGAGATCCTCTCGATGGGCATCCCGGTACGGCGCTCGAACAGCCCGGGCGCGAAGCCCTCCTTCAAGCGCAGCGCATTCATCATGAACTCGAAGGGCAGATCCACTTCGGGCACCGTGCGCCGCTCTGGTCCGCCCGCGGCAGCGCCGAAGTAGCGGCGCGGTTCGCGCAGATGGGTGCTGCGCTCGATGGTGAAGCCGGAGTCGTGTCCGGCGGTCTGGGTCAACTTGCCATGCGCCCCGGCACCGGCTCCCAGGTAATCGCCAAAGCGCCAGTAATTCAGATTGTGGTGGCATCTGCGGCCCGCGCGGGCATAGGCCGATACCTCGTACTGCTCGAAGCCATGCGCCGCCAGCAACGCCTGACATTCGATCTGCATCGTCCAGGCCAGGTCCTCGTCGGGCAACGGCGGCGGACGCGCGGCGAACAAGGTGCCGGGCTCCAGCGTGAGCTGATAGTGCGAGACATGTGCCGGTTGCAGGGCCAGTGCGCTGGTCACATCGGCCAGTGCGCCAGCCAGGGTCTGCTCGGGCAATGCGTACATCAGATCCAGGTTGAAATTGCCCAGATCCGCGCCATGCAGTTCCTCGGCAGCGCGCAAGACGTCCGAGGGTTGGTGAATGCGGCCCAGGGTCTGCAGTGTTTCACTATCGAAACTCTGGGCTCCCAACGAGACCCTGTTGATCCCCACGGCGCGGTATTCAGCGAATCGACCGCGCTCCACGGTGGCCGGGTTCGCCTCCAATGTGACCTCCGCATCGGCAGCCACCAGCAGCTGGCTGCGAATGCCGGCGAACAATCTGCCCAGCGCTTCCGGCGCAAACAGGCTGGGTGTACCACCACCCAGGAAGATGCTTTGCACTGCGCGGCCGGCCGCGCGCGGGGCCTGGGCTGCGATGTCGGCCAGCAGTGCTTCCACATAGCGTTGCTCGGGCAAAGTTTCGCGCAGCGTGTGCGAATTGAAATCGCAGTACGGACATTTGCGCACGCACCAGGGGAAATGCAGGTACAACCCAAGCGGCGGATGCAGGTCGTTCGCCTTCATCGCAGCAGACGGACCAGCTCGGCCAGTGCCGCGCCGCGATGACTCACGGCGTTCTTGTCGGCCGCCGTCATTTGCGCCGCGGTGATGTCCAGGCCTGCCGGAATGAACAGCGGGTCGTACCCGAAACCACCCTCGCCGACTGGCGCGGTGCCGATCGTGCCCTCCCAACTGCCACGTGCGATCAGCGGCGCCGGATCATCCGCGTGTCGCACATAGGCCATCACGCAGCGATAGCGCGCCGTGCGCCTGGCAGGCGGCACCGCCGCGAGTTCCTGGAGCAGCAACGCGTTGTTGTCGGCATCGGTGGCATCGGGGCCGGCATAACGCGCCGACCAGACCCCGGGGCGCCCCTCCAGGGCATCGACTTCGATGCCGGAATCATCCGCGAGTGCTGGCAGACCTGCCGCGCCTGCCGCGAAGCGTGCCTTCAGCAGCGCATTGGCTTCGAAGGTGCTGCCGGTTTCCTCGACCGAGGCAATGCCGAGGGCAGTCTGGGGGATGATTTCGATGGCCAGCGGCGCCAGCAACGCAGCAATCTCGCGCACTTTGCCGGTGTTGCCGGTGGCCAGCACCACGCGGCGCGGGGCACTCATGGCGGCTAGCTTGCAGCCAGCGCCGCGCGCTGTGCGGCGAACAGCTCCGCGGTGCCCTGGTGCGCCAGATCCAGCAGCGCATCCAGTTCGTCGCGGCGCATCGCATGGCCTTCGGCCGTGCCCTGCACTTCGATGAAGCCCCCGCCGCTGTTCATCACCACGTTCATGTCGGTCTCGGCGGTGGAATCCTCGACATAGTCCAGGTCGAGCACCGGCCTGCCGGCCACGATGCCCACCGAGACCGCGGCCACCTGGCCGTGGATGGGGTCGGCGACGCCCTTCTCGCGCGTGAGCCGCGCGCAGGCATCGGCCAGCGCCACCCAGGCACCGGTGATCGCCGCGGTGCGCGTGCCGCCGTCGGCCTGCAGCACATCGCAGTCCAGCGTCACCGTGCGCTCGCCCAGCGCCGCGAGATTCAGCGCCGCACGCAGCGAGCGGCCGATCAGCCGCTGGATCTCCTGGGTGCGGCCGGATTGCTTGCCCTTGGCGGCCTCGCGCGCGCCACGCGTGTGTGTCGCGCGCGGCAGCAAGCCGTACACGGCGGTGACCCAGCCCTGCCCCGTGCCGCGCAGGAAGCCGGGAACGCCGTCCTCGATCGTTGCCGTGCACAGCACGCGGGTGTGGCCGAATTCCACCAGCACCGAGCCTTCGGCATAACGCGTGAAGGAGCGGGTGAAGCGAATGGTACGCATGGCATCGACTGCCCGGCCATCGTGGCGCGGCATACTCACTGCAACCTCAATGCGGCCACGGAAGAGTTGTCGGCCGTGGGCCCGCCGCGCTTGACCGAGAATTCGGCCAGGGCCATCAGCGCTGTCTTCAGTGGCGCACCCGAAAACAGCGACGCCGCAATGTCCTCGTCCAGCAGATTGGCCCAGAAGCCGTCGCTGCAGACCAGCAGCGCATCGCCCGCCTGCAGGCGGATGCTGCGACCGATCAGCATCTCCGGCAGCAGCGGATCACCGCCCAGACAGGTCTCGACGTAGTTGCGCATGGGATGGCTCTGAGCCTGCTGCGAGCTGATCAACCCTTCCTGCACCAGCAGCTCCACATGGCTGTGGTCACGGGTGCGGCGGATGACATGCCCGGAGCGCAGATGGTAGATGCGGCTGTCGCCGACATGGGCCCACCAGGCCGTTCCGTCCTGCACCAGACAGACCGCACCGGTAGCGCGCGGGCGATGTTCCAGCGGCATGCGCTGCCCCAGGGCCACCATTGCCGCATGCGCGGCGCCCAGCGCCTGGTGCAGGAAAGCCAGCGGATCCATCAGGGGATGAGACTGCGCGGCAAAGCGCTCAAGCAGGATCTTGCGCGCCAGTTCAGCGGCAGCAGCGCCTTCGGCATGGCCGCCCATGCCATCAAAGACGGCAATCATCGCAATGTTGGGCTCTACCGCCGCGGCGATGCGATCCTGGTTCTCCTCACGCGCACCAATGAGGCTGAGCTCGGCAAATTCGACTTGCAAGACCGGCCCCCGGGGCGTTCGGCTAGACTGTTGCGAGATTATTGCATTGCACGGGATCACTTGGGGCGGCCATCGATGATTGTCAGCATGACGGGCTTTGCCCGCGCGGAAGAACAACTTCCGACCGGTGTCCTGACCTGCGAACTGCGCAGCGTGAATCACCGCTATCTGGAGGTGGCGCTCCGACTGCCCGAAGAGCTGCGCGCCCTCGAGCCGGAACTTCGCGCCCGGCTGCAGAAGGAACTGCGGCGCGGCAAGGTGGACTGCACTTTGACTTATCGCGTTGGCACACAGTCCGAGCGGTCGCTGGAGCTGGACGGAGCCCACGTCGAGCGCCTGTCATCCCTGTTGCAGGAGCTGACCAACCTCGCACCGAAGAGCGGTGTGCAGCTGCAGCTCGGGGTCGTCGACCTGTTGCGCTTTCCGGGCGTGCTGCGCGAGGCCACTGCGGAACCGGAGGTCCTGCTGGGCGCGACCAGCAGGCTCTTCGACCGGGCGCTTGCCGACCTGAAGTCCATGCGCGCCAGTGAAGGCGCCAGGCTGAAGGCGCTGGTGGAAGAGCGCTGCAAGCAGCTGTCCGACCAGGTTGGGCAAGTACGCGCGCGCCTGCCCGAGGTGCATGCCGCGATCCGTACCCGCTACGCGGAACGCCTGGCCGAACTGGCCGCGAACATCAACGCGGAGCGGCTGGAACAGGAGATTGCGTTGATCCTGCAGCGCATGGACATCGCCGAGGAACTGGATCGGCTCGACGGGCACATCGCCGAGACACACAAGATCGTTGCCAGCCCGGAAGCCGCCGGGCGCCGCCTGGACTTCCTGATGCAGGAGTTCAATCGCGAGGCGAACACGCTGTCCTCAAAATCGCAGGACCTCACCACCACGCGCATCGCGGTGGACATGAAGGTGCTGATCGAGCAGATGCGCGAGCAGGTGCAGAACATCGAGTGATGTTCAATTCCGACCCTCCTGGAGCTGCCACCATGCTTTCAAACAGTGTGGGCCCATGTCTCCCAACCATAGTTTCTGGGATAGTAATTCGGGTCCGCCTTCTAGTGTCGCCGATGACGGACAACTGAAATACTCCCCAGTCTGCTGTCAGGATATGCAGATGAAAGCCCGCAAATCTGATTGGCGGTTCCAGTCTCCACTGGCAATACTGGCCTTCTTGGCGCCTTTGGGAGCCTGCGCCGCCACGCTGAACGGCTCACCTGGCAACTACCTCAGTCTGCTGCCGAGTCTAGCCCCGGGAGACACTCTGCAATTGACCAGTGGTACCTACACCGGAGGTCTGCCTATTTCTTCTATGAATGGCACGGCTTCGCTACCGATCATCATTGCTGGGCCTAGCGACCAGTCTGCAAGATTCACTGCGGACGACTGCTGCAATACTATTGAGCTGCGTAACGCCAGCTACATTGAGATTCATAACCTGACGCTTGACGGGAGCGGGACCGTCGATGCATTTGGCGTCAATAGCAGCGGGCCGACTCACCACATAACCATTGCCCACCTCAAAATCGTCAACTATGGCGCGGATCAGCAGGCAGTTGGTATCGGCACCAAAGCGCCGGCCTGGAACTGGATCGTGCGCGACAACACGATCATCGGTGCAGGCACCGGCATGTATTTCGGAAACTCCGATGGCACGCAGCCGTTTGTCGCCGGGATCATTGAAAACAACCTTGTACTGGACACCATCGGATACAACGTTCAAATCAAGCATCAGCTGGCCAGGCCAACGGGCTTAGGAATGCCGACAGGCGCCAATGTCACGGTCATCCGCAACAACGTCTTCAGCAAGAGGAACAATGCCGCCACCGGCGGCAGCGCCCGACCAAATCTGCTGGTGGGACACTTCCCTGTGAGCGGCACCGGCTCGAACGATCGCTACGAGATCTACGGCAATTTCTTCTACGAGAACCCTACCGAGGCGCTGTTTCAGGGCGAAGGGAACATTGCCTTGTATGACAACCTTCTGGTGAATTCGTACGACGATGCCGTCAACATCCAGCCGCAGAATGATGTACCGCGGAATGTCACCGTACTCCACAACACTGTGGTCGCTGCCGGCGGTGGAATTCGGGTCAGTGGTGCCGCGTCCGGTTACACCCAAGCCATCGTCGGCAATGCGTCCTTCGCTGCCACTCCGGTGTCAGGGCCGAACCAGGCGGACAACATCACCGGCTCTTTCGCTGGCGCGGCAACGTACCTAAACGACCCGACCGGCGCAGTCGGCGCGCTGGACCTGTATCCGAAATCAGGACAGCTGTTGGGTGCCGCGATTTCTCTCGCGCCGTTCGCAACGCTGACCGACTACAACAAGGACTTCAATGGCACGTTGCGAACCGGAATCCATCGAGGTGCCTACGAAGGATCGGGCGTAAATCCCGGCTGGAAGCTGGCTCTTGCCATGAAGGAATCGGCTAGGTCAGGCAGCGGCCCAGCTCCAATCGTCAGTCTGATCGCCGCACCTGCAGAAGTAGTCAGTGGCGGCACCGTGTCGCTCACCTGGAGCTCGACCGACGCAACGGAATGTGCGGCCTCTGGCGGCTGGAGCGGCAGCCGTATGACCAGTGGCAGCACCTCGTCCGGCAGCATTACATCAACGACCGTATTCACCCTTACATGCTCCGGCCCCGGTGGCTCGAGCAGCAAGAGCGTTGCCGTGAGCCTGATTGCGGCGCCAATGATCACGTTCACATCAAGTCCGGACTCGGTGACTGCTGGCGGATCCACCACCCTATCTTGGAACGTATCGGGCGCTTCCAGCTGCACTGCCAGTGGTGGTTGGAGCGGGAGCAAGACCACAAGCGGAGCCGAGGTGACCGGTGCCCTGCAGGCCAGCACGAGCTTCACACTTGCTTGCAGCGGCAGCGGTGGCACGACGACTCAGACGGTAACAGTACAGGTAAGCTCTGCTTCCGGTGGCGGCGGAGATGGCGGTTCCGGCGGCGGCGGGTCTCTGGGATTGCTGGAGGTCATCCTCGTAGGGTGGCAGGTACTCGGATTGCAACGAAGCCGGTCTCGGTCGGCTTGAGCCGGCATCACGCAAGCACTCTGGCCAGCAAGGGGCCGAGTCAGCCCCGGGGCATTCTTTGCGCTCCTAAGGGCAGCATTCATGGCCGAGAAAGGTGCGTCTGGTGACATCCTTGTCCATGACAGCCCGCGCAATTTACGGGCGTGACCTATCACCAGGCCACACATTCAGAGCGGCGCGAGCAGGTGCAGAACATCGAGTGATGTTCCGCACCCGTGCCGCGCGGGTTACCAGATCACGACCAGCTTGTCTTCGGCATTGACCATCGGGTCGGTGTCCTCGCAGCTGAAGGCCTGCGCGAAGGCCGGCACATTGGTGGGCGTGCCGTTGGCGCGAATGCGGCCCGGTGAATGCGGATCGGATGCGAGCTGCACCTTCAGGGCTTCGGGCCTGATCTGATCGCGCCACACGGCGGCATAGCCAAGGAAGAAGCGCTGGTCGCGCGACAGACTGCCCAGCCGCGGATCGGGCTTGCCCTGGGATGCGATCTGCAACGCGTCATAGGCGATGTTCAGGCCACCCAGATCGGCGATGTTCTCCCCCAGGGTGAGATTGCCATTCACTTTCTCACCCAGCAGCTTGTAGCCGTTGTACTGGTTGACGAGCTGGCTGGTCAGCGCTGCAAACTTCTTCGCGTCCTCCTTGGTCCACCACTGCTCCATGTTGCCGGTGGGCCCGAAGCGCGAGCCCTGGTCGTCGTAACCATGGGTCAGCTCATGGCCAATCACGGCACCGATCGCGCCGTAATTCAGCGCATCGTCGGCCTTCGGATCGAAGAACGGCGGCTGCAGGATGGCGGCGGGGAACACCACTTCGTTCTGCAGCGGGTTGTAGTAGGCATTGACCGTCTGCGGAGTCATCGTCCACTCGGTCTTGTCGGTGGGCTTGCCGATCTTGTCCAGATCGTAGCGGTAGTTGAACGTCATGGCGGCCGTCATGTTGGCGAAGTAGCTGTCGCGCGAGGTGGCCAGCCCGCTCCAGTCGCGCCACTTGCTGGGATAGCCGATCTTCGGCGTAAACGTGCTCCACTTCTCCATGGCCTTGGCCCGCGTTTCGTCGCTCATCCAGGTCAGCGCATCGATGCGCTCCTTCAGGGCCGCGGTCAGGTTCTTGACCAGCTCCTCCATGCGGGCACGTGATTCCGGCGGAAAGGCCACCTGCACGTAGATCTGGCCCATGGCCTCGCCGGCGCCGCGTTCGATCTGCGCCAGCACCCGCTTCCATGGCGCCTTGATCTCCTGCTGACCGGAAAGCGTCTTGCTGTAGAAGTCGAAGTTCTCGGTGACCAGGTCGTCGCTCAGGAATTGCGAAGCTCCATCCACCAGGTGAAAGCGCAGGTAGCTCTGCCACTGGGCCACCGGCACATCGCTGAGCATCTTGTTCACTTCGCGATGGAACTCGGGCATCGCCAGCGAGAACTTCGCGGGCCGTGCCACGCTCTGCGCATCGAAGAAGGCGGTCCACGGGAAGTTCGGCGTCAGCGCATCGGCCTCCGCGGGCGTGACCGGGTTGTAGTACAGCGAAACATCACGCGAGAGCTCCTCGCTGGAGCGCGACACCTTGGCCAGGCGCGTCTCGAATGCCATGACCTCCGCGGCCTGCTTCGCCGCATCGGCCGCCGGAACACCCGACAGTTCCAGCACCTTCGCGATGTGCTTCACGTAGGCGTCGCGGATGTCCTTCTTGCTGGCGTCGAAGTAGTAGGTCTTGTCCGGCAGGCTGGTACCAGCCTGGGTGGCAAAGGCGATCTTCATCGCCGAATCCTTGAAATCGGCTTCCGATGCGAAGTCGAACAGCGGGTTCTCGCCGCGCGCGGCTACGGTGCGCAGGTAGGCCGCAATCGAGGGCCCGTCCTTCAGCGCATCGATCTCGGCCAACCGGCTCTCCAGCGGCTTGATGCCATCGGCATTGCGCTTGGCCTGGTCCATGCCGGTGGCCCACATGTCGGCAATGATCTTCTCGATGCCGCTCTGGTTCGGGCGCGCGGCGGCCTGTTCTGCCAGTTGCTTCTGCACCTGCAATGAGCGCTCACGCAGCACATTGAAGGCACCCCAGCGGGTCTGGTCCGCGGGAATGGGATTGGCGGCCAGCCACTTGTCGTTGGCGTACGCGGCCAGGTCCTTGCAGGCACTACCTGCGGGATCGAGGTCCGCCGGGCTGAAGCGGATGGGCTGGATCAGCGTGCTCTCGTCGAGCTGGTAGGGCTGTGCCGCACTCTTCTCCTGCGCTGCCTTCTGGCAGCCAGCGAGAGTCAGCACCACGACGAAAGCGGGTATCAGCAGGCGGATGTTCACAGCTGGCACGGTCATCGGGATTCCTCCGGCAGGCCTGTTTGTTTCATATTCATGATCCTTGAAGATGATATCAGGCCAAATTGATTCAATATTGTGCTAATTGGCAGCGACATCACTGCCAATCGCCGGCGTGACTTTGCGCGAGGCTCTGTGTCTACGCAACGCTTGGTCGGCCGGCGGGCAGGTATATTGCCCGCCCCATGCCCTCCGCGCGTCTTTTCGTGATTTCGGCCCCGTCCGGTGCCGGCAAGACCAGCCTGGTGAAAGCGTTGCTTGAGCGCTTGCCGGAGCTGCGTGTTTCGACCTCGCACACCACTCGCCCGCCGCGTCCGAACGAGGCAAACGGGCGCGAGTACTACTTCGTCGACAACACCGAATTCGACCGGCTGGCAGCTGCCGGGGCCTTCCTCGAACATGCCCGCGTGTTCGACAACCAGTACGGCACGGGACACGCACAGCTGGAGGAAAAGCTCGCGGCCGGCCATGACGTGATCCTGGAAATCGACTGGCAGGGCGCCCGCCAGGTCCGCGCCGCCATGCCCGACTGCCGCTCGATCTTCATCCTGCCGCCGTCGTGCGAGGCATTGCGGACAAGGCTGACCAATCGCCATACAGACAGTGCAGCGGTCATCGCGCGACGACTGGCTGATGCAGTCACGGATATGTCGCACTACCGGGAGTTCGACTATGTGGTGGTCAACGATGACTTCGCCACGGCCGTGGACCAGCTGGCCCGGATCATCCAGGGCAATGGCGCCGCTTATGCTGCAAATCGCCCGGAAATCGCGCAGCTGGGGGCCAATCTGCTAAGCTTCCCGACCCCTTAGAAATCCTGTTTCCCAAGGCGAACCATGGCCCGAGTAACCGTCGAAGACTGTCTGCCCAATGTCGAAAACCTGTTCCAGCTCGTGTTGCTGGCCGCTGCCCGGGCACGACGCCTGGCCAATGGCGCCGAGCCAACAGTTCCGGTCGACAACGACAAGGTGACGGTGATCGCGCTGCGCGAGATTGCGGAAGGCAACATCACGGCCGAGATGCTGGCTGAGCCGGAGCCGGAACCAGAGCCGGTGGTCAACGACATCGACGCCCAGCTCGAGAACTTCCGCGCACCGCAGTTCGGCCTGGGAGATTAAAGACCAGCCTGTATGGATATTGCGCAATCGCTGCTAGGCCTGATTCCAGGTACCAGCGCGAGGCGCACCCCCGGCCTCTCGGATCTGCTCGGCACGGCCGAGCTGTACCTGCCTCCCGAGCAGGTTGAACGGATCCGCCAGGCCGCCGAATTCGGTGCCGAAGCCCATCAGGGCCAGAAGCGCCTCTCCGGCGAACCCTACATTTCCCATCCGCTGGCAGCCGCCGAAATCCTGGCCGAGCTGCACCTGGATGCCGACACGATTATCGCGGCCATCCTGCACGACGTCATTGAAGACACGCCCACGCCCAAGGACGAGATCGCGACGCGCTTCGGCAAGGACGTGGCCGAGATCGTCGACGGGGTCACCAAGCT
>CAYWDZ010000080.1:0-12578 GCA_964456255.1 uncultured Steroidobacteraceae bacterium | reverse complement strand
GAATAGCTCAGTTGGTAGAGCGCAACCTTGCCAAGGTTGAGGTCGGGAGTTCGAGCCTCCTTTCCCGCTCCAAATTTCAGTGATATATCAAGCGGTTGCGAGACATTCTTCGCAACTACTCTGGTGTGCTCCCGTGTCAGTTGGGCAGCTGGCCCAGGAACCCTTTCAGGTTCTCGCGCGCATCACGCCACAGCGTGTAGTCAGTGCCCGCGCAGCGCAGCGCGAGGCTGGATGCCACGCCCAGGTAGGCGAGGGCTTCGGCATCGGCGCTGAACATCAATTGAGTTGCATTGCGCACCGGAGCCGCAAGCGGTGGATCGGCCACTCCCAGATCACGCGGCGCCGTGCTCACCCGGCGCAGTTCAATCGGACGCGCATCCGCCAGCAGCAGCCAGTCGGTGGTTGGCGCCTCTGCGCTCAGCTGGCCGCCATCATCGATGGTGGTCCAGAGGTAGCCATACCAGTAGAGCTGGTGCTGCCCGCCGCGATTGACGTCGATGGCCACCAGGCTGATGTAATCGCGGGCATTCACGGCCAGCGACGAGCGTTCCCGCGCGAAGACCAGCGGGCGATCCATGGTGGTGATGGTGGCGCCGGTCTGCCGATCCAGGTAGTGGCGTGCGCCGGCGTTCCTGCCAGCCGCATCCAGTGTTCCAACGGCAGCGAGGCCTGTTGCCATGACGGCCAGCAGGAGCAGCGCACGGCGCATCAGAAATTCATCCGGTAGCCCAGGCTGAAGTACCAGCGCGTGCTGGTCTGGTTCACGTCACCCATGTCGCGCCGGCCCAGCTCCGCTCCGGCTTCCAGATCCAGGATGAAGCGCGTGCGCTGCAGGTCCAGGCGCAGTCCCGGAACCAGCAGCCATTGCTGCGAGCCGTCGGCATGCAGCAGGCGTCGATCCACCCGCAGGCTTGGGCCCAGCCGCAGTGCATTCCACAACGGGAAGCGGGTGGTCACGCCGACGGTTTCAACGTCCTGGCTCGCGCCGTTCTGGTGGCGCAGGGCGATGGTGCTCACATCACCGCCGCCAAACAGCGCAAAGGCCATGCCCTGCAGGGTAATGGCGGTGTCGGTGCCCGTGGCGGGAGTTGCCTCGACGCCGCCGGATGCAGGAGTGGCTCCGAGCGAGAACAGGGAATAGTCGAGGCTCCACTGCCAGCGCTCGCCAAAGGGGCGTGAGACGACGATGTCGTACATGGAGGAAGCAGCCGTCCGGTCCAGCGCGAGGCGTTCAAGTTCGGCGGTGGTGTAGAGCGCCGACAGCGCATCAAACGAGCCAGTCGACTGGCCGATGAGCGCGTTGCGCATGCTGAGTACGGGGCTCTTGCGCCGATCGGCATTCGCGCTGATGGTCCAGCGGCCGGGCAGCGTCACCGAGCCCAGGAAGAACGCGTTGTTCAGCGTGCCGAAATGCAGGTCGTAGTCGGCCAGTGCAACCAGGGTGCGTTCGGGTCGGAAGTACTTGAGTTCGGCGCCCAGCACCTGCCGGTCCGTGAAGCTACCGTACTGCTGGACGATCGCATACAGCGATGTTTCCCATCCCTTTGCAAACGGACCGAAGTCGGTGGCCAGCGCCACAAACCGGCGATTCGTGGCGGGCGCCTCGCTGGCCAGTTCCACCGGATAGCCGACCGCCGCCTTCAGCCGCAGATTCGGACGCAGCTGCCAGCCGCCCGAGGCGCCATCGAAGGTGCCGAACAGCCCGCCGGTGTTCTGGGTCTGGCGCCCGAGGCGGGCGCTCCAGTCGTGCTCGCGATCGGCGAGATCGGCAAACATCGAGCTGACCCGCAGCCGATTGCCCGGGCCATCAGGCAGCAGGTCGCGGATGTAATTGGCGCTGACGCGCGACGTGAAATCCAGCCGGTCACCGCGTCGCCGCACCACGGTGTCGAAATCGGTCAGCAGGGCGTTCTGGCTGACCACATCGGTGCTGATGCTGGGACTCTTCAGCTGGCTGGCGTCGCGTCGATAGTGCTGCGAAAGGCCGCCGTAGACCTTCCACGTTTCCTGGGCGTCGCCGAAGGCACTGGTGCTGACCCCGGGCGCGCGCGTGGCCAGCGCCAGCGCCCGCAGTCGCTCCCGCACGCGCTTCACGGCCGGGCCAGTGGGATAGCGCCGCAGGTATTCCTCGTATTCAGCCTTGGCATGCGCCAGCTGCCGATTGCGCTCGCGCGCCAGGCCCATCATTTCCTGAGCCGCGGCGCGTTCGGGAAACTCGGGTTGTTCCAGCAGACGCGTCAGCAGCGGAATGGTCTCTTCATAACGCTTGCGCGCGAAGCTCCTGCGCGCCTGCTCGAACAGGGCAGTCGCCTCGGTGGGTGACAGCGTTGCCGTCTTGCCGGGCAGGGTCGGCCCGACATGCAGTGCGCTGTCCACTGCCTGGCCGTTGTCCAGCTGCACTTCATCGCCAATGGCAAGCCACGCCTTGGGATAGTGGGCGCGTGCCGTGTGCAGCAGCTCCTCGGCATCGGCGCGCAACGTGAACGGGCCGGCACGCAGCCGGTACCAGGTCTGATCCTCGGTCTGCGTGGGCAGCTGGTACGTCGAGACGTAGACAGGGATGTTGCCCAGCGCGCTGGAGGCTGCGGCAATCGCTGCATCGTCGAAGGGTTCCAGCGAGGAATCCAGATTCACCGCAAAGGTCGCGACCGAGGGCTCGATGTCGCCGACATCAACCTTCGCGCGCCCCGTCTGTGGGCGCAGCAGTCGCAGCCTCAGGCCGCGGCTGTCCGAAGTCGGAATCAATACATAGTTCTGCTTCTCGGTGAACCGCACCGTGAGTGTCAGCTCGCTGCCCACCAGGCGATCCCAGTCCAGTGTGCGCAGGTACTTGCGGGCATCAGCCAGCAGTCCGGCGGGAGCCAGCGCACCGCCCGCGTCCCCGCAATCCGGGTTGGGCATCAGGCGGATGCGGATCACGTCGGTGGGCGCATCGCCTGTGGCGCCGCGGTATTGCAGGCTGCAGGTGAACTGCAGATTCAGGTCGACATGGTCGGGGCGTTCGCTGACGCCGACACCGTCGATGAGCCGGCCCGCCACCTGCGCGTGGGCAGCGACGGCCAGCACGGCCAAAGCACAAATCCAGAACTGCCTGCCGAGACGCTTCATCAATCGAAGCCGCTGGATGTGATCCGGTGCTGTGGCCCGGCGCGGCGCTTGCTGATGGTGGTGAGCGTGGAATCGGTATAGACGTGGCAGGCGCCAGCGCAATTGCGCAGCTCGCTTACCGTGTACTTCACATTGCCGTACTTGGTATGTGGATCGGACTTGTAGCGGTTCGAATGGCAGCCGGCGCAGTCCGGCTTGTAGGCAGGCGAGCGCCAGGTAGCCGAATCGGTGTTGGTGGTGTGGCAGCTGCGACAGGTGAGGGCCACACGGTGATCGCCCGGATAGCCGCCGCCCGTGATGTGCTTGAAGCTGTTGGGCGACCACCCGGCAATGCTGTGGCAATGGCTGCAGTCGAAATTGTTCACCGGGAAGGTCATGTGCCCGCTGGACGGGCCGCTGGCCGTGGTGCCGTTGTGGCAGGAAGCGCAGTTGCCGGTGATGCCGTCGTGACTGAATGCGGCCGGCTTCCAGGCCAGCGTGGAATGGCAGTTGCTGCACTCCTGGGTCGTCGCGACATGCGACATCGGTTTGCCGCTGGCCTTCAGGCCATCGTGGCAGGAGCTGCAGGTTCCCTGTACATGGGCGTGATCCACGCGGATCACGGGCTTCCATGCGGTGGCCACGTGGCAGCTGTCGCAGCTGTTGTCGCTGGCGATGTGGCCACTGTTCTTGCCGGCCGCAATGATGTCGTTGTGGCAGCTCTGGCAGGTGCCCACGACCTGCGTATGGTCGACCTTCGAGGCCGGCTTCCACACGGTGGTGATGTGACAGCTCTCGCACATGGTGCTGGTGGGCATGTGGGTGTCGTTCTTGCCGGTCGCGGTAGTGCCGTTGTGGCAGCTCACGCAATTGCCCGTGACACCGGCGTGATCAAAGCCCTGCGCCGGCTTCCATGCCGAGGTGCTGTGGCACTGGGCGCAATCGGCGGAGGTCTGGACGTGGCCCTGCGGCTTGCCGGGTGCATCCATGCCGTTGTGGCAGCTGGCGCAGTTGCCGGTGATGCCGGTGTGATCGAAGTGTGCAGGCTTCCAGAGCAGCGTGGAATGGCAATTGGCGCAGTCGGAGCTGGTGGTGATGTGGCCCTGGGGCTTGCCGGCGGCGAAGCCATCGTCGTGGCAACCCGAGCAGCTCCCGGTAACCTCGTTGTGATCCACCCGTGATGCAGGCTTCCAGCCGGCAACCACATGGCACGAGGCGCAGTTGCTGGTTGTGGGCATGTGGGTATCGGGCTTCTTGCTGGCCAGGACGCCGTCGTGGCAGCTGGCGCAGTTGCTCACGACTCCGGCGTGATCGAAGGTGCCCGGGTTCCAGCCCGCGGTCACATGGCAGTCACCGCAGTCGCGCGTTGTCGGTATGTGCGGCGAGGGCTTGCCGCTGGCCATCCCGCCGTTGTGGCAGGACGCGCAAGCGCCGAGCACCTGGGTATGGTCGACAGTCCTCGCGGGTTTCCAGCCACCGACGGCATGACACGACTCACAGGTGTTCGTGGTCTGCATGTGGGAGCCGCTCTTGCCGCTGGCCTGCACGTTGTTGTGGCAGCCGAAGCAGCCGCTGGTGATGCCGGTGTGGTCGAAGGTGGCAGGGCGCCAGGCCAGCGTGGTGTGGCAGTTGCTGCACTCCGCCGCGGTGGTGATGTGGTTCTGGCCCTTGCCGGTTGCGATCGACCCGTCATGGCAGGCCGCGCAGTTGGTGGTGACCTGGGTGTGATCGACCGTCGCCACCGGTGCCCAGCCATCGGTCGTGTGGCAGGACTCGCAGCGCGTCGTCGTGGGCATGTGCGATGCGCTCTTGCCGGTGGCGTTGCTGCCGTCATGGCAGCTGACGCAATTGCCGGTGATGCCGCTGTGGTCAAACTTTGCGGGCAGCCACGCAGAGGCGCTGTGGCAGAAGCCGCAGTCCTGGCTGGTGGAGATGTGGCCATCGGGCTTGCCGGTGGCGCTGGAATTGTTGTGGCACGAGGCGCAACTGCCCAGGACCTCGGCATGATCGAAGCGGCTGGCCGGCACGTACGCCGTGGTGGTGTGGCAGGACTCGCAGCGATCACTGCTGGGAATGTGGGTCGCGGGCTTTGGTGTTCCGGCCACCGATGTGCCGGTGCTGTGGCAGGCCTCGCAGGTGCGTGGAGTGCCCTCGAATACGCCGCGCACATGGCAGGACTCGCATGGCACGTCGCGATGCGCTCCGGTCAGCTCGTATCCGGTGGTCAGGTGATCGAAGGGCGTTTCCGCGGCGACCGTTGCCTGCAGCGCGACCAGTGCCAGCAGGCCCAGGATGAATCGCGTGATGGCTGGAGTTCGCATGGATCGCTAGCGCCGGCTGGCGCCCTTGAAAGTGGCGGTGGAGTGGCAGCGCTCGCACTGGTTGCCGAACTGTCCGAGGTGGATGTCGTCCTGGCGGTGACACGCCACGCAGGCCGTGCCGAGCTTCACCTCGCCGGCCGGCTGGCGGTGGCACTGCGCACAGGTCAGCGTGCGGTGTGCGCCGGTCAGGGCAAAGCCGCTCTGCTTCCCGTGGTCGAACTCCCAGATGTTCCAGCCATTGGTGGAATGGCACTGGCCGCACTCCCGGCCCAGGCTGCCCTGGTGCGCATCCACGGCCGCGTGGCAGGCGTAGCAGTCATGCGGCTCGCCCTTGTAGGTACGTGTGACATGGCACTGTTCACAGGGAACGGTCACATGCAGGCCGAGCAGCGGAAAGTCCGTGAAGTCGTGGTCGAAGCGCACATCGGTGCGCCAGCCGGCGGGCGAGTGGCATTGCGCACAGTCCTTGCCCAGTGCGCCGGCATGCACGTCGTTGCCGCGATGGCAGCCGGCGCAGTCCTGTTTCAGTTTCTGGGTGGCGATGTTGCCCGTGTGGCAGGCATGGCACTGTACCTGTGCGTGGCGGCCAGCAAGAGGCCAGTGTCCGTCGCGCTCATGGTCGAACAACGCGGGCTTCCAGGCGGTGTTGGCGTGGCAGGTGGCGCAGTCATTGCCGAAGCGACCCGCGTGCGCATCCTGCCCCAGGTGGCAGCCACGGCAATCCTTCGGGACCGGATCCTTGAGCTGGCCGGTGCGATGACAGGCCGCGCAGGCCAGTGGGGCATGCGCGCCCAGCAGCGCGAAGCCGGTCTGCTTGGCGTGGTCGAAGGTGGCTGATTTCCAGGTCGACTCACTATGACATTCGGCGCAGCGCTCGCCGCGCTCGCCGCGATGCACGTCGTCGGGTGCGTGGCAGGAGGCGCATTGCTTCGGTGTTCCCTTGAAGCGGTTGCCCAGGTGGCACTGCGCACACGGGAGCTCCGCGTGCCTGCCATTCAGGGCGAATGCGGTCTGCTTGTGATCGAACTTCGCCTGCTGCCAGGTGTTCACGTTGTGGCATTTGGCGCAATCGTGGCCCAGCTTGCCGTCATGCGGTTCAACCTTCGCGTGACACGCCTTGCAATCGGTCGGGGCGGAGCGCAGCGGCTTGCCCGCCTGGTGGCAGCCCACGCAGGCCAGACTGCTGTGCGCGCCTTCCAGGTGAAAGTCGGTGAGTGCGTGGTCAAACGTTGCGCGGCTGAAGCGCACGATGTCCGCATCCCGCCCGAGGTGTTCCGAGTGGCAGGACGAACACTCGGCTGCACCCATGCCGGGCGCGCGGCCGTGAAAGCCGCGCTTCTGGGAGATGTCCTGGGCTATCGGCTTGTGGCAGTCGAGGCAGCGCGCACGCTGCTTGCTGCGATCGGAGCGGATGTGACACTGCGAGCAGTCTTCCTCGTACTTGGCGTGCGCGCTGCTGACCTTTCCCGGCATCAACAACGTCTCGGGGTTGAGGGCATAGGCGCGTTGCATGGACAGCATGGACAGCATCACGAGCGCCGCCATGGTGATTCCGGTGCGAGCATTTGGGAGGCCTCGTTCACGCATCAATACGTGTGCACCGCGATCACGTGCACGATGCCGGCGATGAAGAGCATGAAGATCAGTGGCAGGTGCAGCACATGCCACAGCCCGAACAGACGCTGGTACACCTCGAACTCGGCCACACTGCGCGCGGCGCGCAGGCGCGTGGTGACGAAGCCGCGCGCCATCCGCTGCAGGCGCCGGCGCTCGCGGGCCAGCAGCGGGGAGCTCTTCGCGGCCCTGCGCAGGGTTTGGCGCACGTAACTACGAAGTTGCCAGCGGGCGGCGAGCACGCGAGCGGACAGTGCGAAGGGCTTGAGCAACTCGATGATGGGCAGGCGCGGGCCGCTGTTCAGGATGCGCTGCTCGGCCGCGTCGAGTCGGGTCATCAGGTCCGGCAGCATCGGAATGCCCTGGCCAATGCTGTGCAGGCGCGCGGCACTGTCCTTCAATTCAGCCAGGGATTTCTGGCGACCATACAGTCCGTAGTGAATGTGCGCATACAGGTAGCGCCCGACGAGGCCGCTGCCCGCGACGGTCAGCATGCTCCAGAAGGCCACGTTGCTGTTGGTTGCGCCGAGGCTGAAATTCGAGTGGTACAGGATGCACAGCGGGCCGAGCACGCCCAGCACCATGTGTACCTCGAACCAGCGGGTGACGGAGCCGAGCCAGCGCAGCCACCGGAAGCGCTTGCGTGCCGAATACAGCAGCAGCAGCACCATCATGCTTCCGCCGGTAATGCCCAGCGCGTAGCCCAGGCCGGATTGCGGCGTGATGTACAGCTCGGTGGGTACGCGCCAGCCCACGTAGATCAGGCCGACCACCACCACGAAGAACACTCGCGCCGGAGTGATCCAGCGGCGGCGCGTCTCGCCGGTGGGCGCAGTGTCCCGGGTTGCAAATGGAGCCGCGGCGGCCATGAGTCAGTTCTTTTCCTGCGCAATGGTCAGTGACAGCGGCTTGCCGTCGCGCGGATGCAGTGGCGCGCTGGCGGCATACAGATCACCCTTCTGCGCGGTGGCATCTCCGCTGGCTGAGATGCGCGCTTCGACGATCACCGTCTCGAAGCCGGACAGCTTGCGCTCGGGCATCATGGCCATGCTGTCGTCCAGCACGAAGCGCAGCGGCCAGGCGCCAGTGACCGTGCGCATCACCGCCACCGGCGGACCAGGCGCATCAACGGCCCTGGCGAAGATGAAGACCGGCATGCCGGGCTTCACCCGTGCAGCGAAGCGCGGGTCCAGATTGACGGTGCCGGCAAGGACTGCCTTGCTGGCAGGGGCGGGAGCGCTGCTGATCGCGGGCAGGCCAGCAAGATGCTCGGCCTCGGCGATGTTGTTCTCTACCAGACGAGCGTCGGAGGAATCCGGTGGCAGTACCGCCAGCAGCCGCTTCCACAGCACCAGTGCCTGATCTTCCTTGCCCTGTTCATGTGCGAGGCTGGCTTTGAGCCACAGCGCCTTGGAGTGCTCCGGATCAAGCGCCAGGGCCCGGTCCATGAAGGTCTCGGCTTCACCGGCCAATGATCCGGATACGGATGCCTGCACGTCGGCGTAGTCCGCCCAGGAGTCGGCGGTCATCGCATCGAGCGCAACGAGCCTGACGAAGGCATCGCGTGCCGGGCCGAATTGTCTTTGCTGGCGATACAGGTTCGCCAGGGCCAGCCACGATGCGGCGTCGCTTGGGTCCTGCGCGACCTTGCGGGCATAGTCTTCGATGGCTCCGGCATGGGAGGCCTGCATGTCGGCGCTGGATGTCGCTGGTGCAGACGGCGCAGCGGTGCCCCACAGGCGCGAGAACGCGATGAAGCACACGATGAACAGCGCCGCGCCTGCAACGGGCAGCCCATAGCGCAACAGCGATCCGCGGCGGTCCGCACTGGCCTGCCGCCAGACAAGCGGAACAAGCAGCGCGACCGCGGCGCCGGCGACGGCTCCGGCGGCGAACCAGAACACACTAGACATCTTCGTTCACCGGTTCCGTAGATTGAGACCGTTCGGGGTTTGACACATGTTGCCCTTGAGGGCGTCTTTCAGGGAGTGACGCCTATTACTGCATGACGGAACCAAGTCTCACTTTTCCCAGTCCGTCGGCGCGAATGTCGCGGTCGACCGACAGATGCAGGGTGGTCTTGAGAACAGTTCTCGTTGGATTGCGAAGCACACCCACGGACTTGCGCGTCGGGTCATTTCGTCATCAGAGGAACGCGCGTAAATTTGCGCCAATGGATGCTCTTGCTCTTGCCGTCTATGGGCTGCCGGTGGTGCTGATCGTGGCGCTGTTCGGGCGCCGCCGCTCACGCTTGATAAGGATCAGCACTGAAGCCCGCGCAGAAGCCAGCGCGGCTGGGCTGCTGGAGCCGGTGTCACTGCATCCGGTGATTGATCCTGCGCGTTGCATCGGCTGCGGTTCGTGCATCAAGGCCTGCCCTGAACAACCAGAGCATCAGGTGCTTGGCCTCATCGACGGACGCGCGCAACTGGTGAGCCCCACCGACTGCATCGGTCACGGTGCCTGCAAGACGGCTTGTCCGGTGGAGGCGATCACGCTGGTATTCGGCAGCGAGAAGCGTGGCGTGGATATTCCCGTGCTGAGCGCGAAGTTTGAAACCAGCGTGCCCGGCATATTCATCGCCGGCGAGCTTGGCGGCATGGGTCTGATCCGCAATGCACTGGAGCAGGGGCGCCAGGCGGTCGAAGCGATCCAGTCGGAGCGCGGCAAGGCACGCGGCGAGGTGCTCGATCTGCTGATCGTCGGTGCCGGGCCGGCCGGCTTCTCCGCATCGCTCACGGCCATGTCCCGCAAGATGCGTTTCGTCACGCTGGAGCAGGAATCACTCGGTGGCTGTGTATTCCAGTATCCACGCGCCAAGCTGGTGATGACTTCACCCGCACAGATCCCGCTGGTGGGCAGCCTCAACATGCGGCAGACCAGCAAGGAAGACCTGCTGGAGTTCTGGCGCGACGCCGAGCGCAAGACCGGTGTGAAGATCAACTACCACGAGAGGGTGGAACAGATTGACCACGATGGCGATGAATTCACGGTGCGCACGACCAAGGGCCAATACCGTGCGCGCAGTGTGCTGCTGGCCATCGGCCGCCGCGGTACGCCGCGCAAGCTCGGTGTACCCGGAGAGGAGCTGCCCAAGGTGGTGTATCGCCTGATTGATCCGGAGCAGTACGCGGGCCAGCGTGTGCTGGTGGTTGGTGGCGGTGACAGCGCTCTGGAGGCGGCGGCGGAAATAGCCGAGGCCCGTGGTGGCGAGGTGGTGCTTTCCTATCGCGGCGCTGCGTTTGATCGCGCCAAGCCACGCAATCGCGAGCGGGTGGCCGCCGCCGAACGCAGCGGCGTCCTGCGCACGTTGCTGAATTCGCATGTGCGCGCGATTGCCCCGGACTCGGTCGCTGTGGAATGCAACGGCAAGGTGCTCCAGCTGCCCAACGATGCCGTGATCGTGAACGCGGGTGGTGTATTGCCGAATGATTTCCTGCGTCGCGTAGGCATCCAGGTGGAGACGAAGTATGGCGCGGCCTAGTTTCCCGGCGCTGTGGCTGGCATGCGCACTGCTCGCAAGTGGCGGCGCCAGCGCGGCCCAGCCCGCAACCAACCTGCTGGAACCGGCCAAGGCTGCCATCCGGGTGAAGGACTTCACCCGTGCACGCGACGCGCTGCTGCCGCTGGCCCGCGGTGGCGATGCCGAGGCCCAGTTTCTGCTGGCTTCGATCCTGCTCGCCGGGTTGGCCGGCGAGCCGGACGTCGATGAAGCCAGGCGCTTGCTGGAGCAGTCGGCAACCCAGCAGCACGCACGCGCTGCGTGGAGTCTTGCGACCTTGCTGGCCACCGGCGATCCGCCGGATCCGGGAGCACAGAAATGGTTCGACGAGGCGCGGCGTCTTGGATTGCCAGCCGCCGAAGATGCGGCAGCGCGCGGCGGACTGCCGTTCGAATTCCGTCCTGCAGTCGACCTGCCTGATGAACAGGCCAGGGTCGACGCCCTGTGGCGTGCAGCCGCAACCGGCGACCTGAAGACGCTGGCGTCGCTGGCTTCAGGGTCCGTGTTGGGTTCGCGTGATGAATTTGGCCGCGATGCACTGGCGCGGGCCGCAGGCGCCGGTGACCCAGCTGCGGTCAGGCAGTTGCTGGAGCGTGGGGCCCATGCAGACATCGCGGATCGTGCCGGTGTCACCGCGTTGATGCTGGCCGCAGGCGCGGGCAGTGCGCCCACCGTCGATGCGTTGCTCACCCAGAAGGGCGTGGGACTGGATGCGGCCGACAAGACCGGCAACACGGCGCTGATGTACGCGGCGGGCAGCGGCAGTCTGGCTGCAGTGGAGAAGCTGCTTGCTGCTGGCGCGAGCGTGAAGCCACGCAATGCCCAGGACTGGTCCGCGCTGGACTTCGCCCAGATGGCAGGGGAGAAGGGCGAGTCCGCAGTCATCGCGGCAAGGCTGGCTGCTGCGGGAGCCACCGCTCTGAGCCACACGGCCATGGTCACTACCGCGCCCACATCGGTGCGCAGGGCGTCGTCCAGGGACGGCTACGCCGGGTGGCCGGACGTGGCCGTTGCCGCGACCCGATCCGATACCACGCTGCTTACGGCATTGCTGGCACGCGGTGCAAATGCCAATGCCGCGTTGCCCGATGGCACGCCGGTGCTGCAGGTCGCGGTCCGGGCCCGTGCCGCGCGGGCAGTCGAAGCGCTGCTCAATGCCGGTGCCGACAGCAGGCGTGCCGATCGCCAGGGCGAAACCGCGTTGTCACTGGCCGCAAGAGCCGGAGACGCTGCAATCATTCGGCTGTTGCTGGCGCATGGGGCCGGCGCCGATGCAGGCCCGGCGTTGCTTGCTGCGGTGAGGTCCGCGCGATTCGAGTCGGTCCAGGCGCTGCTGGTTGGACAGGCCAGGCCGGATGTTGCGGACGAGGCGGCGCGCAGCGCACTGATGTATGCCGCGGTGCTGCCCGAGCCGGCACTCACGCGCGCGCTGCTCGATGCCGGAGCCAACGCCAATCTGGCAGATGCCCGCGGCCGTACCGCCATCTGGTACGCGGCGCAGGCCGGGCAGTTGCCCGCGCTGGCGTTGCTGGCCGAACGCAGCACCGCCTTGGAAAAGGCTGATCGCGATGGCCTGACCCCGCTGGCCGCCGCGGCCGAGGCGGGGCAGGGGGCGGCAGTGAAGTTCCTGCTCGGCGCGCATGTGGCGACGGATACGCGCGACCAGCATGGGGCTACACCACTGTTGCTGGCCGCGGGCGGCGGCCATGCCGAGATCGTTGGGCAGTTGCTGGCGGCCGGCGTGGACAAGGATGCGCAGGATGCCTACGGCGACACGGCCCTGATGGTGGCCATTCGCACGGGGTCGGCTGACACGGCCGCCATGCTGCTGCGCGCGGGAGCAAGCAAGCGGCTGCGCAACCGGGAACAGGCTTCGGCCGCCGACATTGCCACTGCGCGTGCACTGCCCCAGATCGTCAGCCTGCTGCGCGATTCCAGGTGATGCAGCGCTGTGGCGGGAGTTGCCAGTACCGCCCCGGTAGGACAGAATCCACGCCCCTCGCGGCTAGGTGGCAGAGTGGTCATGCAGCGGCCTGCAAAGCCGTGTACGCCGG
>CAYWDZ010000079.1:0-12629 GCA_964456255.1 uncultured Steroidobacteraceae bacterium | reverse complement strand
AGGCGATCTTTACGCTCTTTGAGGCTTCAGGCACAGCGGTTCAGAGGCGCATAACTATTAATTAGATTTGTCGTATATGAAGTGACAATTGCGTCAAACACGCCATATATCCTGCTCGCGTGCGGGGCAAGTCCCTGATAGATATCGTCGTGGGTCGCGATATGCGACAAGTCGGTCGATATTGCATATGCACCTTCCGGCGGAATATGCGACGCGGAGATATACGACATGGAGCCCTCTCCACAACTTTCCCTGTTTACCGTCGTGCGTGATCGCCTTCGGCTTCGCCACTACAGTCTGAGGACTGAAAAGTCCTATGTCTGGTGGATGCGCCGTTATATCCGGTTTTGTGGTGGCCGTCATCCGCGCCGGCACCGCCGCAGCGATCCAGTCTGCCACGCACAAGCATCTTGAAGCGGCCGGTCGCGATCACGGCAGCGTGTCGCTTCCTAGCGCGACCACCTCACCGGATCGTCCGGCCAGCCGATCTCCGTCTGCGCGCCCACCCAGGGCCTGATGCCGATGCGCGCGGCCTCGCGATCGTAAAGCGCCGACATCTCCTTCACCTTCTCCGGCATGCGGGCGGCGAGGTTGTTCGCCTCCAGGCGATCCACGCGCATGTCGAACAGCTCCCAGTCCGAACCGAACCGGTTCACCAGTTTGTAATCGCCCTGGCGAATGGCGCGGTTGCCTTCGTGCTCCCAGACATACACGGCCGGCGGCCGTGTTCCGCCCTGCAGAAGCGTCAGCAGGCTGCGCCCTTCCATGGGCTGGATCTGGTGCCCGTTGAATTGCTGCGGATACGCTGTGCCCGCCAGCTCCAGCAGCGTGGGCATGATGTCGATGATGTGCCCGGGTTCGCGCACGATGCCCTTGCCGATATGCCCGGGCCATGAGGCGATCAGCGGCGTGGCGATGCCGCCTTCATGCACGAAGCTCTTGAAGCGCCGGAAAGGCGTGTTCGAATAAGCCGCCCATTCCAGCCCCACCGACTCGTAGGTATCTTCGGGCCCGGGCATCACGGCTGGATCATTGCCCATCCGTACCCGCCGGCCGTCACGGGTGGTACTCGGTACGCCACCGCCCAGCGCCTCGCCGATCGAGATCTCCTCGGCACAGCCACCGTTGTCCGACAGGAACAGGATCACCGTGTTGTCGAGTTCGCCGCGGGCTCGGACGGCGTCCACGATCCTGCCGACGCCGCGGTCCAGCTGCTCGATCATCGCCGCGTAGACGGCCATGCGCTCGGCGAACCATGCACGGTACTGCGGTTTCACGTCTTCCCACGCGATCTGCTGATCATCGCGTTTCGGCAACGGCCACGATGGATCGATCAGCCCGAGTTCGACCAGGCGCTGGTAGCGCTGCTTGCCGAGCACGTCCCAGCCTGCCGCAAAGTTCCCGCGATAGCGCGCGATGTCCGCCTCGCGCGCGTGCATCGGAAAATGCGGCGCGGTGTAGGCGACGTACAGGAAATACGGCTTGTCCTTCCCCTGCTGTGCGATGTAACCCGTGGCATGGTCCGTGATGGCATCGGTGAGGTAGTAGTCGCCCGTGGTTGCCGGCAGCTCGCGGCCATCCTCCATCAGCGATGGCGGGTTGTAGTAGCTGCGCACCGACGTGATGATGCCGTAGAAGTGTTCGAAGCCGCGGCCGGTGGGGCCGTTGCGCGCCATGTCGTCGGAGCCGGGGCGCCACGGTGTGACGTGCCACTTGCCCGCCATGTAGGTGTCGTAGCCGGCCGTGCCCAGACCTTCAGCCAGCGTGATGGCATCGCGCGAGAACACGCCGCTGTACAGGCCGCGCGCGTCGCGACCGACCATGTGCCCGATGCCCGCCTGGTGCGGATACAGGCCCGTCAGGAGGCTGGCGCGCGTCGGCACACAGCGCGCCGCGTTGTAGAACTCGGTGAAGCGCATGCCGCCGGCCGCGAGCTTGTCCAGGTTGGGCGTCTGGATGATGGTCTCGCCGTAGCTGCCGAGATCCGAGAATCCCATGTCGTCCGCGACGATCAGGATGATGTTCGGCCGGCTGCCGGACATCGACTTCGCAAGCGCTGGCGCGGTTTCCGCACCCCGCTGCGTGCCGCAGGCCACCAGCGCCAGCGCGCCCACGAGCATCAGCATTCGATGCATGGCAGTCCCTCCATCGTGCTGGCCACAGGGTAGCACCCACTCCTGAGCAGGGGCGTCGTGGATCTGGACTTCCGCCGCCCTGCCCTGAACGGGCAGGGCTATTCCTGCATCGGCTGCCAGGTCTTCCAGACCCACTCCATCGCTTCCTCCAGCGTCTGGCGTTCCACGCCACGCTCGACGTGGCCGGAGTCGGTGGACCACAGGTACTGGTATTCGTATCCCTTCGCCTTCAACACCTCGGCCATGCGGTTGTTGGCCAGCGGCCAGTTCCGGTAGCGCTCCTCGGGAAGATTGAAGCTGTTGTCGCGATCGCTCACGTGCATCCAGATGCGCAGGTTCTTCTTCGGGGCTTCGCCGATGATGTGCTCGTGGTATGCCCACGCGCCGCGCGGGTACTGCTCGTTGTTCTGCACATTGACGAAGGTGCCGGAGTAGGAGATCACGCGCGTGTACAGGTCGTTGTGGAACCAGGCCATCGCAAGCGCAGCCGCCGAGCCGGAGCTCTGGCCGATCACGCCGCGCGAATTGCCATCGCGCGTGAACTTCACGTTCGCCATCTTCTCGGCCAGCGGCACGATGACCTGCTCGATGTAGTCGCCGTACCTGCCCGAGACTGTGTCGTATTCCAGCGAGCGCTCGCTGGGCCGGCCGTCACCGCCATTGGCGATGAACAGGCCCGCCATCATCGGCAGCCGCTTCTCGGCAATCAGGTTGTCCATCACCGCGATCAGCGTGGTCTGGATCACGGCGTCGGCGCGGCCGTCATGGTCCACCATCAGTGGTAGCACGGTGCCTTCCACATATCCGGCCGGCACGTACACCCACACGTTTCGGGTGTAGGGGCCGGCGACGCCGGGATACATGTCGGACGCGGTCGATGGCACTTCGAACTGGATCACCCTGCCATGCGGCACGCCCTCGCGGGTTGCGTATGGCGGCACATCGGCCCAGGTGGTGCGCGGCGAGACGATGAAATTTCCGGTCCGGTCGAGCGGCGGCGCGACTTCGACTCGCATCGCGTCGGCTGGTGGAGTGACCCACATCTCCGGCGCGGCGCCACCGGCGCACAGGCAGGTCAACGTCATTGCGATTCCTGTCGCGAGTTGCTTCATGCGATTCCCCTTCCGTCAGCCGTCGAATGCGCCAGCGGCCTTGAGTTCCTCGATGCGATCCTGCCAGCCGATCTCGGCCAGAACGGCTTCAGTGTGCTGCCCCGCGCGCGGCGCGACTTGCGGTGCGCGGGCCGATGTTTCGCTCAGGTGAAACGGCGTGCCGATCTGGGTGATGGTCGTGTCGCCCAGCTGCATTTCCACCGCCATGCCGCGTGCACGATTGTGTGGATGAGCCAGTGCCTCGGCCAGTGAATACACCGGCATGGCCTGCGTGTCGGCGGCGCTGAACAGTGCGGTCCATTCCTCGCGCGTCTTCGTCAGGAAGATTTCACGCAGCTCCCGTTCCATCGCCGGCCACTCGGCTTTCGCGTGTTGCTTGCTGATGAACTCCGGTCGCCCGATGACTTCGCAGAAGCGCCGCCAGTAGGCGCTTTCCATGTCGGTGGTGCACAGGTACTGGCCATCGGCGCAGCGCCACACGCCGCCTTTCGGGTGCCAGGAGCCGTCCGGTGGCGCGAGATTCCCGGCGTCGCCACCGGGTGCGCGCGCCAGCGTGAGCATCATCAGCGGCAGGCAGGCATCGGACATCGCCACATCCACATGCTGGCCCTTGCCGGTGAGATGACGCGCCTGCAGCGCGACGAGCGTCGCGATGGTCGCGTGTGCTCCAGCCAGCGTGTCGGCCACCTGCAGGCCGGGCATGGATGGTGTAGGCGTGCCGTGCAACCGCGACAACGCACCCGACAGCGACAGCGCCAGCGGGTCGTGCCCCGCGCGATTGCTCAGGGGTCCGGTCTGGCCGGCGAACGACACCGACACATAGATCAGCCGCGGATTGAGCCGGGCCATGTCCTCGTACGCATAGCCCATCTTCGCCAGCACGCCGGGGCGGTAGTCCTCGATCAGGATGTCCGCGCCGCGGATGAGTTCGTGGATGGCTTCCCGCGCGAGGGCATTGCCGGGGTTGAGCAGCACGCTGCGCTTGTTGCGCGTCTGCGTGCCGCGGGCGCGGCGCAGATGCGCTTGTTCCGGTGTCTCGCCCGATGTATTGAATACCGCCGCCTCCTTGGCCAGTTCGCGCGGATGCTCGATGCGCACCACGTCCGCGCCCATGTCGCCGCAGATCCACGAACAGTACGCCGCCGGCAGAAAGCGCGAGAAGTCGATGATGCGGATGCCGGTGAGCGCGGCCGGCGCGGCTGATGTCGGCGTCATGCGGCGTGCCTGCCAGGTTCAGAACGCGCCATCGGCCTTCATCGCTGCGATCTCATCCGCGCTGTAGCCCAGTTCGGTGAGCACTTCGTCGGTGTGCTGCCCGACGGTCGGCGGCGGCCCGGGCTTGAGCGGATCGCTTTCCATCCGGAACGCTGCCCCCACTGTGTGCAGCGGGCGATCCGCGCCGGGCAGCTCGGTCTCGTGCAGGAGCCCGCGCTGTTGCAGGTGCGGCTCAGCCAGGATCTCCGCGATGTTGCGGATGCGGACACACGGCACGCCCACGGCATTGAGCTTCTGTTCCAGCTCGGCGGCCGAAAGCGTGAGCAGCAATTCGGTGAGCCACTCCTTCAGCACCTGGTAGTTCTCCACGCGCGCATTGTGGTTCGCGAAGCGCGGGTCGGCGAGCATCTCCGGGTGGCCGACCACATCGAGGAACCTGCTGAACTGCTCCTGGTTGTTGGCGCCCAGTGCCACCCAGCCGTCCTTCGTCTGGTAGAACGCCGACGTCGCCACCAGGCGAAAGCCCCGGTTGTTCAATGAGGGCGGCAGCTCGCCCGTGTAGGCGTAGGTCGCGACCTGCGTGTTCATGATCTTCAGCGCCGTGTCGACCATGGCGACGTCGATGTAATCGCCCTCGCCGGTGAGATGGCGCTTCTGGAGTGCCGCGAGCACGGCGATGACTGCGATGTGACCCGAGAAGCCGTCGATGATCGGCAGGCCGATCATCTTGGGGCCATCGGCGGTGGCATTGAGCATGGACAGCCCCGACATGGCCTGCGCGATGTGATCGTAGGCGCCGTAGTCGCGAAACGGACCTTCCTGCCCGAAGCCGGTGATCGAGGCATAGATCAGCCGCGGGTTCAGCTTGCGCAGCGCCTCGTGGCCAAAGCCCAGCCGGGTGATGACCCCGGGGCGGAAGTTCTCCACCACGATGTCGGCCTTTTCGGCGAGCTTCAGGATGGCTTCCCTGGCCTTCGGATGCCTGAGATTGGCACTCAGGGAGCGCTTGCCCGTGTTGACGGTCGCAAAGGGCGTACTCATCAGCGGCGGGCCGGCGTGCTCGATGTACATGCGCAGCGGGTCGCCGGTGACGGGGATCTCGACCTTGACGACATCGGCGCCCAGCAGGGCCAGCATGCCGGTGCAGGTGGGGCCCGAGATGGCGTGGGTGAAGTCCAGCACGCGCACGCCATGAAGTGGACTCATGCAACTCTTCCCTTCAGTGTGGCCGACAGGATAACGAAAACGCGCGAGGAATGACGGTGAGCGCCACGAACTCTCTCCTTCCGGGGCCGGCTCTGGTGCAGAATTCAGCGAACCCGGCGATACCCGGGCCACCAATCGGGGGGATGGATGCTGCGCTCCTTGTCGGGAAGATCGATCTGGCTCACGGGCCTGATGTTGTTGTGTTCTGCCACCCTGCCTGCTGCGGACGCCATCCGTTCGGCACCGGCCTTCACGGCCGGGCAGTTGTCACGCCCGAATGACGAGGGCTGGCTCACCAATGGCGGCACGCTGAACAACCAGCGCTATTCGCCGCTCAAGCAGATCAACAAGCAGAACGTTTCCGGCTTGAAGGGTGTGTGGCACATCAACCTCGGTTCCGGCACCGAGCTCCGCCACAACAACCAGGCGCAGCCGCTGGTTTACGACGGCGTGATCTACATGGCCACCGGCCAGAACGATGTGTTCGCGATCTCGGTGGATACGGGCCAGACCCTGTGGGAATACCGCAGCGGGCTGAAGGATGGCGATGCCTTCGTGTGCTGCCAGTGGGCGAACCGCGGCGTGGGCCTGGGCGACGGCAAGGTCTTTCTGGGCCGCGTCGATGGCCTGCTGCTGGCGCTGGACCAGCGCACCGGCAAGGTGCTCTGGCAGGTGCAGACCGGCGACCCGAAGGCGGGCTACAGCCTCACGGCCGCTCCTCTTTATTACAACGGCATGGTGATCATCGGCACCGCGGGTGGTGACCTCGGCATCCGCGGCTGGGTGCGTGCCTTCGATGCGAAGACCGGCAAGGACGTGTGGCGGTTCAACACCATTCCGGGTCCGGGCGAATTCGGCCATGACACCTGGCCGGCCGACAGCAAGGTGTGGCAGTGGGGTGGTGCGCCGGTGTGGAGCACGCCGGCCATCGATCCGGAGCTGGGACTCCTTTATCTATCCACCGGCAACCCGGGACCGAGTCTCGGCGGCGGCGCGCGCCCAGGCGACAACCTGTTCACGGCCTCCATCGTTGCGCTCGACGTCGCCACCGGCCAATACCGCTGGCACTTCCAGGAAGTGCACCACGACGTGTGGGATTACGACGCACCCAATCCCATCATCCTGTTCGAAGCCGAATACAACGGCGTGATGAAGAAGGGTCTGGCGCAGGCCGGCAAGACCGGCTGGGTGTACATCCTCGATCGCACCAACGGCAAGCCGCTGATCGGCATCAACGAAACGCCGGTGATGCAGGAACCGGGGCAGGCCAACTCACCCACGCAGCCCGTGCCCGTCGGCGACGCACTGGTGGTGCAGGACATCGCAGTGGCGCCGGAGGATCATCAGATCGTGAATGGCGGCCGCATCTTCACACCGTTCGGCGCAGAGGCGCGGTTCTTCGCGCCGCTGGCCGCGGTGAACTGGCCGCCCAGTGCCTACGATCCCGCCACGCACCTGATGTACATCTGCGCCAGCGAAAGCGCCAACGGCGCGCGCATGGATGCCACGCAGTTCGAACCGCCCACCTTCAAGGCCTCGTTCCGTGGCGGCGCGTACGTGGGTGCGGGCGTTCCGGCCAGCGGCATCTACTCGGCGCTGGATGTCACCACCAATCGCGTGGTGTGGCAGAAGCGCCTGAATGATGGCTGCCGCAGTGGTTCGCTGGCCACGGCTGGCGGGCTGTTGTTCCTGGGGCGCAATGACGGACGCGTGACTGCGCTGGACGCTTCCAACGGCGATCGACTGTGGGAGTTCATGACCGAGGCGCCGGTGAACTCGAACTTTTCCACGTTCATGCACAAGGGCAGGCAGATGGTGGTGGCCTATGCCGGCGGCGGTTTCGTCAGCGCGAAGAAGGGCGACGGCGTGTGGCTGTTCAGCCTCGACGGGACCCTGGAACAGCTGAAAGCTCCGCGCGCTGTTCCCACGGGTGCGGCACAGGTGCCCACGCCCGGATCGGCGCGCGCTGCCGATGTGGCCAATGGCGAGCGCATCTACAAGGCCACCTGCGTGTACTGCCACGGCGACAACGGGCAGGGTGGCGAGGGCGGCGGCAAGGCCATCGGTGTGCAGCTCGGCGTAGAGGGCATCCGCGCGGTGCTGGTCAGTGGGCGCGACAAGATGCCCGCGTTCGGTGGCGCGATGAGCGCCGAGCAGTTGCAGGATGTGGCGACCTATGTGAGCGGGTTGACGCGCACCGCCCGGCCCGCGACCGGTGCGGTGACGCCCGTGCGCGCGCATCCGGATCCGCTGGGTGCCTTGCAGAGCAAGGACCCGAAACTCGCGGCCAACAAGCGCCTGGCCTTCGACCTGTGGCGCGGCATCGTCGATGCCGGGCACACCGAACTGGCCGATACCCTGATGCAGGAGAACTACATCCAGCACAGCCCGGTGCTGCCCACCGGCCGCGCGGCATTCAAGCAGATCTTCTCCAGCGTGAAGCGGCGCGACATTCCGGAACTCGTCGAGCCGCCGCTGGTGCAGATCCTCTCCGAAGGGAATCTCGTGGTGATGTCGCTGCTCGAGACCATCGCCGCGAAGGATGCCGTCCCCGCGTACACCACCACCCACTTCAACCTGTTTCGCGTTGCAGACAATCGAGTGGCCGAACACTGGCACTCGGTGCAGACCGCGCCGGACGCCAGCGTTGCGCTGCCTTCCGAAGGCGGGCCGCAACCGGTCACCGGTGCCACCGGCGCGGCCCAGCAGGCGCTGCTGAAGGCCGACGATGCGGGCCTGGCCGCGAACAAGCAGCTGGTGTTCGACATGTGGCGCACGCTGGTGGATGCGGGTCAGCTGGAGCAGCGCGACAAGTACCTGGGCAGGACATTCGTTGAACACAGCCCCGGCGCGGGTGCGGTCAGCGATGGTTTCAAGCTCGTGCAGGCGAAGCAGGCAGGCAAGCCCGCTGCATCCATCAAGGTTCCGATCGTGGCCATGGTGGCCGAAGGCGATCTCGTCGTGCTGGTGACCATGCGCGAGCATCCGCATCCCGCGCGGCCGGGGCGCACCTACACCACGACCTGGTTCGACATGTTCCGCGTGGCCGATGGCAGGCTGGTGGAGCATTGGGATGCTGGCACGCCCTAGGGGAGCGTCAGCTGGATCAGTGATTCTTCTGCAGGGAGTCGGTAATGGCCAAAGTGTTCACGCATGACCAGCAGGTGCGCTTCTCGCATTGCGACCCGGCGGGCATCGTCTATTTTCCCGAGTTCTTCGACATGTCGCATGCGGCGCTCGAAGACTGGTTCACTCACGGCCTGGGCCATGCGCACGCGGAGATGATCACCGAGCGGCGCGTGGGCACGCCGACGGTGCACGTCGACTGCGATTTCTACAAGCCGTTTCGCATCGGCGACACGCTGCACTTCGAGATCCGCGTGCTCAGGATGGGCCGCTCGTCGCTGACGCTGCACTACAGCGGAAAGAAGGACGGCGTCGAGCACCTGGCGATCACGCAGACGGTCTGCTTCCTCGATCTCGACACGGGGCACGCAATCGCGATCCCGGAGGACTTCAGGCAGGGCATCGCCGAGTACCTGGACGAGTCGTACGCGGGCGCGCGAGGCGCTGCGCGCTCGTAGACCCAGATCCGGTCCGGTCCTACTCCGGTTTCCGGCAGACCATCTTCGAGAGCTCCATCCCCTTGCCTTCCACGCGCATGCACACCGGGCGATAGCGCTCGCGCAGGTAGTACGCGTTCTCGAAGTCCTCTTCGCGCGGATTTTCCATGCAGTCGAATTCGTACGGATGCCGCGCCGGGCTCTTCTTCCAGGAACGCTTGATGGTGAAGGGCTTGGTGTAGTACTCGGGATCTTCGATGGTGGTCTCGATGTCGATGCTGCTGCCATCGGCCGTTGGCGTGAAGCGCTCCACGGTGTGCAGCTGCGGGCTGGTGGGCTGGCCGCGCGCATCCAGCTCGGCGTAGCCATTGAAGCCCAGCGTGTCGACCACCAGCGTGTTGCCTTCCCAGCGGCCGATCGAGTCACCCACGTAACTGGCATCCAGCTTTGCCGGGTGCGTGGCATTCATGCGGATGCGGCGGACCATGCGCGGCATTTCAAACAGAATGGTGACTTCGTCGCCCGACTCGAGGATCACGATCTTCTCGCGCGGCATGCTCATCGTCGAGACCGCGCCCGGGCGGCAGGAAACCCACGCCGTCTGCATGATCTTGCCGGATTGCATGGCAGCCGCATTGCGGGTGGAAATCTCCTGCCCCGCGGCGGACAGTGTCGCTTCGGGAACCATGATGCCGAAGGTCTTCGGCTCCCAGATGCCCGACAGGCGCCGCGTGGTGGGAGCGGGCTTCGCCGCGGCCGCTGCTGCAGCCGGCTTCGCAGCCGACGGCGCCTTGCCTCCGCCGGGAACCTGCTCCGCCGGCTCGCCCGCGGCCATGCGATCGGGGCACACGTCGTCGGTCACGCGTGCCGCGGCGTCGCGATGGAAGGTCAGCACGGTTTCCCAGGGCTGCGTGTAGTTGTCCGGATCCTCGATGGTGATGCGATCTTCGAGGCGGCCATTGGGCAGCACGCGCAGATGTTCGGTCAGCTTCAGCTGCTCGGAATGGGGCAGGCCCGATGCATCCATGACGGTGGTGTCGATCAGGCCCGCGGTGCGAATCACCAGCGTGTTGCCTTCCCAGTGCCCCACCGGAAAACCCAACGTCAGCGGCAGCGGCGGATCCGGGGTGCCTGGGCCCATGTCCACCGTGCGGAACCATCGATACCAGCCGTGGATGAACGCGATGCGATCGGCATCGCCCCGGATCTCGAACGGATAGGCCATGGTGAGGATGCGCGGCATGCCGGGGCCGGCGCACCACGTGGTGGGGTCGTACGCCGCATCGCCCCTGGCCAGGCGCTGGCGCCGCTCGGCGTACACCTTCGATGCCTCGGCGGTGAGTGGTGGCGCCTTGCCGTTGGAGGTGAGCAGGGTGCGCGGGGCCGCGTCGGGCACCCAGATGCCGAGCAGTGCGCTCCTGCCGCCCGCGAATGGGTCGGTGGTGTCCGCCGCAAGGGCAGCACCTGCCGCGAGCAAGGCAACGCCGATCAGCAGCTTGCAGTGATTCATGCGGGGCATCTTCACGGCCCCTTGTTTGCGGGTGGTGGGCCGCCGCGGCCGGGGCCTGCCCCGACTTTCGCGGCCACGCCTTCCAGCGTGCGGCCATCGGCGAAGGTCAGCACCCGCAACGTGCCGTAAGGCTTGCCGCTGCGCGCGGGAGAAAGGTTGATCGTCACCACGTCACCGAACTTCACGCTGTCCTTGCGCCAGCCCATGTTGATGTTCAGGCTCGGCGAGCCGATCTCCACCGACCACTGGACCTGCTCGCCGTTCTCGCCATCCACGATCAGCTGGATGTAGGAGTGGGGATTGGTCCACTGCACTTCCTTGACCGTGCCCTTGATGGTGACCTGCTTCGTGTAGTCGAATTCAGCAGTGGAGTGATGGGCGAAAGCCACGTGCGACAGGCACGCCACCACGATCCACGGCAGCACTGATCCGATTCGTATCCCTGAACGCATGCGGTGACCCCCTGATTTCTGCGGCTCCGACTTTAACCCAGGAGCATCCAGTTGAAAATTCCTACCCCAAGGATTTTTTCGCCATTCGGGGCGGCCCCGCCGTGATGCTGGGACGGGCCGCCGGTGGCTGGCACAATAGCCCGACCACGCCGTAGCAGGTCGCCCGGGGGAAACCGAATGAAGACCACGACGTTCATACGCTGCAGCCTGCTGCTGGTTGGGTCCTGTCTCTTCGCATTGCCCGCCAGTGCCGATTCCTTTCGCTGCGGCGGCGAACTGGTGCGTGCAGGCATGGAAGCGAAGGACATCCGCGACAAATGCGGCCCCGCGGCCAAGACCAGGATCATCGAGAAGCCGGTGATGGCGACATTGTCGAACGGCCAGAAGATCCGCCGTGGCACCGAGATCACGGTGCTGTGGTACTACGATCGCGGGCCCAACCAGTACATCGCACGGGTGACCATCCGCGGCTCGACGGCAGAGAAGATCGACATTCTGGACGTGAAGTCGGTCGAGTCCCTGCGCGAGGGGCAATAGTCCTCCACTAGAAAAGTTCTAATAAACAAATCGTTACACATTAATACCCATATTGATCCGCTCCGTACTAGCATGGCGGCATGCGCAAACCAGGCAAGCCTCCCAGGCAGGGCGTCACGGACTGGGCGCCGTTCTTCGACGCCGTGGACGACGTGCGGCGTGAGCGTCGCTTCGATGCGCTGAAGCGTCTGTACTCCCGTTCGCGCCGCACCCGCGAACGCGCGCTGCTGAACGCCACCGCATGCGCGCTCGCGGCCGAGCTGGGTGTCGCGCCACCCTGGTGGGCCATGCGTCCCATCTGGCTACCCGACCCGTGGTTCGTCGCGGGTGTGGAGAACCTCAAGGCCAGCGCGCTGCTGGAAAGTCCGCTTCCGTTCCGGCGCAACAACGTGTTCGTGCTGGGCAATTTCCTGGCGCGGGCGTGAACCCATGAAGCAGCAGCAGATCCTGCGCGCGTTCCGCGAACTGGAAGCTGTGCTGGCGCGCGAGGGCATCAAGGCGGAGGTTGGAGTCGTGGGCGGCGCCGCGATGGTGCTGGCATTCAACGCGCGCGAGGCCACGCGTGACGTGGATGCGATCTTCGTCCCGTCCGCCAAGGTGCGCGCGGCAGCAGCCGAGGTCGCGTCGTTGCTCGATCTGCCGGCGGACTGGCTCAACGACGCGGCGAAGGGTTACATGCCGGCCGATACCGAGCCGCGATCCATCGTGCTGGATCTGCCATTCCTCAAGGTGTGGACGCCGCCGCCCGCGTATCTGCTGGCCATGAAGGCCATTGCCGCGCGTTTCGACAGCAATGACGCGAACGACCTGCGGACGCTGATCGCCCACCTGGGCCTGCGGCGCGTCGACGAGGTGCTGGAGGTCGTGGAACCCTACTACCCGCGCAACCAGATTCCGCC
>CAYWDZ010000078.1:0-12763 GCA_964456255.1 uncultured Steroidobacteraceae bacterium | reverse complement strand
CCGGGGCGTCCGGGTCGTGCAGCCAGCCGGTGTAGTGGACGGTGACGTGGTGGCCGGCCTCGGCGGTTTCGCCGGTGCCGGGGATGGTGTCTTCGTATTGCAGGCCGGAGGCGGTGACGGTCATGAGCCGCTTCCCGGGGGCGGCGGCATGGTCGAGAACTTGGGCAACTTCGGGTCCATGTGATCCCATGGCAGTGCGCTGCGCGCATAGATGACGTGATCGGGTTTGAACTGCCCGGGCTCATCCAGCAGCGCGGCGTTGACGATCGTGACGCCCGGCATGACCTCGATATTGTCGAAGGCGATGCCCCCGCACGTGGGGCAGAAGTTGCGGTGGATGGCTTTGCCACTGTCGCCGTTCTTGCTGTAGGTGCGGTACTCGCCGGTCACCTTGACGGCTGCGGCTGGAAACCCCATGGCGGGGTAACTTCCGGTGGCAGCCTTGCGGCAGTCCAGGCATTGGCAGAAGCCCTGAAAGATCGGGTCCCCGGACACTTCGAATTTCAGCGAGCCACAAAGACATGAACCTTTCATCGCGGACATCAGCGCACTCCCCGTGTTTGTTCGATGTGGAAATGTAGCAGCAATCGCGTCCCGCAACGCAGGCCAGCACGAACCGGCGCCCGCTGTCCGACAAGATGACTGCATCTGCTCGAATCGCATGATTGGCCACGTCCGCCCCGCAAGGGGCTTGAAAGACTCGGTGCAACTACCGAGCTGGACCGGGGAAGCGATGACAAGCGCCCCGGCCCACAAAACCCAGGGGCGCCGCAAGGTGCCCCGTGTCATTTGTGGCGCACAGGAATCTGTGCATTCCAGTCGACAATCGGTAGCCTGGCATCCGACTTGGACGCCACCCACCCCCGCCCCCGCCTTCCCCGCGCCTGGTACTCCGCGCCCTTCCCAGACTTCCTCGCCCAATCCACCGAAGAAATCATCGGCCACCTCACCCGCCACAGCGCGCTCGCCGTCGAGCCCATGCAGCGTGATGCCTGGCTCGAAACCATCGCGCTGCTGCAGCAGCACCTCGCCGGCCGCGCCGGCCAACTGCTACTGGAATTCAACATCCCGCGCATGGGCCTGCGCGTGGATGCCGTGCTGCTGGTGGGCGGCGCGCTGGTGATGCTGGAGTTCAAGGTCAACGAACGCGCGGCGAGCACCGAGGCGCGCAACCAGGTGTGGGAATACGCTCTGGACACCAAGAACTTCCACGAACCCAGCCATGCGCTGCCCATCGTGCCGGTGCTCATCCCCACCGCGTACCACACCGATGCGCTGCCACCGGTACGCCTGGCCGCCGACGGCGTGGCCGCGCCCATCGCCATTGGCCCGGACCTGCTGCCGCAGCTGCTCGATACACTCGCCACCCGATACCCCGCGCCGCTGGATGCCGCCGCGTGGATCGCCGGCCGTTACAAGCCCACGCCCACCATCATCGAGGCGGCCCGTCACCTCTACGCCAACCACAGCGTGGCGGACATCGTGCGCACCGAGGCCGACGAGCGGAATCTCTCCGATACCGCCCGGCGCGTGGAATCACTGATCGAGCGCGCCCGCGCGCAGGGCGAGAAGATCATCATCTTCGTCACCGGCGTGCCCGGCGCCGGCAAGACGCTGGTGGGGCTGAACATCGCCACGTCGCACCGCGAGCAGACCGACACCCATGCCGTATTCCTCTCGGGTAACGGCCCGCTGGTGACGGTGCTGCGCGAAGCGCTGACCCGCGATGACGTGGCCCGCCGCAAACAGCGCGGCGAGCGGATCAGCAAGGCCACTGCCAGCAAGCCGATCAAGGCGTTCATCCAGAACGTGCATCACTTCCGCGATGAGGGGCTGCGCGATCGGGAGAAGCCGCCGGTTGATCGGATCGTCATCTTTGACGAGGCCCAGCGCGCATGGAACCGCGAGAAGGCGGAGCGGTGGATGCGAACGCGCAAGGGCGTCGCGGACTTTCAGATGTCGGAGCCGGAGTTCCTGATTGAATGCATGAACCGGCACCAGGGATGGGCGGTGGTGGTCTGCCTCGTTGGTGGCGGGCAGGAGATCGGGTCCGGTGAAGCTGGCATCGGCTCGTGGATCGAGGCTTGTACACGTCGCTTCCAGAACTGGTCGCTGTGCGTATCGGACCGGCTGCAGGACGCCGAGTACGGTGCTGGTGAACCGATCAAGCAGGCCGCCGCGCACAAGCGCACTCAGTTCTTTGATGATCTGCATCTGAACGTATCCATCCGCTCTTTCCGCGCCGAGAAGGTGTCGGCGTTCGTCAAGGCGCTGCTGGATTGCGAAGTGGAAGAAGCGCAGCGGCTCCTCGCCACCTTTCGCGATCGCTACCCCATCGTCATCACTCGTGATCTAGACGCAGCAAAGCGGTGGGTACGAGAACAGGCGCGTGGGACAGAGCGCTATGGACTACTTGCCTCTTCCAAGGCCATGCGCCTGAAACCGCACGCTGTGGACGTCCGCGTGGAGACTGACCCCGCCAAGTACTTCCTCGGCGACCGGGACGACATTCGCTCAAGCTACTACTTGGAAGACTGCGCCACGGAGTTTCAGGTGCAGGGATTAGAGCTGGATTGGACCGTTGTTACCTGGGATGCGGATCTAAGACGATCCGGCGATGACTGGTCGTACCACGACTTCCGGGGGAAGAGCTGGACGATCGTTCAGAGCAAGGAAAATCAGAGAAACCTGAAGAATGCCTATAGGGTGCTGCTGACAAGAGCCAGACAAGGCATGGCGATATTTGTACCCTCAGGATCTTCGATGGACCACACGCGCACGCCGACAATTTATGACACTGTCTTTGACTACTTGGTTCGCGCAGGGCTCACGCCTCCCTAGTGAGAGGTTGACCAGCCGCATGGGCTACCTCATCCAAGGTTCACACGAGTAGACCAACACTTCGAGTTCGGTCCAACCACAACGCCCATCCTTGGTGTAGGCCTCTCTCGATAGTACAGCCGCAATCCCTTACATCAGGGACGCGCGCCATGTTCAAGCCGCCGGAGCAGGCGAAACCTTGCGCCCCGCAAACCACCCGCCGATCGCGCCGCCGACGATCTTGAGCGCATGAGCTGTGAGGTATGCCGGCGTGAAGCCATCGGTCACGCTCGTCCCTTCGACGAACAGGCTGGCCACCAGCCCCAGGCCGACATACAGCGCCACGGCCCATGCTCCGGTGAGCGCGCCTTGCGCGATGCCCCGCCGCGGGATGGGCAAGGCGGCCCAATAGCCGGCGAAGAGGAACAGGATGCCCGACGCGGGCGGAATCAGCAGGCTCAGGATCGGCGTCGGATCGGCCGACGTGGCGTAGACCGGGATCGCGACGCCGATCAGCGCGACCTCGGCGACGAACGCCGCCAACAGGGCGCGCAGCCAGCGCAGCTTCGGCGCGACCAATTCCGGACTTGTGTTCATTGAAGCTTCCTTGTCCTGTATCAAGCAGCGGGCAGCGGCGGGCAGAGTTCCCCGAGGAACCCGCCGCCACCGCAGTAGGTCACGTCCTGAAGTTGTATCGCCAGTCCGTCGGGATCGGTGAAATACAACTCGGGAGTTCCGCCCTCGGCGCCGCCGCGGTTTGGCATCCGCAACGAGATGTAGGTGACCAGCGGCGTGCGCGCCTGCCCTTCCTGCCTCTTCAGGCCGTAGTCGACGAGCAGCTGCGTCACCTTGGCCGGGTCGAAACCGGTCATGGCGAGGCATGCGTGATCGATGCCCGCCGCGCGCGCCGGCCCACGCGCGCCCGGTGGCCCGCCGCCTGGTCCGCCGCCTGGTCCGCCAGGCGGCGGGCCTGGAGGCGCCCCGGCCCCACCTCCGCGCGTGGGACCACCGCCGCCCATGAACATCAGGAAATGCACGCCATTGCCGACCTGCCACCCGGGCGTGGTTGCCTGGTAGGCCAGCGGCTTGAATCCAAACAGATCCAGATAGGACTGCACCGTGCCGGGATCGCTGGCCGCGATCGTGAAGTGGCTTAGGTCCTTCACGGCCATGAGGCCCGGTTTGGGCGCGGCTTCGGGCGCGCCACAAGTCTTGCCGAGTGGGCCGCTGCCGCCGCAGTAGGCCACGTCGTGAAGCTGGAACACGACCCCGCTCGGATCTGCCGCAAACATGTCGCGCGTGCTGCCGTCGCGTGAGCCGCCTTCCTCCGGCCCACGCGCGCGCACCAGCACCTGCCGGGGGCCTGGTGTGCCTGCCGTGGCGGGCGCGGCACTGAAGCCGTGCGCCGTCAGGATCTTCATCGCCCCGTCGATGGAGAAATTCTCCACGCCGAAGCCCAGGGCACTGATGCTCGGCCGCTCGCCACCTGCTGCCTGACGCAGGGCGACGAACCGCGGGCCGTCCCCGACACGCAGCAGCACCGTGGAACCCTGCCGCGCCTGGATCGGCATGCCAAACAGCCCCTGGTAGAAATCGAGCGAGCGCTTGAGGTCGCTGACTGTCAGGACAATCTGGCTGAGTCCATTGACCTTGAATGCCGCCGGCGCCTGCGCAAACGCGCGCGATGCGGCCAGCGCCGGAAGCGTGAGCAGGAACGTGCGGCGGTCGAATTGCGTTGTCATGGGGTACTCACCACGTCTGGCCCGGGCAGCGAACCGCTGGCGGAAGGTGCCGGAATTATATGCCACGAAAATGGGCCTCCCCGGGCTTGTCGGGCGACGCATCCGGGAGTTAGCCTCCGGCGCACATTTCCGCACCCCATGAATAGCCGCATACCCTTTACTTTCCGGCAGCTGGAAGCCTTTGTGGCCGCCGCGCAGGACTGCAACTTCCGGCGCGCGAGTGACCGGCTGCACGTCAGCCAGCCATCGATCAGCAGCCATATCCGCAGCCTGGAAACCCGCCTGGGCTACAGCCTGTTCGAGCGGCGCCGCGGCGCCGCACCGAAGCTCACTTACGAAGGGCATCAGTTCCTGTCACAGGCACAGGAGATACTTCGCGGGAAGACGCAGATCGGCAGCGACGACACCGAATCATTTGGCGCCCGGAAGATCCAGCTCACGGTGATGGCCGGGCCAATCCTGCTCGATACCTGCATTCGGCCGCAGTTGCCGTCATTCTGCAGGGAGCACCCGGACATCAATCTCGAGTTCGTGCCTCTGCATCCCTCGAAGGACCCGATACAGCTGCTGAACAGCGGCGATATCGACCTTGCCGTGTATACCGGAGACCGGGCCCAGGACCTGCGCGTGGAATCAGAAGAGGTGACCACGGTGGGCTGTTCGATCTACGCGTCCAGCGACCTGGCCAGGCAAGCCAGGGAAGAGGGCTCGCAGCTCGATGATCTGCCCTGGGTGATGCCGCCGAAAAACTTTTCGCCCACGCAGTTCATGTGGCGCTTTCTGCGCGAGGCCGGCGTCCATCCCAGGAACATCATCGCCCGCACGCAGTTCCCGGATGTTGCCACCAGGATGGTCTTGTGCGGTTACGCTGTCGCCGTGCTGTTCGACGACCTGGCCGCAACGGGTCTCGCCGCGGGCCGTATTGCTCGCATCGGCCCCGCGCTGCCCGAGATACCGCGCATGCTGGTGATCGGGGCGCGGGCGCGACAATCGGCGTGCCAGCCCGTGGTGGATCTGCTTCGCCAGGCCATCAAGACCCCGCTGCCCGGGGTTTCTCTCTAGACCAGCCGCGCCCGGACCATCGGCCCTGAATCGCGATTCCTGCATGGTGGCGAAGCAGGAACCGTGCAGCGTTTCGCCATGCGGCCAACCCTTTTTCACCTGGCCAGTCTGGTTTGCCCGACAGAGGGCAAATACTGATAATCGGCCCGGTACGCCCTGTTGATACACGTAGAAAAGCTGGAGAAACGACATCTCCAGTTGAGGGGGTCTGATTCCATGCGACTTAACAATCGTTTGTTGCATCTTCCGGTGCTGGCTACTGCCATCTTCTCCTTGGCTGCACAGGCCCAGGAAGCTGTGAAGAGCGGTGCGTGGTCGGCTTCATCCACGTGGTCCGGTGGCGCAGTGCCAAAGGCTGGCAGCAAGGTCACGATCGGCAATGATGTCGCCGTCGTGCTTGACGTCACTCCTCCTGCCCTGAACGGCCTGACGATCAACGGCAAGCTCAGCTTTGCAGACCAGTCGGACCTGGAACTCAGCGCCGAATGGATCATGGTGCATGGTGAACTGACGATCGGCACCGAGGCGAAGCCCTTCACACACAAGGCCACCATCACCCTCACCGACAACGTCAAGGGTGAGCAGCTGATGGGCATGGGCGACCGCGGCATCATGCTCTCGGGCGGCACCCTGAACCTGCACGGCAACCGCACCAACACCTGGACCAAGCTCGCGAAGACCGCCGAGGCCGGCGCTACCTCGATCGAAGTGTTGAACGCCTCGCAATGGCAGGCAGGTGACGTGATTGTTCTTGCCTCCACCGACTACAACCCACGTCAGGCCGAGACCCGCACCGTTGCCGCCATCCGCGGCAACACGATCCAGCTCGACAGACCGCTTGCCTACATGCACTTCGGCAAGATCACCTTCAACGTGGATGAGCGCGGCGAAGTCGGTCTGCTGACGCGCAATATCAAGGTTCAGGCATCAGAGGATGCAGCCGAGTCTCACTTTGGTGGCCATATCATGGCGATGGTCACCAGCAAGTTGTTCGTCGACGGTGTCGAACTCAATCGCATGGGCCAGCACCTGGAGCTGGCGCGCTATCCGATCCACTGGCACCTGGTGGGCGATGCCAAGGGCCAGTACATCCGGAACGCGTCCATCCACGACACCTACAACCGCTGCGTGACGGTGCACGGCACGAACGACGTGCGGGTCGAGAACAACGTGACCTACAACATCGTCGGTCACTGTTTCTTCCTCGAGGACGGCATCGAGCACGGCAACGAGTTCGTGCACAACCTGGCCATCCAGATCAAGTGTCATCCCACCAAGCCCTGCGTGCCGACCAACCTCGGCGCAAATGGTGAGCGCCCAGCGGCCGCGCCGGGCGCCCCGAGACAGAATGGCCAGCAGTCGAAGGATGTGCTGCTGCCCTCGGACAACACGGTGGCGGCCTACTGGATCACCAACCCGGACAACTCCTTCATAGACAATGTTGCAGCCGGTGCCGACGAGACCGGCTTCTGGTTTTCCCTGCCAATGCACCCACAGGGGGCGTTCGAAGATTCGGACATAGCGAAGAACACCTGGCCGCGCCGAACGGCGGTGCGCGCATTCAGGGGCAACGTGTCCCATTCCAACTTCGACGGGTTCATGATTGACCGGCACATCAACCCGGACAACACCTTCGGTACGGCCTCCATTCCGATGCTGCATCTGGCAGACCCGAACAATCTGGAGAGCGAAGTGCTGGAGACGCACTTCGAGAACCTGACGAGCTACAAGAACCGCAATGGTGGTCTCTGGGGCCGGGGCGACATGTATGTGTACAGCAACGCGAAATTCGCCGACAACGCCATTGGCATGACGCAGGCCGCGGGCGACATCGGCAGCCTGCCGTTCAGTTCACGGCTGGTTGATTCGCTGGTCGTGGGCGAGACCGAAAATATCGGCAACCCCACCACGCCAGAGGAAATCGCCTATGGCCGCAGCCTGCCGAAGCCTTCCATTCCAGATTTCCCCATCCGCGGCTACGAGTACTACGACTATCGCGATGATGTGGTGAACACGACATTCGTGAATTTCCAGGACAACGATCGGCGCAAGACCGGGGCGCTGTCCTTCCTGCTGTTCACGAGCGCGGGCTTGAGTACCGGCAGCAGCATCAGCGGTGCGAAATTCGTCAACGCCAAGCCGGTCTATTTCCCGAAATACGATGCCCGATTCGACAATGACAATCGCGGCGGCAATCAGTATCGGACCCTGTCGTTCCGCGACGTGGACGGCTCGGTGACCGGCATCCCCAATTCGCAGGTCCTGCTCAACGATGGCGAGAACGACAGCGTCGCCACCGACGACACCTGCAAGATCCAGCCGACCTGGAACGCCGCTGTGTGCACGGGTGATATCGGCCGCCTGAATCTATCTGACGCCAGAGGCGAGCTTCCAAAGGCCGTCAATCTCGAATCGCGGACCGCCCGGTTCGCTTTGCTGTCTTCGATCGGTGGGGGTGCTGCTGCAAACGATCCCCTCGTTCAGTCCCAACGTACCGCTCTGTTCACTCGACGTGCTCCGCAGCCGCCCATCGCCCTCATTCGCAACGGCAGGGAATTCAAGATCTCCGGCGACCAGAGCACCGTGAAGGCCGGCACCGAGATCCAGGTCAAGACCGAAAGACCGGAAGTCACGCTCAGTCTGTCTGAAATGGATGCGGGCTCATGGGTCATGTTTGAGCTGCCGGGCTTTGCCAAAGCAGCCTCCGGAAAGGAGCAAAGCAGCATGAACGCATTGCGCCAGGCGAAGGAGACGTCCTGGTTCAGGGACGGGGACAAGGTCTGGGTGAAACTGGTGGCCGCGCCGCCGGTCATGAAGGTCATTCGCCCAACGGATCTGCAGGCCAGCATCACGGTCAGCCGATAAGAAACGGGTCGGTGTCGATGCCACAGGGATGAAAGGGAGGGTATGCCATGAAGGCACTGGTGGCGGTCCTGTTCATTGCGGCGGCCGGTGCCAGCGGGTATGCCCTGTACTTGTCGCGGCAGGCCGAAGCGGATCGTCAGCAGATCGCCGATCTGCAAACCCAACTGCGGGAGGCGATACCTGAGCCTGTAGTGCCAGACGAAGCGAGCGCTTTCCTGGAGGCAATGCGAAGGCAGCAGAACGATCCAAAGAACGCTGACATCCTGCGCGCCCAGCGACGAAAGTCGCTGCCCTCGTCTTATCCGAACCTGGGCAGGTGGCTGGAGCTGACAGATGAGCAGGAGAGCAGCCTTTTTGACCTGCTTGCCAGACAGGAAGAAGTCCAGAGAACAAAGGGCACGAAGGGCTTTGATCCCGATGTGCTCAGGACACACGAGGCCGAACTGGCCGCAATGCTGGGCAACAAGTACCCGCTGCTGCAGCAGTACCAGCTGACCATGCCCCTGCACAGGCAGATCAGCCAGCTTCAATCCAGGCTTGCCTCGAGTGCCGATCGCCTGGGCGATGCGCAGGCGATGGCTCTGACCACGGCGCTGGTCACGGAGCAGCTGCGCTTGAACCGCGAGCGCGAACCCTTCAAGCCATCAATGAATCCGCAGGAATACATGCAGGTGCAGCGGGAGCGTGCGCGCGAGCACAAGCGTCTGCTGGAAATTGCCGCCTCGGAGCTCAATCCGCGCCAGCTCGAGAGTTATCGCGCGTTGATTCACGACGAAGAAGAGAGAGCCACCGCGCTGTACCGCAACTTCAACTTTGCAGAAGCTGCCGGGCCCGCAAGCGGTCCATGAACGACATAGACCGCGAAAGGAACCCTCTCACTCCCACTCGATCGTCGCCGGGCGTTACGGAGCTACAGTTTCGGCAGGGCCCGGCTCTTCGATGCCTCGTTCTGCTGCTTGAGCCGATTGTCGTGCACGGACTGCAGGTAGGCGTCAGTCGCCTCCTGCGCCGAGTCGATCAGCGGGCCGCTCCAGAGGTTGTAGTCCATTGCGGTCACTATGCCGCCGGCGCCCGTCGTAACTTGCAGGGAGAACAGGGAGTAATCCTTGCAGTTCTCCGGCGCGGGACACAGGCTCCTTGATGTGTTTGGGGCGATCGGCGGCAGCACCTTGCCGTTGCGGTCGAACCACCAGCGCAGCAGACGCATGCCGAATGCGGGCGTGTCCGAGGTCACGTTGTTTTCGGTCGCCGGCCCGAACTTCGCGATGATCGCCTGCAGCACCTGATCGCGGTGGGGCCCGGCTGCCGGAGGAAAATTCATGACGCGGTTGAGCTTCATCAGCACCGGCGCGTTCGGGTAGAGCGCGAGCGTGATGTTCAGAACCTCGTTGGTCTGGCGGGCGCCGCCTCCCTGAACCGTCTGCAACTCCAGGGTCTGCGGAGACACCGGCGAGCCCGGTGGTGCGGTCTTGGTCATGTCCAGCGGGTCCGGCGGCCAGACCGTCACGCTGTAGGTGTTGGTCAGTTTCAACTGCGGATTCAACGCACGGGTGGCTGGCGCGATATCCGCGAGCTTCATCCCGATCTTCAGTCCACCGGTTTCGAGAAAGGCACTCGCAGAGGCGAGCCGCTCGGTGTCGGCGGCGGTCTGCGCGTGCGCGGCCATCGCCAGTGGCATGAGCGCGATGGCCAGACAGCAGTGGTGGAAAGCGCGAAGCCGAATGCGTGAGTACATACAACCCTCTGCTTTGGTGGACTGATCCATACACTCTGAAGTGTCGTCTACGATTGCAGGAACCATCGGACCGTGCCTGGCGTCGACCCGGACGATACTACAATTGCAGGCATTGCGGGATCTGCCCCAAGAGCCGGCGCTGCCGTCCCGCTACTGCATTGACACCGATGCCCGCATGCGCGCAATTTTGGATCTCGAAGCAGGGACCAAGTGGCCCGACAACTGCCCGACCGTTGCCGACCAACGAGGCAAGCCAGAGCCTATGAACCACAATAAGCGGACGCACTCCGCTGCAGCATTGTTGCTGGCGGCCTGCATTGGCCCCCTGCCGTGCGTACCGGCCGCCGCCTCGGAAGCGCCCGCAGCCACCGCGGCGGAGAAGGCGCAGGCCGCCGAGCCCGACCGAACGACGGCGAAGACGCCGGCGCAGCTCAAGGCGGGCTGCGACAGGAGTGTGGTCAAGGATTGCTCGCGCCTTGCTGATCGCTACAGCTGGACCGCTCGTTCCTTCAACAAGGAAGAGTGGAAGGATGATGGCCTCGCGGCAGACGCCGCGCTCGAACACCGGTACAGGCTGCGTGCTTGCGAACTCGGGTCGGTTACGGACTGCGGGGACGCCGGCCGCAACTTCCTCTCGGGCGAGGGAGTCACCAAGGACGTCGCCCGAGCCATCCAACTGCTCACCCGCGCCTGCGATGCCGACGATGCCGATGCCTGCAATGCTCTTGCGGGTGCCTACAAGGATGGCACCGGCGTCAAGGCCGATGCGCGAATCGCCCTCGAACTCGAGGAGAGGGCCTGTCGCCTGGGATCGGGAGACGAGTGCGGGGCTTTGGAAACGGCGATCAGCGATCTTTATTCGACTCTCGGCCTGCCCGAGAACAGTCCGGCGCGGCCACTCGGCGCCGAGGTCGCGACGTGTCGGCGCGGCGATGCCAACGCCTGCATGCGCGCCGCCTTGCGGTACTACAACGGCCAGGCGGACGACCCTGATATCGACGGCTCGCGCGCCGCCTCCCTTCTTGCAGGCGCCTGTGATGGAGGCATCGGCGATGCCTGCTGGCTGCTTGGCAACATGCTGGGCCAGGGCGTCAGGATGGAGCGCAAGAACGTCACGGCGGCGGCGGCGATCTACCTGAATGGTTGCAACCTGCAGCATGGCTTGAGCTGCAGCATGTTGGGCGACATGTATCGCCGTGGCATTGGCGTATCAAGGGATGTGGCTCGCGCCGACCAGCTGCGCGAATCAGGCTGCACGTTTCAATCCGTGGTTTGTCCCGAGGGCATGCGCAAGACAGCCGAGGCGCGTCGGCAACCTGCCTCTGCGCCGGCTGCGCCTGCCCCGTTCACGATCGTGCGGGCACGGCTGGGGCATGACACGGTCGAGAGCATCCAGAGAGACATCCAGGCACGTGGCGGCGCGCCGGGCAAGGTTAACGGTCCGCAGAACACGATCAATGCGCTCACGGGTGATTTCCGTGACGGTGGCCCCGACATCATAGCCGTCAACTACGACTTCAACGCAGCCGGATCAACCGGTCGACTGGTGGCCTTGACCATCGTCCGCAAGCGGCCCGTGAACGACGGCGGCGTGTCGTTTGCCAGCATGGTGACCGAGCGCAAGGCTGCCGTCGCCCGGGACCTCGGCCCGCTGCAGCAGAAGTCAGCCACCGAGTTCACGACGACCGCCGGCGGCGTGCAGGCGACCCTGCACATCAATGACGGCACCGGCTACCTGTACGAAGTCTACAAGCTGGCGCCGTCAGCCCCGTAACAGGGCGTGAACCTGACTGGTTGCGGGAAGCGGGTTCACCCGGCCCGGTAAGTCATGCCCGACACGTCGCAGAGGCTGCGCAACAACCTGTCCACCGACTGCGCGCTCAGATTTCCCGCTATCACGATGTCCTGATGGTCCGCGTCGAGAATGATCTCGTAGGTTCCGTCCACGAGATTTTCCCATTCGCGCTGATAGCCTTCGTGCGCACCCATCTGCACGTTGAGGGATCCGGCATCAGGCCCGGTGAAGTAGACGGTGCGCGCGGGCGCATCGGATTTCAGCGGATTGCGCACCAGCAACCGCTTGACGGCGCTGCGCGCAAAGGACTTGCCGTTCACGACGAACCCGGCGTCCGAGACGCGGATGACGGACTTGCGGCGGTGAGACTTCGGGCGATGATCGCCCCCGGTGGTCACGACGATCAGCGCGCCAATGACCATGCATGTCCAGAACAGCATGTTGCCGAGCGACTCGCGAAACAGGAAGCCAGCGCCAATGAAAGTCGCGCCAACCGTGATCATTGACCAACTTCGCCGTGCGCCGCCCGGATTCACGGTGAAGACCGTCGCGTCGCCATCCCTGGAAATGTCGATCGAAGCCGTGGTCGCCATGAACCGCCTCCGTATTCCTGTGTGCCTCGTCCTTCTTGTCTTGTCGCCAGTCGCAACGAGACCGCTTGATGCCGGATCAATCACGCCTGCGACACATCACTCCCACTCTATTGTCTCGCAGCATTCCAAGTCCGCGCAGCTGCTGAAATTC
>CAYWDZ010000077.1:0-12791 GCA_964456255.1 uncultured Steroidobacteraceae bacterium | reverse complement strand
GCACGCCGCCAGCGTTCAATCTGAGCCAGGATCAAACTCTTCACTTGAAGGTTTTGAGCTTTCAAACAAAAAGAGCAATCAAAGGCCCATTGCTGGACTTTTGGTCACTCGGTCATCGACACCAAAGTGCATGACACGAGTCCCCACACAAATTACCTGCCAAATTTTTAAACAGCACGGCCCATCGCAATGGACGGCCGGGATTTGCCCTTCCACAAGGGTCAGGGCGGGGGGCGGAAGTATAGCGGCGAACCGCCTTCCGTCAACCCTTCCAAACCTTTGTTTTCCGAGGCGGGGTGCGTTGCTGTAGTGCAACGACGCCTCGACTGGAGGGCGCGCAGTATAGCCGCGAATTGGGGCCTGTCAACGATCTGACAAGTGCCTGTTTCCAGCGAATCCAGAACCCCCCGAAATGGGGTCTGATTGACGGGGAAATGACCTGTCTCCAGCCGTTCAGACGGCTGGAGCAACCTGCACCCTTGCAAACCGGCGGGACCCCAGTTGCAGCAGGTATTCGGAGCCGGGCTGCAGGCGCGTTTCCCGGTCCAGAACCTTGTTGCCATCGACCTTTACCGCGCCTTCCAGGATCTTGCGATTCGCCTCGGAATTGCTGGCCGCCAAGCCAGCCTCCCGCAGGGCGGCGGCCAGTCTCAGACCTCCGGCGTCCTGACAGGACAACGACTGCAATGGCAGGTCCTCAGCCGTGGGTAGGGTCTTCTGCGAAAAGCGCGCAATGAAGTTCTCGCGGGCCTGGTTAGCCGCGGCCTGACCGTGGAAACGGGCCACGATTTCCTCGGCGAGCTCGAATTTCACGTCCCGCGGATTGCGCCCCTGCTCCACTGCGGATTTCAGAGCCGTAATCTCGGTCAGCGGCCGGAATGACAGCAGCTCGAAGTAGCGCCACATCAGATCGTCCGAGATCGACATCAGCTTGCCAAACTGGGTATCCGGGTCCTCCGTGATGCCGACATAGTTGCCCAGCGACTTGGACATCTTGTTGACGCCGTCCAGCCCCTCGAGCAGCGGGACCGTGATCACGACCTGCGGCTCCTGCCCGTAGTGGTCCTGCAGCGCGCGCCCGACGAGCAGATTGAAGGTCTGGTCCGTGCCCCCCAGTTCCACATCGGCCCTGAGGGCCACCGAGTCGTAGCCCTGCACCAGCGGATACAGGAATTCATGCAGGGCAATAGGCTGGCCGGCGCGAAAGCGCTTGGTGAAATCGTCGCGCTCCATCATGCGCGCCACAGTGTGTTTCGCGGCGATTTCGATCAGGCCGGCCGCATCCATCTGGCCAAACCAGCGTGAATTGAATTCCACCCGGGTTCTGGCGCTGTCCAGAATCTTGAAGACCTGCTTCTCATAGGTCTTCGCGTTGGCCTTGATCTCTTCAGGCGTCAGGCGTGGGCGCGTGGCATTGCGCCCGGTCGGATCCCCGATCAGTCCCGTGAAATCCCCGATGAGGAACACCACCTCGTGCCCGTATTGCTGGAACTGGCGCATCTTGTTGAGCAGCACGGTGTGCCCAAGATGCAGGTCAGGCGCCGTCGGATCAAAGCCGGCCTTCACCACCAGTGGCTTGCCCCGCGCAAGCTTCCTGATCAGGTCGGGCCGCGTGAGAATGTCGTGGGTGCCGCGAGTGATTTCGGCGAGCTGCGCGGCTGCAGGGCCGGAAATTTCCGGAGTGCTGTTCTGGTCTGTCATGGGCGCGGAAGAATAGCGGAAGAACCCTGGCGGTCGTGCCGTGCGTCGCAGTTGGCCCAACCGGACAGGAAGAGCGGTTGCGCCATACTGCATCATTAATGTAGCTTCGCTTGAAGTTTACATAATTGACTGATCTGGTGGCAGATTCGTGGCTCTGAAATCCCGCTCATCAAAGATTCATGGCCTGATTCCCCTGCATGGACTGCAACTCCTGTGTTGCGCCGTCATCGCCGGCCTTGGGTTGCAGGCCTCGGTGCATCTGGCCAGACAGGCCGACACTACCCGCATCGCCCTTGATGCTTTTGTCGCAGCACAGACCGGCGACTCAGCCCTGCAGAGCACCACCGCAAGCCTCGCCGAGGCCGTGGAAATCATCGTCAAGCGCAACGACACCCTGGACCAGATCTTCCGGCGCCTGGAGCTGTCGCTCGCCGACCTTGCCAACATCCGCGCCCTGGATACGGCCCGCGAGGCGCTGGACCGGATTCGACCCGGCGACATGCTCACCGTCTTCACCCGGGACGACCAGATCGTGGCGCTGCAGCGCCCTCTTTCGATCAATCAGATGCTCAAGGTCGAACGCGACGCCTCTGACAACTTCACGGCCAGTGTCGAGCAAGTGCCACTCATCAGCCACCTGGTGACGGCAACCGGCACCATCAAATCCAACCTGTTTGCCGCCGGCTACGCTGCCGGGCTGCACGATGCAACCATCTGGCAGGTGGCGGATATCTTCCGCTGGGACGTGGACTTCGTGCTCGACCTGCGCGTGGGTGATTCCTTCACGCTGGTGTACGAGCAATTCGAAAAGGACGGCCAGATCGTTGGCGAAGGCAAGGGCAACGTGCTCGCCGCCGAGTTCGTGAACAACGGCGTTCGCTTTCGGGCCGTGCGCTATGAGAATGCCGCGGGTGAAGCTGCCTACTTCACACCGGATGGCGTGTCACTCCGCAAGGCCTTCCTGAAGGCTCCCGTGCAATTCTCGCGTATCAGCTCCGTGTTCAATCCGAATCGCAAACACCCGGTGCTGAACACGATTCGTGCACACAGGGGCGTGGACTATGCCGCGCCGAGCGGCACCAGGATCTTCGCCGCGGGCGCGGGGCGCGTGAAGTTTGTTGGACGGAAGGGTGGCTTCGGCAATCTGGTGGAGCTGAGCCACGCCAACGGCATCGTCACCCGCTATGGACACATGTCGCGCTTTGCCAAGGGACTCAAGACTGGTCAACGCGTCGAACAAGGCGAACTCATCGGCTATGTCGGCATGACCGGGCTTGCCACCGGACCTCACCTGCATTTCGAGTTCATCGACAACGGTGTGACCGTCGATCCGCAGAAGGCTCTGCGCCGTTCCGAGCCAGGCGAACCCGTACCGGCTGACGAACGCACCCGCTTCGAGCAGGCAACCGCACCGCTGCTGGCACGCCTTGATGCCGCCTCGGCACCCGCGGCAGTCGTGGCGCTCGCCACACCCTGAAGCGTTCCGAAACTCTAGAGGTCAAATGACTCTCTATGCCGGCCTCATTTCCGGTACCAGCATGGACGGCGTTGAGGCCGTGCTGCTGGAGATTGCCGACGGGCAATTCCGGATCCGTGGCGCAATTCATCAGGATTACCCGATCGATCTCGCCGCGCGCCTGAAGTCGGCAGTCGCCAATCCTGCGCAATGCAACCTCGATGAACTGGGTGCGCTGGATGCGGGCATCGGTGAAGTATTCGGCGCGGCGGCGATCGCTCTGCTGAAACAGTGCGCGAGGCTGCCAGGTGATGTCCGGGCCATCGGCAGCCACGGCCAGACCGTGCTGCACCGGCCGCAAGAGACATTGCCCTACACCATCCAGATCGGCGATCCGAATCGCATCGCTGAAATCACCGGCATTGATGTCGTGGCTGACTTCCGCCGTCGCGATATGGCGGCTGGTGGGGAAGCAGCGCCGCTGGTTCCCGCATTCCATGCAGCCGCCTTCGGGGTGCGCGGTGAAGACCGCGCCGTGGTCAACATCGGCGGCATCGCCAACCTCACGCTGCTGCATGCCAATGGTGACGTGGGCGGCTTCGATACCGGACCGGGAAACTGCCTGATGGACCTGATGGCCACCAGGCATCTGGGCACGCCTTATGACCAGGCGGGGCAGCTTGCAGCACAGGGCCAGGTGCAGGCTGAACTGCTGCAGGCGTTGCTGGCCGAACCGTATCTTGCGCGGCCTGCGCCGAAGAGCACCGGCCGCGAGTTGTTCAACTGGCCCTGGCTGGAGTCGAAACTGCACGCGCATCCGGCGGCGGCCGCGGACGTGCAGGCCACACTGTGCGAATTCACGGCCGCGACCATCGCCAGCGCGCTTGCGGCGATACCAGGGTTTGCACCGGCCGAACTGCTGGTATGCGGGGGCGGCGCCTTCAATAAGGAGTTGCTGCGGCGACTGGCAGCAGCCGCTCCGCAATGCAGGGTAGTGGATACGGGCACCCGCGGCATTGCACCTGACCAGGTGGAAGCCGGCCTGTTTGCGTGGCTCGCGCACCGGTACCTGGAAGGGCTTCCGGGAAATGTCACGATGGTGACTGGAGCCCGCGGTCCACGGGTGCTGGGTGCGCTGTACAAGGGCGCTGTCACCAAAATGCAATAGACATGAACGAGTCTCGCGCCACACGCATGGAACCGTTCATCAATCGCGAGCTCTCGCTGCTCGAGTTCAATCAGCGGGTGCTGGCACTGGCCAACGACCCCACCCTGCCCTTGCTGGAGCGACTGCGCTTCCTGTGCATTTCATCCAGCAACCTGGATGAGTTCTTCGAGATCCGCGTGGCAGGCCTCAAGCAACTGGCCGAGCTGGGCACGCCGGTAGAGGAACAGCTGGCGGCAATCCAGGCGCGCGCGGCTCGCCTGATCAGCGATCAGTATGTGTGCCTCAACACCCACTTGCTGCCCGCACTGGATGCGGCAGGCATACGAATCCAGACGCGCGATGTCTGGTCCCCTGGCGACCGTGAGCTGCTGGAACAGCACTTTCACAACGAGGTGGAACCGGTGCTCACCCCGCTGGGCCTCGACCCGGCGCGACCCTTCCCGCGCATCCAGAACAAGAGCCTGAACTTCGTCGTGAAGCTGGAAGGCAAGGACGCCTTCGGCCGCGACACGGATCTGGCCATCGTGCAGGTTCCGCGTTCGCTGCCACGCGTGGTGCGCGTTGCCAATGGCGGCAGCGGCGTGACACTGGTGCTGCTGTCGAACATCGTGTGGGAATTCATCGCACTGCTGTTTCCGGGCATGGCCGTGCATGGCTGTTACCCCTTCCGCGTCACGCGCAACAGCGACCTGTTCGTGGATGAAGAAGAAGTCGATGACTTGCGCCGGGCACTCGAGGGAGAGCTCGCGCACCGGCGCTACGGCGCTGCGGTGCGCCTGGAAACCTCGATGGACTGCCCGGACGACATCGCCGAGTTCCTGCTGAAGGAGTTCTCGCTGCATCGCGACGACCTGTATCGCGTCTCAGGTCCGGTGAACCTCAATCGGCTTTCCGTCATCTACGACCTGGCCGGGCGCAGCGACCTGAAATACCCGTTGTTCACGCCGGCGCTGCCCGAACAGCTGTCTTCCGGCGTGGACCCGTTCGAACAGCTGCGCGCGCGCGACTGGCTGCTGCACCATCCATTCCAGAGTTTCGCGCCGGTGATGGATTTTCTGCGGCTCGCAGCAGCGGATCCGCAGGTGCTGGCCATCAAGCAGACCCTGTATCGCACCGGCACCGATTCACCCTTCGTGGAGGCACTGGTCACGGCTGCCAACAATGGCAAGGACGTGACCGCCATCATCGAGCTCAGGGCACGCTTCGATGAGGAAGCCAACATCGACCTCGCGAGCCGCCTGCAGGAGGCCGGCGTGCACGTGATGTACGGCGTAGTGGGATACAAGACCCACGCGAAGATGCTGCTGGTGGTGCGCCGCGAGCACGATGGCATCCGCCGCTACTGTCACCTGGGCACCGGCAACTATCACCACAAGACGGCGCGTCAATACACCGACTACGGTTTGCTGACGAGCAATGAATCCATCGGCCTCGATGTGCACGAGATCTTCCTGCAGCTTACCAGCCTCACCCGCACACCCAGGCTGCGGCTGCTGCTGCAGTCTCCATTCACGATGCACGAGAAGCTCCTGGATCTGATTCGTGGGCAGGCGGAGCTGCGGGACCAGGGCCGCATCATGGCGCGCATGAATGCGCTCACCGAGCCACAGGTCATCGAAGCGCTGTACGCCGCTTCGCGCGCTGGCTGCCGCGTGGATCTGATCGTGCGCGGCATCTGCGCACTGCGCCCGGGCGTACCGGGACTTTCCGAAAACATCCAGGTCCGGTCCATCGTCGGGCGGTTCCTGGAACATTCGCGCGTGTGGTGCTTTGGCAATGGGGAACAGGCCGCACTGTTCTGCGCCAGCGCCGACTGGATGGAGCGGAATCTGTTCCGTCGCGTGGAGATCGCGTTCCCGATCAGGGACACTGTCCTGCATGCACAACTGCGCGCGGAACTGGACCTGTACCTCACCGACACCGCCGATACCTGGATTCTCCAGCCTGACGGCAGTTATCTGCGTGCACGCGAAGGCGTCGCGGAACCCGTGTCGGCGCAGGCCGCGCTGCTGCAGCGTTATGCTGGCAGCACCAATACCGCGGACTGGTAGGTCCGGGCATCAGCTGCGCAGCAGAAGCATGTCATCCCGATACGCACTCCTGCTTGCTGCAACCATGATCCTGATGGGCCGGCATGCCGGTGCCCAGGCCCTGTTCACGGGCAATGAAGCTGTCAGCGGAAACGCGGCGGCGGGCCTGCAGGTCTATGCGCAATCCTGCGTGATCTGCCACGGCGCACGCCTCGAGGGCGGACCAGCCGGGCCCACGCTGGTGGGGCAGGCCTTCATGAACAAGTGGCGCGGCAAACCGGCCAGCGAGCTGCTCACCCAGCTGCGCGACACCATGCCACCAAAGGGCGCGCCCGCCATAGATCCCGAGGCCTATGCGGACCTGCTGGCATTTCTGGTGCGTGCCAACCTGCAGGGTCCGCCTGCGCTCTCCGCCAACCTGGCCGCGCCGCGCGCGTCATCTCCCAACGTACAGATCGCAGAGCGGCTGCCCGCCCGGCTCCAGCAGCGACTGGCTTCTCTGACTCCGGTCACGGAGTCCATGCTCGCCGCGCCGCCCGACGCGGACTGGCTGATGTGGCGCCGGACCTTCGATGTGGCCGGCTTCAGTCCGCTGCGGCAGATCGACCGCAGCAATGTGCAGCGACTGCGGCAGGTGTGGACCCTGCCTCTGGAACCCAGCACCAACGAGATCGCACCGCTGATTCACGACGGCGTGATGTTCGTGCACAGCGGTGGAGTGGTGCTGGCGGTCGATGCCGCGAGCGGCACGCCGCTGTGGAAGCACCAGCGCAAGCGGGCATCCGGCAACTTCGGCTCGCAGGGCGATCGCATGAAGTCCCTGGCGCTGCTTGAACACACGCTGTTCGTGCCAACCCCGGATGGGCACATGCTTGCCCTGGATGCACGCAGCGGCAAGGAGCTCTGGGACCATGCCATCGAGGGGATCAAGCCGGACACAGGGCTGCAGTTGAGCAGCGGTCCGCTGGTAGCGCGCGGCGTGGTCATCATCGGTGCCAGCCTTGGCCTCAACAGCAAGGGTGGCAGCTTCATCGTCGGACTCGATGCCGCCACCGGTCGGGAACGCTGGCGCTTCAACACCATCGCACGACCGGGCACGCCGGGGGGCGATTCGTGGAATGACGCCCCCGCCATGGAACGGTTCGGTGGCGGTGTGTGGACCATCGGCAGCTACGATCCGCAGCTGCAGCTGGTGTACTTCGGCATCGGCAATACCTACAACACGGCCACCCTGCTCGAACCACGGCCGGGAGCGGCAGGCGTCACGCACAACGATGGTCTGTTCACCGACGCCACGGTTGCGCTGCGACCCGAGACCGGTGAGCTGGTGTGGTACCGCCAGCATCACCGGCGCGATGTGTGGGATCAGGACTGGGCATTCGAACAGACCCTGGTCACGCTCGGCAGCGGTGCGGATGCGCGCCGCGCCGTGGTCACCAGCGGCAAGACCGGCATCTTCGAAGCGCTCGATGCGGCCACGGGTGAGTTTCTGTTCGCGCACGACACCGGCCTGACGAATCTGTTTCTCGAAGTCGACCCTGCGACCGGCGAGAAGCTCGCCAATCCGGAGCTCGAGCCCGTCGCCGGCAGGAAGCTGCTGCTGTGTCCGAGCAATTTTGGCGCGCGCAACTGGCCCGCCACTTCACTGAACCCGGTGACCGGCATGCTGTTCGTACCCATGCTGGAATCCTGCGCGGACTTCACCTACGAACCGCGCAGCCGCCAGGAAACAGCCGCGGGTGGCTCGGATATCCGCTTCACGCCGCGGGTTCGCCCCGACGGCGACGGCAACCTGGGACGCATGATTGCCCTGAACCTGAACTCCCGGACCATTCAGTGGTCGCACCGCCAGCGCGCGCCGCTGGCAGGTTCGCTGCTGGCAACTGCCGGCGGGCTGGTCTTCATGGGCGACCTGGGCCGCCGCTTCAGTGCCTACGACCAGGTCAGCGGCGTGCAGTTGTGGAACACCGCGTTGCCCGCTGCAGCTGAATCCTCGCCCGTGAGTTTTGCCGTCGGCGGCCAGCAATATATTGCCGTGGTGACCGGTGAAGGCAGCCGCCTGGGTTTGAACAATCGCCGCCTGGATGAATCCCTGGGCCAGGCGAAGCCTGACATCCTGCTGGTGGTCTTCGCGCTGCCGGCCGAATGAGGCCAGCGGCCGACGCAGCGGTCAGGACGTGAATACGCGCAGGCGCAGACCATGCGCGCGCAGCCATTCGATCTCGTCGTTCAGATCCGCTGCGGTCAATGGATGCTCGCGGAACGAGCGGATCTTCAAGCGCAGCTCCAGCGTCCGCGGCCTGCCGGTCAGCACGAAATCCGGAATGGGAGCCTCGCTGCGATCCCGGTGCAACAGCACGGCCAGCCGCAGGATCAGGATCAGGTAGATACCGCGCTCGTCCCAGGGCGGTGACAGTTCCTCCAGCTGGTCGAGCACCAGCTTGCGCCGGTGACTGCCAACCAGCCGCGCCAGCAACAGCTGCTCCTCGCGCGCAAAGCCCGGCATGTCGGCATTGGCCAGCAGATAGGCGCCGTGGCGGTGGTAGCCGCTGTGCGCCACATCGAGGCCGATCTCGTGCAGCCCGCACGCCCAGGAAAGCACCTGCTCAGCCATCAGGTCGGTGAGCTTCCAGCTGTCCTGCACCTGGGCCAGCATCTTCAGCGCGGTGGCCTCGACGCGTGCCGCCTGCGCCGCATCCACGTGGTAGCGCTGCTGCATCGAGCGCACCGTGCGCTCACGCGCGTCCTCGTGGCCATAGCGACCGATCATGTCGTACAGCAGCCCCTCGCGCATCGCGCCCTCGCTCCAGCGCATCTGCCTGATCTTCAGCTGCGCGAACACGGCGGCGAGGATCACCACACCACCGGCGAACACATTGCGCCGGTCCTGCGTGACGGCGACGAACGGAATCGCATCCACATGCCCTGCTTCGCACAACGCTTCGACAATGACGTCCAGGCCCTCGGCCGTGATGACGCTGGCCTTCGGATCCAGCTCACGGCACGCATCGAGCACGGCGCGCACGGTGCCCGAACTGCCCGCGGCCGACTCCCAGCCACGCTTCAGGAACTGCTCCTGCACCGGCTCGAGGAACTGCCGTGCCATCAGCGTGGCGCGCTCGAATCGTTTTGCCGACAACTTGCCGTCGGCGAAATATTTCTGGCTCACCACCACGCAGCCCAGGTTCAGGCTTTCCAGCTCCAGCGGCTCGGCACCACGCCCGACAATCAATTCGGTGCTGCCACCACCGATGTCGACGACCAGGCGATTGCCGCCATCGGCGGGCAGGGTCTGCGATACACCGGCATAGATCAGGCGCGCCTCCTCCCGACCGGCCACGATCTCCACCGGATGACCCAGTGCATCGCGAGCCCGCTCGAGGAACAGCTGGCGGCGCCGCGTGCGGCGCAGGGCGCTGGTCCCCACGACGCGCACCGCATCGGCGTGCATGTCGGAGATGCGCTGCCCGAAGCGCTTCAGGCAAGCCAGGGCCCGGTTCATGACCTCCTTGTCGAGGTGGCCGTCTTCGTCCAGCCCGGCCGCCAGCTGCACCGGCTCGCGCAGGCGGTCGATGACCACCAGCTGCCCGTTGCGGTACTGGGCAACTACCAGATGGAAACTGTTGGATCCCAGATCGACCGCGGCCAGTACATCAGGCACACGGGCGCTGCGCCGACTCACGCAGCGAAGGAAGACCCGCACCCGCAGGTGGTGTGGGCATTGGGGTTGCGGATCACGAACTGCGTACCCTCCAGACCTTCGCGATAATCGATCTCGGCGCCGTTCAGGTACTGGAAACTCATCGGGTCGACCAGCAGTTTCACCCCGAGCTTCTCGATCAGCGTATCGCCGTCCTGCAGTGCCTCGTCGAATTCGAAGCCGTACTGCATGCCCGAGCAGCCGCCACCCTGCACGTACACGCGCAGCATCAGTGCCGGGTTGCCTTCATCGCGAATCAGCTCGGCAACCTTGGTGGCCGCCGCGTCGGTGAACAGGATGGGTTGGTCGCTCATGTGGATTTGCCGGCAATTTCGGGTTTGGCAGCGGCCTGGTCGGCCCCCGCAAGTTTCAGCAGTTTACCCTTGATGCTGGCGCCTGCGGCCACTTCAAGGGCCCCGTAATTCACATTACCCTCGACGCGCGCCTTGGGGCCCAGCACGACCCGCCTTGACGCCACGATATCGCCGCGCACCAGGCCGTGCAGTTCGACCACCGGGGCCTCCACCGAGCCCTCGATGACCGCCGACTCGCCCACCACCAGCCGCGAGATGCCCGTGCCCGTCGCCTTGACGCTGCCTGTCACGGTGCCGTCAAGGTGCAGCCCTCCCGAAAACAGCACGTCGCCCTGGATGCCCGTGCTGGCGCCGAACAGTGAATCGATGCCGGGATTGGCGTTGCGTTTGCGCTTGAACATGCGGGCTCAATTCTCCACGGTCCAGAGAAAGGTTTCACGGACCTCTTTCGCACCCTTGCGGGAGGGCACCAGCTGCACCGTGCTGCGCGCCGGCGTGAATCCTTGCGGAAGCGTCACGGTCTGCTCCAGGGTCTCGACGTAACGCAGGTTGAACGGGAGTTCGCCGCTGGCGACATCGGACAGTTGCGCCAGATCCAGGCTGGCTGCCGCGCCATCGGCACCGGTACCCTCGATGACGATGCGCACCCTGCCGCTGATCAGATCCTCAGGACGCAGCGGCCGTCCGAGCACCAGCCGCAACACGAATTCGCGCGCGCTGCCGCCCGCCTTCACCTGGAACTGCTGCACCTTGACGACATCGCCGCTGGTGCGCTCTTCGACGACCCCGCGATAGAAGGCTACATCGCTGGTCAGACGCGCAACTTCCGCCTGCAGCTCGCCAATGGTCCTGGACAGTTCGTTGCGTTCACGGTTCTGGCCAGCCGCATCGGTGTCATACATGGCAAGCTTCAGACGCGCGGCACGCAGCTCTTCTTCCAGTGCCGCAATCCGGTCATTGAGTGCGGCGCGCTCACTGCGCGCCGCAGCGCCGTCAAATCCAGCACGGCTGCGCCCCCATTCGAAAACAACCAGCAGCGCTGCGACCACCAGCAGCACGGCACCAGCAATCAGCAGCGCGCGGCGCCCAGGCGCATGGTTGCGCACCACCAGCCGGGGACGTGGCGCAGCCATCAACCTTCCTGCGCGGATGCCTGTGAAGCCTGCGCCCGTGAAGGCCGCGTCTGCCGCGTCCACCAGGAGGGATAAGGCGGCAGACCTTCCGGCCGTGCCAGCGGGGCCAGCTCATGCAGCGCCTTCACGTAGACGGGCCGCTTGAAGTAGATGACTTCCTGCACGGGCTGCCAGTAATCCACCCAGCGCCAGCGATCGAATTCGGGCTCGCCGGTGGTATCGAAGCGGATCCCTGATTCATCCGCATCCAGCTGCAACAGGAACCAGCGCTGCTTCTGCCCCACGCACAGCGGCCGCTGGCCGCGCCGCACGTACCTGGACGGCAGGCGATAGCGCAACCAGCGCGAGGTGGAACCCAGCACCTTCACGTCCTCAGGCGCAAGGCCGATTTCCTCGCGCAGCTCGCGGAACAGGGACTCCTCTGCCGACTCGCCATGGCGCATGCCGCCTTGCGGAAACTGCCAGCCCTTGCCGCCCGTACGCCGCCCCAGGAATAGCTGGCCGCCCCGGTCCATCAGCACGATGCCGACATTGGCCCGGAAACCATCACGGTCGATCACATCCGTCGTCATGATGTGATCCATATAACCGGGGTGGGGGCGCGGCATCAAGGCGCCAGATCACGTAAGCCAAGCGTTCTGCCGGGAGGCCTGTCAGGCCCGCCTGGCGACCTGCTCCCGGCGGTCCTTCAGGTAGGCAAGGCCCTGTTGCATCAGCGCACGGAACGTCGCCAGATCGCGACTGGCTACCGCGGTACGCAGGCGCTCCACGGATGCGGCAAGCGCCTGCAGGCTTTCGGCACCGTAATCATTCAATGCCTGGATTTCGTAGTAGAGCTCCGGGCTCTCTTCGGCAACCTGGGTAGCCACATCCAGTTGCGCATCGAATGTCGTGCTCGACATGCGCGCCAGCCTGGGCGCTGCCTCGCCGCTCTCGGCCAGTGCCGTAAAGAAGGCGATGTTCAGCGCATGCGAAAGGCCCAGCACATACGCAATGAGCCGGTCGTGTTCGTCCAGGCTCATCACCACCTGCTCGGCCATGGTCGGCGCGAACAGCGCGCGCGCCGCGGCCAGCGCTTCGGCGTTGCCCAGATCAATGAACACCACATGGCGCCCGGACAGCAGCTCGGTCGCCGGCCCGAACATCGGATGCAGTGAAGTCACCTTCACGCCGGCAGCCGCCAGCGCGGCCAGACCCGCACGCAATGGGGATTTCAGCGAGCCCAGGTCGAAGACCACGCCGCGCGGCCGACGCGCGGCAAGCTCGGTCAGGATACCGGCGCTCTCACC
>CAYWDZ010000076.1:0-12868 GCA_964456255.1 uncultured Steroidobacteraceae bacterium | reverse complement strand
AGCACATGGCGCGTGTACCACTCGGGCCACGAGGTCTGTGTGCCCACCGGCCAGCGCCCCGGAGCGCGCGCCACACCCAGCATCAGCAGGATCGGGGCATGCCGCAGGTATTCGGCCACGCGGCGCGTCTCGAACCAGCGCCCATGCCAGCGCCGCTTCTTGCCAATCACCGCAAAGCCAAGGATGCCGGCGAGCACGAAAAACTCGAACAGCGCGAAGATCCACTTGTGCTCGACCAGGTGCAATGGCACGTAGGTGATGCCACCCACGATGGCCAGCGCACCGAGCAGGAAGCTGGCCGTCATGCCGCCGCGATAGGTATCCGACAGATGCGCCGAGATGCCGTCGGACCAGGCGAACCGCTCAAGAACCTCCTTGCCCACCGCGGTGACGTGCGCCTGATCCTGGCCCGGCAGCGCGCGGGCGGCATTCAGCATGCCGGCCGCACTGCCGGTGACGATCTGCTCGCGGGTCTCGTAGGTCTGGCGCAGGCTGCGCAGCCGGCGCTGCCAGGTCTTCTCGCCAAACAAGGCTTCCACGCGCCGATACAGGTGCGACGTGTACGCGCTGTGCACCGGCCACGGCTCATCGCGCAGCTCCTCGGCACCGGACTTGGGACCCCGTCCATGCAGCACGCCGCGGCCACGCGGCGCCGCGGGCCTGAGCGCCACACGCACCAGGCCGCGGAGGGCGGCAATGCGTTCGACTTCATCGGCCGCTTCGGTCAATTGGTCCACATCGGCCAGCGCCTCGGGCCCGGACAGGATGTGCCAGTTCTCCGGCGCATCCACATCGATCCAGATCACCGTCGCGCCGTGCTCCAGCGCCACCTGGATGGTGTGGCCGGTGCCGCCGATCAGCGCGCGCGTGGTGCTGTCCCAGATCGCGATCACGAAGTCCGACTGCTCCACCATCACGCGGCTCGCGAGCGCCACGCGCAGCGAGATCTCGGCATCGAAGACCTGCGCCTTGCGGCGGTTCTCGGGATCTTCCAGTTTCGCCTGCAGCAGTTCGCTGATGGCCTCATCCGCATCGGCCATCTCGAACAGCCGCGCATGCGCGGCGATCTGCTGCACGCGCTGCACGCGCTCGCGCGCCGCGGCATGCACCGTATGCAACTGCTCCGGGCCGCCGAACAGCAGCGCCTGAGCCTCGGTGGCATTGGCCGGCTGCGCGGTGATTGCCGCGTTCAGCGTGAAGCCGAAGGGCAGCGGCGCGATGATCTCCCAGCCGCGCGCCAGCGCCTGCTCGGCAGCCATCTGGTCGGCGCCATCGGCGAGCAGCGTATGCAGACGCGTCGGCGCCAGCTCGATGCCGGGCTCCTTCGCCTCCTCGATCACTTCCGCATCGATCAGATCCAGGATGCTCGACAGCGTCGCCTCGATGCGCGCACGCCGCGCGGCGAACAGCGGGTTGTCATGGCGATGGCCGGTTACACCGACGCAGAGGCGTGCTTTCAATGACACTCGAAGTCGTCCTTGGCGACGGGTTTGCAGAAGTCGCTCCAGTGCCCGCTCTGGCGCCAGTACTGGTCGAGCTTGAGTTGCTTAACCAGATCCTTGAAGCGCGGATCGGAGCGCAGGCCGGAATTGGGCAGCGCCCACGTGTTGAACAAGTCATCGGTTGCATCCCGGTTCCGCTTTAACCAGGTCCAGGTCAGGTCCCGGTCGCCATACGCATCAGCGGTAAGGGTCAGCACCTGCATGCGCGTCAGATTCGCGTTCTCCGGCTCATCCAGCGCAGCGCGCAGCAGCGTAATCACGGCCGCGCGGTCGTTTACCACCTTGGCGACTTCGTCCAGGAACTTCATGGGCAGATTCCGGGTCTCCTGCACGCGCTGGAACTGCGCCTGGATCTGATTGCGATCAGCTGGCTTGCGGACGACAGTGCGCATGAACCGCGCATACTGCGCGCGCTGATGGTCCCCCGGCAGCGAGAGGCTGCGCTGGTATTCCCGCTCCGCCAGCTCGTCATATTGCCGGTCGGCCAGCGCCATGGCCTGCAGCGTGCTCGACAGCTCCAGGGCCTGTGGTTCGATCTGGATCAGTTGCTGCACATTGAGCAGGGCCTCACCGACGCGCCCTGTGAAGAGCAGGAAGTACGCATATTGCGCATGCAAGTCGATGGTCGCCGCCGACAGCGGAGCATTGCCACGCAGTTCATCCAGCAACGCTTCCGCTGCGGCCCATTCTCCCTGCTGCATCAAGCCATTGATCTGAGGGATCTTCGCCCACCACGCATCGGGCGCCAGCGACAATGCACGTGCGAACGCTGCATTGGCCTCCTCTTGAGTTGACCTCGCCTGACTGAGAACGGCATCCATTGCAGCGACCTGGATTGCCACAGCCAGGTCGCGCCACGCGAGCGCAAAGTTGGCGTCCTGGGCCACCGCCTGGCGCAGGATCGGCACGGCACGTCGCGCCGCATCGCGGCTGCCTTCCAGCATGATCTTGCGCGCCCGCAGATACAGGTCGTAGGCCTCCACATTGGTGGTGCCGCCCTGCTCGCGCCGGATGTCGCCAACATCCAGCTTGATGCTCAGCGCCTGCGCCACGTCGCGCGCCACTTCCTCCTGCAGGTCGAACACATCGGCGAGCTGCTTGTCATAGGCATGCGACCAGCGGTGCGACCCGTCGCGCCCGTCGATGAGCTGCGCGGTAATGCGCAGGCGTGTGCCTTCCTTGCGCACGCTGCCCTCCAGCAGGTTGTTGACGCCAAGCTTCCGCGCAATGTCGCGCAGGTCCTCGTTCTTGCCCTTGAAGGAAAAGCTTGATGTGGGACCCGAAACCCGCAGCGCCGGAATCTGCGCCAGCTGGTTGAGGATTTCAGTGGTGAGGCCATCGGAGAGATATTCCTGGTCCTTCGACGCCGAGAGATCCACGAACGGCAGTACCGCGAGGCTTACACGCTCGTCGGCGGTGGTGGCGGCGGCAGGTGCGGTCTCGCTGCCCCTCTTCAGGTACCACCAGGCGCCCACGCCACCTGCGATCAGCACCGCCACCAGGGCCGGCACGACAACGCGTAGGCGCGAGCCACGCGCCGCGGTCGGAGGTGCGTGCGCACTGCGGAAAGGCGGAGGCATGCTGGCTCCGCGGGGCAGTTGCTCGATCGAGGTGGTGCCGTCGCGCTCCAGAAAGCGCCGCAGCCGCTCCACGAACGACGACCAGCGCGGGTCACGGGCATCGCCCGCCCAATCCACCAGCTCCTCGGTGTGCGTCAGCTCGAACAGGATCGGCCGGTCGCAGGCTTCGATCATCACCGGCACCAGCGTGCCGAACCGATCGGCCTGCGTGGCCTCCGAGCGCACCCAGCGTGAAGTCACCGACTGCCGCGACCACAGCACCACCACGGCACGCGCCTCGCGCAGTGCCTTCTCGGTGACCTGGTCGAAGGTTTCCCCCGGATGCAGCGCCTGGTCCCACCACACGCTGAACCCCTCGCGCTGCAGCGCTTCGGCGTACCGCCGGGCGGTGGCCTGGTCCTCGCGCGAGTAGGAAAGGAAGATGTCAGGCACGGGTATCGCCAACCCCTTGATGTCCATGGTCATTCCGGCTGCCCCGATTACCCGACATGGCAGACCCTCCCTTGCCCAGTCGCGGATCATGCCATCGCAACGCGCAATCCGGTAAGGGCCGCGCTGTCATTGCGTTCATGCCCGAACTTTGAAAGGCTGGCGGTATCTGATTCGTGCTTCTCAACACTTCTACACGGAGGTCATGTGGCCAAGTCCAAGAAAAAGTCGAAGAAGAAGGTCCTGAAACGCAAGGTTGCAGTCAGCAGGAAGAAGGCGAAGACCAAACCAAAGGCGAAGGCAAAGGCAAAGCCCAAGGCCAAAGCCAAGGCCAAAGCCAAGGCCAAAGCGAAGCCCAAAGCGAAGGCCAGGCCCAAGGTGAAGGCAGCGGCGCCCAAGCCCGCGCCCGCCCCCAAGCCCGCGCCGCCACCGGCCCCGGTGATGGTCGAGCCAGCCGCGGAACCGGCGCCAATGCCGCCGGCTGATCCGACCAGCTCCGGCAGCTAGGCGCGAGCAAGCGCAAGCGCCGGCCGAGTCAGTCCAGGCCTGCGTGGCTGGCGATTGCCAGCCCGCAGGCCACGCTGGTGAACGGGTCGTGTCCCTCGACCTTTCCCGGAAACAGCTCTTCCAGCAACGCGCGCACGGCGACGATCTCCGAGGTGCCGCCGGTGCGGATCACCACATCCACCTCGCCGGTGGTAACGCAGGCGCGCTCCAGCACGGTCTGGATGCATTCACGCGTGCGTGCGAGCACGGGCACCAGGATTGCATCGAGCCGCGCACGCGGGAACGGCACGGTGAGGTTCAGCTCGGGAATGTCGATCACCGTGTTCAGTTCGGACGACAGCTCCACCTTCGCGCGACGGATGGCCTGGAAGCAGTTGTGGCTGTAGTTGAATGAGATCAGGTCCAGCAGCCGCTGGAACTTCTCCGCCCCCGGCCCGCCGCGCGCGATGCGATCCACCACCATGGCGCGGGTCTGGTTCTGGTTGAGCAGGAAGGTGGTGGGCCAGTTGATGAGCCCGGACTCGAACTCATGGAACGGGAACAGCGTGTCGATGGTGTGGCCTTCGACCTCGCGTACCCAGCGCTCGCCCTTGCCCAGCTCCGGGAACAGCATCTGCTCGAAGATGAGCTGGTCGATGCGATCGCCGCCGAGGGCCATGCCATGCGTGGCCAGCACTTCGAAGTTGGCGCCCTCGAAGCGCACCGCCGCCAGGTCCAGCGTGCCACCGCCGAAATCCACGGTGAGCGCAATGCCGCGTTCATGTCGGCGCGCGCCATGCAGCCAGCTCAGTGTGGCGGCCACCGGCTCGGCGTAGAACGTCGCCACCTTGAAGCCGGCGTGTTCGTAGGCCTCTGTCAATCGTTCGACTGCGACGTCATTGCGATTGCCGGTGCGGCCTTCGAAGGTCACCGGCCTGCCGGCATGGATGGGCGGCAGTGGCGGCGCGAGTTCGCGCTCCAGCGCTTCACGAATGTGCTGCAGGATGGGCGTCAGCAGCGCCACGATGCGGTAGTGCCGCTCGAACACCGACAGCCGCTCGATCTCTGGATCACCCAGCAGGCGCTTCAGTCCGAGGAACAGCCGACCCGGCAGAGTGCGGTCATACAGCGGGCCGTACAGGGTATGGCGATTGGTTTCCAGGCGCGAGATGTCCTCGCCGGTGTTGTTTCCACCAACCGACATCGCCGCTTCACCGAGCACCTCGGCCACCAGCTCCACGCGCCGGCCGCGGTTCTCTTCCACGTAGCGATCGATGGCCGCCTGGCCGGTGAGCGCGGTGTACTGGCGATCCAGGTGAATGGCTGTTGGCAGGATGGGGTTGCCACCCTCGAGCGTCACACGATGCAGCGTGGTGCCATCGAACCATGCGGCGGCCGAATTCGAGGTGCCGAAGTCGAGGCCAATGCCGATGCGTTTCACCACGGAACCTCGACCCGCGAGAACTCAGCCGCCCAGGTAGGCGCTGCGCACCTGTGGGTCGGACCGCAATGCGGCCGCATCGTTGGAGAGGATCACTTTGCCCGTTTCGAGCACGAAGCCGCGGCTCGCGATCTCGAGCGCGAGGTTCGCGTTCTGCTCCACCAGCAGGATGGTGATGCCGCGCTCGCGGTTGATCTCGAGGATGCGCTCGAAGATGGACTTCACCAGCAGCGGCGCAATGCCCAGCGAAGGTTCATCCAGCATCAGGAACTTCGGCCGGCTCATGAGTGCGCGTCCGATGGACAGCATCTGCTGTTCACCACCCGACAGCGTGCCGGCCTGCTGCTTCTCGCGCTCGGCCAGGCGCGGAAACACGCTGAACACATACTCGCGTTCGCGCCTGATCACGTCACGGTCGCGCTGCAGGTACGCGCCCATCATCAGGTTCTCGTGCACGGTGAGATTCGCGAACACCATGCGCCCCTCGGGCACCTGGCACAGGCCGCGCGCCACGATGTCGCAGGCCTTGAGGCCATCAATGCGCTCGCCGGCATAGGTAATCGACCCGCTCTGCGGCTTGATCAGCCCGGAGACGGTGCGCAGTGTCGTGCTCTTGCCGGCACCATTGCTGCCGATCAGCGTGACGATGCTCTTCTCCGGCACCTCGAGCGACACCCCGTGCAGCGCGCGGATGGCGCCGTAGCTGACCGAAAGATCCCTGATCGTGAGCATCAGGCGCTCGCCGCGGACGGCGCCTCCTCACCCAGATAGGCTTCGATCACCTTCGGATTGGCACGGACCTGTGCCGGATTCCCTTCGGCGATCTTCACGCCGTAGTCGAGCACCACGATGCGCTCGCAGACCTTCATCACCAGCGTCATGTCGTGCTCGACCAGCAGGATGGAGACCTTGAACTGTTCGCGGACCTGGGCGATCAGGCGCGTGAGCTCGGCCTTCTCGGTGGGGTTCATGCCGGCGGCCGGCTCGTCGAGCAGCAGCAGCCGGGGTTGCGTGGCCAGTGCGCGCACGATCTCGAGCCGCCGCTGGCTGCCATACGGCAGGCTCTTTGCCGGCTCTTCCGCCATCCTCGCCAGCCCGAAAATCTCCAGCAACTCGTGCACCCGCTGTGCGATCTGCCGCTCTTCGGCGGCAAATCCGCGTGCGCGCAGCAGCGCGGCCAGCATGTGGTGCCGCAGCCCCCGGTTGCAGGCCACCCGCACGTTGTCGAACACCGAGAGCGAGCCGAACAGGCGGATGTTCTGGAAGGTGCGCGCGATGCCGCGCCGGGTGATCGCATAGGGCTTGAGCCCCACCAGCGATTCGCCAGCGAAGCGCACCTCGCCGGCGGTGGGCTGGTACACGCCGGTAATCACATTGAACACGCTGGTCTTGCCGGCGCCGTTGGGCCCGATGAGCCCGATGAGCCCGCCCTCTTCCAGCGCAAAGGAAAGATCCCCCACCGCGGTGAGGCCACCGAAGCGCAGCGTGCAGTGGTCCAGTTCCAGCAGCGGCGCGCTCATGGCCTGGCCTTGCGGACATTCCAGCGGAACAGGCCCTGCGGTCGCGTGATCATCAGCACGATGATCAGCAGCGAGTACAGGATCATGCGGTACTCGCCGAAGCCACGCAGCGACTCGCCCAGCACCGTCAGCAGGATGGCCGCGGCGATCACGCCGGGCATGTTGCCCATGCCGCCCAGGATCACCATCACCACGATCTCGATGGATTTCTCGAAGCCGAATCCCTGGGGCGCGATGTAGTTCTTGAAGTGCGCATACACGCCGCCGGCGAGGCCGGCGAGGAACGCACCGACCAGGAAGGCCGTGATCTTGTAGCGCACGGAGTTGATGCCCATGGCCTCGGCGGCGATCTCGTCGTCCGCCACCGCCAGGAAACCGCGACCCCAGGTGGAATGCACCATCGCCAGCACCGCATAGATGGCCACCACCGCGAGGCCAAATGCCCACGCGAGGTTCGCATAGCCCGGAATGCCGATCATGCCGCGCGGACCGCCGATGGCATCGATGTTCTGCAGCACCACGCGGATGATCTCGCCGAAGCCGAGTGTGGCGATGGCCAGGTAATCGCCACGCAGCCTGAGCGATGGCACACCCACCACGAGGCCGGCCAACGCCGCGGCCAGGCCGCCGCCGAGCAGCGCGAGCAGGAACAGCAGCCACTCCTGGCCACCGAGCACGCCGAGCAAGGCCGCCCCCAGCATGGTGGTGATCGATGCAGCCGCGTAGGCGCCCACGCCCATGAACCCGGCATGCCCCAGGGAGAACTGGCCCGTGTAGCCGTTGATCAGGTTCAACGACACCGCCAGCGTCACGTTGATGCCGCAGCTCACCGCGATGTCGAGGAAATACGGGTTGAAGCTGCTGGAGAACACGGACACCACGCCGATCACCACCAGCGCGCCGAGCAACATGAGCTGCGGACGCGCGGGCATCACACCTTCTCCGCGATGCGCCTGCCGAGCAGGCCTTCGGGCCGCAGCAGCAGGATCAGGATCAAAACCGCGAAGGCCACGGCATCGCGGTAGGTGGAACCACCGAAGGCAACCACGCCGGTCTCGACCAGGCCCAGCACCAGTCCACCCACCGCGGCACCGGCAATGTTGCCGATGCCACCCAGCACCGCCGCGACGAAGGCCTTCATGCCCGGCAGCGTGCCCATCAACGGATCGATGGAGGGATAGTTCGACGCATAGAGGATGCCGCCCGCCGCGGCCAGCGCCGAACCCAGCGCAAAGGTGAAGGCGATCACCCTGTCATTGTTCACGCCGACCAGCGAAGCCGCGGTGGGGTTGAACGACAGCGCGCGCATCGCGGTGCCGGTGCGGGTATGCAGCACGATGTGCCGCAGCAGCACCAGCAGCACGATGGCCACCACGAACACCATGATCTGCGCGCTCGATATCACCACACCGCCCACGTGGAACTGCAGCACGGGAAACAGCGTGGGGAAGGAACGCGGGTTGGCACCGAACACGCGCTGCCCCAGGTTCTGCAGCAGCAGCGACACGCCGATGGCCGTGATCAGCACCGTGAGCGTGGAACGACCGCGCAGCGGCCGATACGCCAGCCTCTCGATGAGAACCCCGAGCAGCGCGCAGATGGCCATGGCGCCCAGCAGCACCAGCAGGCCCGAGCCCACGGAGCCGGACGGCAACCATTTCGCGAGAAAGTACCCGGAGAACGCGCCGACCATGAACACGTCGCTGTGCGCGAAGTTGATGAAGCGCAGCACGCCGTAGACCATGGTGTAGCCCAGCGCGATCAGCGCATAGATCGCGCCGAGCGCCAGCCCGTTGATCAGTTGCTGCAGCAACTCGGTCATCGCGGGCTAGGCCTTTGAATCAAGAGCAGCGCTGACTTCAGGGCGCGATGGTTTCCACGTACTGGAACTGGCCATCCTTCACCGTGATGATCACGGCCGGCTTGGAGGCATCGCGGTTCTCATCCAGCGTGGTGGCGCCGGTTGCTCCCAGGTAGCCGCGGGTGGCGGCAATTGCATCACGCAGGGCCGGTTCATCGGTGGTGCCGGCACGCTTGATCGCATCGACCAGCACCATGGCCGCGTCGTAGCCCAGCGCCGCCATGGCGTCCGGCACCTTGCCGCCGTACTTCGCCTTGTAGGCCGCGACGAACTTCTGCGCGTTCGGGTCGGTGCTCTGTGGCGAGAAGTGCGTGGAGTAGTAGGTGTTCTGCAATGCATCGGCACCGGCGATCTGGATCAGCTCGGGCGCTTCCCAGCCATCGCCGCCGAACATCGGCACCGTGATGCCCAGCTGGCGCGCCTGTGCGACGATCAGCCCGACTTCGGTGTAGTAGCCCGGCACCATGATGGCGTCGGGATTCGCATTCTTGATGGCGGTGAGCTGCGCCTTGAAGTCCTTGTCGCCGCCGGTGTACTTCACTTCCGAGACGATTTCGCCGCCGCCGGCCAGCCAGGCCTCCTTGAAGTATTTGGACAGCCCCACGCTGTATGCCGTAGCCACATCCGAAAAGATCGCGACCTTCTTCGCATTCAGCGTGTTCTTCGCAAAGCTCGCCAGCAATGTGCCCTGGAACGGGTCGATGAAGCACACGCGGAAGATGTAGTCGCCGGTCTTGGTGACGTCAGGATTCGTGGAAGACGGCGAGATCTGCGGAATGCGCGCGGCCTGCGCGATGGGTGCCACCTCCAACGATCTGCTCGAAGCCACCTCGCCCAGCAGCGCCACGACCTTTTCCGAGTTGATCAGCTTCTTGGCAATGGTGGCCGACTCGCCCACGGTGCTGCGGTTGTCCTCGGTGATCAGCTGCAACTGCTTGCCCAGCACCCCGCCCGCGGCATTGACCTCCTCGATTGCCATCAGCACGCCCTCGTGCGTGGAGGTGCCGAAGGTGGCCTCCTTGCCGGTGAGCGAGGCGAATTCGCCGATCTTGATGGTTTCGGCTGCGCCACCGCCGGACTTGCTGCAGCCTGCGGCCAGAACTGCACCCGCCAGCACCACGGCAAGCAGTGAAATGCGGAATTGCTTCATTTGGAGGCCTTCCTGCGATCAAGCAGTTTGCGAAGCCGCAGGTTAATCATTTCCACGCCCACGGAAAAGGCCATTGCGAAGTACAGGTAGCCCTTCGGAATGTGCATGCCCCAGCCATCGGCCACCAGCGCCACGCCCACCAGGATCAGGAAGGACAGCGCCAGCATCTTGATGGTCGGGTGTTGATCGACAAACTCCGAGATCGGCCGGGCCAGCAGCATCATCACCAGGATCGAAATGATGATGGCGGTGGCCATGATGGGCACCTGGTCCGGATCCGCGAGCCCCACCGCGGTGAAGACGGAATCCAGCGAGAACACGATGTCGATGATCGCTATCTGCACGATGATCGCCAGAAAGGTGGAATACAGGCGTGCCTTGGAATCGGCGGCCGCGCCTTCCAGCGTATGGTGGATCTCCAGCACGCTCTTGCCGAGCAGGAACAGGCCACCCAGGATCAGCACCAGGTCGCGGCCGGAGATCTCGTTGCCCCCGATCGTGAACCAGGGCGCGGTCAGGCCGATCAGCCAGACGATGGAGAACAGCAGCGCGAGCCGCGTCAGCATCGCGGCCATCAGGCCGAAGTTCCGCGCCCTGCCGCGCTGTGCCTCGGGCAGGCGCCCGACCAGCACCGAAATGAAGATGATGTTGTCGATGCCGAGGACGATCTCCAGCGCCGACAGCGTGAGCAGCGCCATCCACGCGCCCGGGTCGGTCAGCAGATGCATCATGGCCGCCAAACCTCCGTCAGGCTACGGCAGGCTGTCGACTTCGCGGCTGCGCACCGGCGGGAACACATGATCGCACTTCAGCCCGAGATCAAGGGCGACGGACGCGGAGATGTAGATCGACGAATAGGTGCCGGCGATGATGCCGATGACCAGCGCCTCGGAGAACCCGCGCAGCGCCGGGCCACCCAGCACCAGCAACGCCACCACCACGATCAGCGTGGTGACCTTGGTCATGATGGTGCGCGACAGCGTCTGGTTGATCGACTGGTCGAGCACCAGATAAGGCTCGAGCCTGCGATTGGCCTCGAAGCGTTCGCGGATGCGGTCGAACACGATGATGGTGTCGTTCAGCGAGTAACCCACGACGGCCAGCAGCGCCGCCACCACGGAGAGGTCAAAGGGCGTCTGGCTGAACGCGAACCACCCGATGATCAGGATGGGGTCGTGCAGCACCGCCAGGATGGCGCCCAGCGACAGACGCCAGGTATGGAAACGCAGGAACAGGTACAGGAACACGGCAATCATGGTCACCGACAGCGCCGAGATCGCCGCATTGCGCAGTTCATCGCCCACCTGCGGGCCGACGAATTCCAGCGGCTGGATCTCCACGCCCGCGTCCACGCTGCGCAGGGCCTCCTGCACCTTGGTGCGTACCTGGTCCGCGCTCTGCGCCGCATCGGGTGCAAGGCGCACGGCGATATCGCGCGATGTACCAAAGGCCTGCACGGTGGGCTCCTTGAAGCCGGCCGCCTCCAGGGCACTGCGCACCCCCTCGATGTCAGCCACTCCCGGATAGGTGGCCTCCACCGTCGTGCCGCCGGTGAAATCCACCGTGAGATTCAGGTGCCGCGTGAAGAACAGCGCGACCGATGCCACCACCAGCACCGCCGACAGCACATACCAGATGCGCCGCGTGGCCATGAACGGAAAGTTGGTGATCTTGCGAAAAAATTCCACGTTCCTGTCCTCGCCCGATCAGCCGATCGAGAGCTTTGCCGTCTTGTGCCGGCCGCCGTAAATGAGAGTAAGCACCGCGCGACTGCCCCACATGGCGGTGAACATCGAAGTCATGATGCCGAGCATCAGCACGATGGCGAAATTGCGGATCGCGCCGGTGCCCAGCACCCACAGCACCAGGCCCGCGATGAAGGTGGTCACGTTCGAATCCCAGATGGCGCTCCAGGCCTTCTCGAACCCGGCGCGGATCGCGGTCTGCGGCGAAACGCCGTTGCGCAGTTCCTCGCGCACGCGCTCGTAGATGATGACGTTCGCGTCCACCGCCATGCCCACGGTGAGCAGGATGCCGGCGATGCCGGGCAGGGACAGCGAAGCCTTGAACAGCGACAGCAATGCGGTCAGCAGCACCACGTTGCTGAGCAGCACCAAAGACGCCACCACGCCGAACAGGCGGTAGTAGAGGATCATGAACACGAACAGCAGGCCCGAGCCGATCAGCAGCGCGGTCACGCCGGCCTTGATGTTCTGCCGACCCAGCGAGGGGCCCACCGGACGCTCACTCACCGGCACCAGCGGCGCAGCCAGCTGACCCGAACGCATCAGCAGCGCCAGCTCGCGCGCCTCGGTCTGCGTAATGCCGGTGATATTGAACTGGTTGCTGAACACACCGCGGATCGTGGCTTCACTGATCACGTCGCGGCTCTTGACGTCGCGCTCCTGCACCACGCCGCTCGCGTCCGTGTACTTCTCGCGCCGCTGCTCGATCAGCACCACGGCCATGGGCTTCTGCAGATTGGCCTGCGTGACCCGCAACATCTCGTCGCCGGCCTTGCCATTGAGCCGGATCGCAACGGCCGGCCCGTCCTGGGTCATGGTCGAAGTGGCATCCACCAGGTCCGCGCCGGTGGCGATGATCTCGCGCTTCAGCAGCGTGGGGCGGCGGTAGCCGGTCGAGTCAGGACGGTGGTAGTCCAGGCGCGAGCCCAGTGGCGCGCGGCCCCGCTGCTCGGCCTCGACCGGGTTGTTCACCGTATCGGTCAGGCGGAACTCCAGGGTGGCCACCTTGCCGAGGATGTCCTTCACTTCGGCCGAGTTGGTCACGCCGGGCAGTGACACGGAAATGCGATCGATGCCCTGCTGCCGCACTTCGGGTTCGGTTACGCCGAGCTCGCTGACGCGATTGCGCAGGGTGGTGATGTTCTGGTCGATCG
>CAYWDZ010000075.1:0-12911 GCA_964456255.1 uncultured Steroidobacteraceae bacterium | reverse complement strand
CGTTCTCGGCCATCACGGTGACGGGTGCAAGCTGCAGGGAAGCCAGACGTGCCAGCCACTGCGCCATGCGCTCCCGATTCACCACAGCCACCGGCACCATGCCGCTGTCGGCGTTGCGCGCGCCAACCGCGAAGTGCAGGTCTTCGATGTCCTCGGATACCTGATCCTCGAGCGCAAAGGGCGCAAGCTGCAGCAGCCGGGCCTCGTTGCCGGTCGGCAGCTGCACCTCCAGACGCGAAACGTCGCCACCTGGTACGAGCACAGTCATGCGCCGCCCGGCAGCCATCAGCGGCAACTGCGGATCGTGCTCGTCCGCAGGGTGCGACAGCAGTTGTCCGGATTCGTCGACGGCGGCCCAGCTGAGCGGGGCATCGTCCTGCGCCGGCAGGCGCAGCAGCAACCATTCATTACTCGCCATCGTGCCCCACGCTTGTTTAATCCGTACCCAGGCTGCGCGTTACAGCGCGCGCTTGCCGGCCGGAGCGGTTGATCAAACTGTACAGGTCGAACTGTGCACTGCCAACACTGACGACGGTCTGCAACTGGAACCAGCTGCTGCGGTCCGTGGTGATGGCCTGAATGGCAGGCGTGCCGGCGGACAATGCATTGCGCCGGGGAAAGCAATCACCCGTACGGCGCTCCTGCAGCTCTTCGGCCGACATCAGGCTGTACTCGACATGCCCGGCCTCCTTCTCGTTGAGCGCGTACAACGCGTCCAGCACATAACCATCGGCCATGCACACGTTGATGGTGCGCACTGACGGGGGCAGGGTGGCAACGTGTGGCTTCAGCGCGAGATACGCCTCACGCGTGATACCCGGAAGTTGCATCAGCTCCGAAGTGCTGGTCATGGCCAGATTCGCGGTCAGGTGCGGCGGGCTCTGCGACATGTACAGACTGTCCTCTCCGCCCTGGACTTCCGGCTGCACATTGTTGTCGATCCAGTCCACGATCAGGTCAGCCAGTGCAGCGTCCAGGTGCAGCAGATCCAGCAATCGCTGAAACACCTTGTAGGCGTTGTCGTCGCGCTTGCCGTTCGCAGCCACGAGCATGTTGATGTTGAAGCGACCCTGCAGGTCCTGCAGCTGCGCCTGCATCATGATGCCTGGCGCAACCTCGGTGGGATCAACCGGTGTCGCCCAGGTGTCCTGGGGAGTGTCGGTCTGGTTCGTGTCGTCGTTCAGGGCGTAAACAGCCAGCGCCTCCGCCCCCTGGGCAAGTTGCAGTGCTTCCTCCAGTGCGTAGGAGCTTGCGGCACGACGCGCCGCCAGCCCGGTATCAAAGAACAGCGCCGCAGACACCACGGCGGCCAGCGCCACGAGGATCAGCACCGAAATGAGGATGACTCCTTGCTGCCGCAGGCGACGCATCATCCTGCCACCTCGACCACGCGGATCAGCGTGCCCCAGTCCTTGAGCACGAGCGTCACCCGGATCGCAATCGGTCGCGCCCGCCACTGGCGCTCGCCAGTGATGGTTGCGGTGGCCTGCGGGGGCCAGGAGTCCTGCCAGGTACGACTATCGTCCATGTAGCTGACCTGAAAGTCCTGCACACCATCCAGCATCGTGCGCCGCACGGGGTCCGGTTGCAGCTGCGGGTCGAGCACCAGCCAGTATTCGCGGTACAGCACGCCCTCACTCAGTACATACCGCACACGCTCCAGCGTGGAGCGCTGTGACCCGACGGGATTGGACCAGCCACCGCGGGTGAATGCGACTTCCGGAGTTGCGGCGGTGGCCCCGATCACCGCCGGCTGGTACCCCTGACCAATGGGCTCACGCATCGGACGCGGCTGAATCTGGCTGAAGTCCTGCACGAAACTGCGCATCGTTGCCTGCACCGCGGCCAGGCGCGCGGCCCGGGTCTTGATCACTTCCCGATGCTCGAGGCCCTCGCGCATCGCAGTAAAGGCCATCACGGCGAGAATTGCCGCGATCATGATCGCAACCAGCACCTCGATCAGCGTGAAACCGCGATGGTTCTTCATGGCTGCGACGCGGGCGGGCTGTCGCCACCGCGGGCTCCGCCGCCGGGAGCCCCACCAGCTCCACCACCGGCTCCACCACCACCGCCGCCACCACCACCACCACCACCGGCGCCTGCCTGGGCCGCTGCGAAACTCCAGTCCGGAGTCGTGCCGCTGGGTCGCGCCACCGAGCTGCTCAGGAATCCGAAGGCCGACCCGACGGAGGCCATGGGTGCATTGTCAATGGACACCGCAGCTGTCTCGGTGCCCGCGGGCACCTGCGCAACACGCACCTCCACCCGCACGATGCCGGCCACACCGGGGTCGGTGATCTCCTGCTGCCAGCGCCAGCTGGTGCCCGCGTAGTCCACGGTGCCGTAAGTCACACCGACCACCGGCTGACTGCCCGAAAGGTGCAGGTTGGAGATCTGGTTGAGCGCAATCCACTGTGCGAAGGACTTGTCGCGCAGGCGTCCCACCGTGTCGGCGGCGGAGGAGAGAGTCGTGAGCAGCGCGCCAATGCCGAGCGCAACAACCAGCAGCGCGATCAGCACTTCGATAAGAGTGAAACCGCGAATTTCGTGGCGAGGCGCCATGCTCAGGCGGCGCCGGCCAGTACTGGCTTGGCCTCGACACGATCCTCGACCTGGGACGGTGCAAACCGCACACCGGCTCCGGCCGATTCACGTCGCAGCGTCAGCTCGAAGAGATTCATCTCGCCACTGGAGAAGAACAGGATCTGCGGCGCCAGTTCATCGACCTTGACGTCTTCTTCAGGCAGCACGACCTTGCGTCCATCCACTGCCAGTTCGAACTCCAGGCCATGCGGCAGATGCCGCGCGCGCATGACGGAATCATCTTCTATGCGCTGCCACAGGCCGGCATCGGGGTTCGCGGGGTCGCGCACGTACACCAGGAACTCATAGCCGCCGTCGAAACAACGGATCCCGATCTCGCGACTCTGCAGAGTGGCCTGCTCACGCATGTAATCGATCAGGCCGTGGAGCCGATCGCGCTCCTTGTCGAGTTCACGGTCGCCGTGCGCAAGCCCGACCGACAGCACGGTTCCCGCCACCATGATGCCGACGATCATCATCACCACCAGAATTTCGATCAGCGTGAAGCCACGCTGGACCAGGTTGGGGCTATTCCAGGTTCCAGTTGCCGATGTCGGCATTGGATTTCTCCCCACCAGGCTGCCGATCAGCACCCAGTGTGTACAGATCGTACTCGCCGTGCGAACCGGGGAATTCGTAGATGTATTCGGCGCCCCATGGATCCTTGCTGAGGCGTTTGACGTAACCCTTCTCGTTGTAGTTGGTGAGATTGGGGTCGGCCGGTTTGGTCTTCAGCGCCTGCAGCCCCTGTTCCGTGGTGGGGTATGACAGGTTGTCGAGCTTGTAGATGTCCAGCGCTGCTTCCAGTGCGTGGATGTCCTGCTTGGCCTTCTCGATGCGGGCCTTGTCCACATTACCCATCAGCTGCTGGGTAACCACCGCGGCCAGCAGGCCGATGATGACGACGACCACCATGATCTCGATCAGGGTGAAACCGCGCTGCCCTGCGCTTCCGGGACGAGTCATACTGCGTACCTGCCTTGGGTTGAACCGGCACCGATCATAACAAAGGACTTCGCAAAACCCGTGCACGGCACTGCCAACCAGTCCCGCTTCTTACGATCTCTTAATTGCGATGGCCGCTACGGATTCGCTCTGCTGGCCAGTCTCGCGGTGCTGTTCGCACCGCTGGCAGGTGGTGAGCACTTGCGCGAGACCTGGCGCTACGAGCGCCTGCAGGTTGCGGCAGGGCAGTGGTGGCGACTGCTCACTTCCCACCTGACCCACCTGGACGCACGTCACGCACTGCTGAACATGGCCGGGCTGGCAATGCTCTGGGCACTGTTTGCGCGCAGCTATTCGCCCCGCCAGTGGCTGGTGGCCCTGGTCCTGTGCGTGCTGACCATCGACGCGGGCTTCTGGCTGCTGTCCCCGGAACTGGCCTGGTACGTGGGTGCTTCAGCGCTATTGCACGGCGTGTTTGCATGTGGCTGTGTCGCGTTGATCCGGTCGGGCGATCGCCTCGGTATCGTTGCGCTGGCAGTGCTGATCGGAAAGCTTCTGTGGGAACACTACAGTGGACCCTTGCCATTCATGGGCGATCAACCCGTGGTCACCATCTCCCATGCCTACGGCGCAGCAGGCGGGATCCTGGCTGGCGTACTGCTGCGGCCCAGGCGCGAGCCGCTATACTGAGCCGCGATTCTTGCAGGGGTGGTTAATGCGGCGAGTGTTTGTGTTTCCTGGTCAGGGCTCCCAGTCCATCGGCATGCTGGGGGAACTCGCCGAGCGAAGCTCAGTGGTTACCGAAACCTTTGCCGAAAGCTCCGCTGTGCTGGGCTACGACCTGTGGCAACTCGTCGTGGATGGACCAGCCGAAAAGCTCAACGAGACCGTGCACACCCAGCCAGCCATGCTCACGGCCGACGTGGCCACGTGGCGCTACTGGCTTGCAGCTGGCGGAGCACGACCCGACGCAGTCGCAGGGCATAGCCTGGGCGAATTCGCGGCGCTGGTCGCGGCCGGCGCGCTGGAGTTCAGTGCCGCCGTACGACTGGTGCGCGAACGCGCCGAGCGCATGCAGGCTGCCGTGCCTGCCGGCGTCGGAGCCATCGCCGCCGTGCTGGGGCTGGAAGACGCCGCAGTGATCACGGCCTGCGAGCAAGCCGCGCAGGGCGAAGTAGTGGAAGCAGTCAACTTCAATTCCCCGGGTCAGGCGGTCATTGCAGGCCATGCCGGAGCGGTGCAGCGCGCGCTGGAAGCGTGCAAGGCAGCCGGCGCGAAGCGGGCGCTGCTGCTTCCCATGAGCGTGCCGGCGCACAGCTCGCTGATGCAGCCAGCCGCGCAGGGCTTCGCGGACTCGCTGCGCCGCGCCCAGCTCGGCCGCGCCGGGATCGCGTTCTGGAGCCCGGTGGATGCCCGGCACCATGACGGCGTTGAAGACATTCGTGACTTGCTGATCAGCCAGCTGGCCAGCCCGGTGCGCTGGACCGGCCTGGTACAGGCGCTGGTCAATGCAGGTGCCACTGCACTGATCGAGTGCGGCCCCGGCAAGGTACTGACCGGATTGAACCGGCGCATCGACAAGAACCTGCAATGCCTCGCGCTGCAGGATCAGGCATCGATCGAGGCAGCGCTTGAAGCGCTGAGGCAATGAGGATCGGGCAATGAATCAGGCATTGAAAGGCGAAGTCGCGCTGGTTACCGGGGCATCGCGCGGGATAGGCCGCGCCATCGCACTACGACTGGCCAGCGATGGCGCAAAAGTGATTGGCACCGCGACCAGCGAGGAGGGGGCTGCCGGCATCAGTGCCGCACTCGCCGACAGCGGTGGCCGTGGTGAAGTTCTCAATGTGAGCACGCCGGGCTCCCTGGAAGACCTGATCAGCCGGCTCGACGCGGCAGGCGACATGCCGACCATCCTGATCAACAACGCCGCCATCACCCGCGACACGCTGCTGTTGCGCATGAAGGATGAGGACTGGAATGCCGTGATCGACACCAACCTGTCCGCGAACTTCCGCATCTCCAAGCTTTGCGTGAAGCGCATGATGAAGGAGCGCAAGGGACGCATCATCAACATCACCTCGGTGGTGGGCCTGATGGGCAATGCAGGGCAGGTCAACTACGCGGCAGCCAAGGCCGGCGTCATCGGCATGACCAAGTCGATGGCGCGGGAGTTGGCTTCGCGCAACATCACCGTCAATGCGGTCGCGCCGGGCTTCATCGATACGGACATGACCAGGGCCTTGCCCGAAGCCCAGAAGGCCGCGCTGCTGACCCAGATCCCTGCCGGACGCCTCGGAACTGCCGAGGAAATTGCCGCGGCTGTGGCCTTTCTGGCCTCGCCCGAAGCGGCCTACGTCACCGGCCAGACGCTGTCCGTCAACGGCGGCATGCTGATGCCCTAGAGGCCTGTGGTCGTTGGGGCAATGTCGCTATTAGTGCAACAAAAACAACAACTTGTAGACACAAGGAATGAGGAAATTCTGTAGCGCGGGCATCGGGCTTCCCCTACAATACGCGCCCCATCCGCCCGGCAATTCGGGCCATAACGAAACAACCTCAAGGATTAAACACAGATGAGCAGCGTCGAAAGCCAAGTCAAAGCCATCGTTGCCGAGCAGCTGGGCGTCAAGGCCGAGCAGGTGACGAGCGACGCGTCATTCGTCGACGACCTCGGCGCTGACTCGCTGGACACGGTTGAACTGGTCATGGCCCTGGAAGAGGAGTTCGAAATCGAAATCCCCGATGAGGAAGCCGAGAAGATCACCACCGTGCAGCAGGCCATCAGCTATATCAACGATCGGCGCGCCAAGGCCTGATCGGCTCGCTGATACGCACCGTGCGCGGCGGGGACCTGCCGCGCACCCGCCGGACCGTCCGGCACCATTTCCTTAACCGTCCGGAGCTGGCCACTTGAGCAAGCGTCGCGTAGTCGTCACGGGACTGGGCATCATTTCGCCGGTGGGCAGCACCGTCGCCGGCGCCTGGGACAATGTGGTCAAGGGCGTGAGCGGCATCGGGCCCATCACGCGCTTCGACGTCACCGATTTCCCGTGTCGTTTTGGCGGCGCCGTGCAGGGCTTCGAGCTGGAGAAGTACCTCTCGGCCAAGGAAGCCCGCCGCATGGATTCCTTCATGCACTACGGCATTGCCGCCGGCGCGGACGCGATGGCCGATTCGGGCCTGAATCTGGAGCAGATCGACCTGGATCGGGCGGGCGTCGTATCAGGTTCGGGTATCGGCGGCCTCGCCACCATCGAGGATGAACACAACGCGTTCCTGAGTGCGAACAGCCCACGCAAGATCTCGCCCTTCTTCGTCCCGGGAACCATCATCAACATGATTTCCGGGCACCTGTCGATCCGCTTCGGTCTGCGCGGCCCGAACCTGGGCGTGGTCACGGCCTGCACCACCTCCACGCACGCGGTCGGCGTGGCCATGCGCACCATCCAGTACGGCGATGCGGACGTGATCCTGGCCGGCGGCGCCGAGATGGCCACCTGCGTCATGGGAGTCGGTGGCTTCAGCCAGGCCAAGGCACTTTCCACGCGCAACGACGCTCCCACCGAGGCGAGCCGCCCGTGGGATCGGGATCGGGATGGTTTCGTGCTGGGCGACGGCGGCGGCGCAATGGTGCTGGAGGAACTCGAGCACGCGAAGCGCCGCGGTGCGCGCATCTATGCGGAAGTGGCTGGCTTCGGCATGAGTGGCGATGCCCATCACATCACCGCGCCACCTGAGGACGGCAATGGCGCGCGCCGGGCGATGCAGGCTGCCATGCGCGATGCGGCGCTGAATCCCGGTGACGTTCACTACGTGAATGCGCATGCCACATCGACCCAGCTGGGCGATGTGGCCGAGACGCTGGCGATCAAGGGTGCCCTGGGCGAGGCAGCCCGAACCACGGCGATCAGTTCGACCAAGTCCGTCACGGGCCATCTGCTGGGTGCCGCCGGAGTGGTCGAGGCCATTTTCAGCGTGCTGGCCATCCGTGATCAGGTTGCGCCCCCGACCATGAACCTGCACAACCCGGGCGAGGGTTGCGATCTGGACTATGTGCCCCTGACCGCGCGCCCGATGCGCATCGACGCGGCCCTGTCCAACTCCTTTGGCTTCGGCGGCACCAACGGTACGCTGGCGCTGAAGCGATTCACCGGCTGATTCCATCCCGCGAGGCGCCATGTCTGCGCCAGCACTGCACATCCAGCCACTAGAGCTTGCGCCAGGCGCACTGCTGAAGCTCGCAGCGGCGTATCCCGATCGCTATCCCGTACTTCTCGACAGCGCGGCCGATGGCCCGCTGTCGCAGAGCTCGCTGCTGGCGGCCCTGCCACGGGGTGCCATCTGGCTGGATGCGCGCGGCGGGGTACATGTGTCCGGTGATCTGCCGCCCCTGGACGGAGGCGGCGGCTTCCTGTCGATGCTCGATGCTCAGTGGCGCTCCGCGGCTATGCACGGCGTTTCGCGAAGACCTGCGCATCTTCCTTTCGGCGGTGGCTGGTTCGTCTATCTGGGCTACGAACTTGCGCTGGAGATCGAGCCCGCGCTGCGACCCTTCTGGCCGGCAGCGAGTTTCGCCGATGCCCGCCCGGTGGCGGTCGCGCTGCGCATACCGGCAGCCCTGGTCCGCGACGCTTCGGGGCAGGGGCACCTCGTCACGGAGCCGTCGGTCACTGCCAGTGAACGCGCAGCAATCATGGCCGACCTCGCCGCCATCGCAACCACCGCGGAAGCGCTCATCGCGACCGACGTGGAACTGCACGAAGAGGCTCCCGACGCCTACCTGCAACGCATCGTGCTGGCCCAGGAACATATCCGCGCCGGTGACATCTACCAGGCCAACCTGTCCAGGCCGTGGCGCGCGCAGCTGCCGGAGAACCTTCGCGCAACCACGCTCTACCAGCGGCTGCGCAGTTCCAACCCCGCGCCGTTCGCAGCCCTTGCGCAGTTCGGAGACTTCAGTGTGCTGTCCTCGTCCCCGGAACGATTGCTGCGCATTCAGGGCAGGCGGCTTGATACGCGACCCATCGCCGGCACCCATCCGCGCGGCGGCAATGTGGCCGAAGATCGCGAGCTCGCGGCCGCCCTGGTCGCACATCCGAAGGAACGCGCCGAGCACATCATGCTGATCGACCTGGCCCGCAATGATCTGGGGCGGGTCGCCACCGGCGGCACTGTGCATGTGGATGAATACATGGCCGTTGAAACCTATGCGCATGTACATCACATCGTGTCGAACGTCACCGGGGAGCTGCGCAGCGGCGTTTCGCCAGTGGATGCCCTGCGCGCGGTATTTCCGGGCGGAACGATCACCGGCGTTCCCAAGGTACGCTGCATGCAGATCATTGCCGAGCTGGAGGGTGAGCCACGTGGACCCTACACCGGCAGCCTCGGCTACCTGAATCACGACGGCTCGGGAGATTTCAACATTCTGATCCGCACCATCTCGCTGCATGGACGGCAGCTGGAGTTCCGGGCCGGCGCCGGGATCGTTGCCGACTCCGAGCCGGAGCGGGAACTGGCAGAGTCGCGGGCCAAGGCCCGCGGCATGGTCCTGGCGCTGAGCCGATGAACGAGCTGCTCGAACTGCTGGTTGACGGCGCACCCAGCACCGGACACTGGCCGCTGGATCGGGGCCTGCAGTACGGCGACGGCATCTTTGAAACCATGCTGGTGACGAACGGCCGGATAAGCCTCGAAGATCTGCATCGCGCGCGTCTTGCCGAAGGCTGTCGGCGCCTGTCCTTCAATGCCGATCAGTCACGGATCTGGGAAGAGGTGAGCCGGGTTGCCACCCGCTACTCCAGCGCTGTACTGCGCCTGCAGCTGACCCGCGGCGTGGCCCTGGCACGCGGTTATGCGCCAACGGGGCACGAACGCACCTCCTGGATGCTTGCCGTGTTCGATGCGCCCGCGGCCCATGTTCTGCCCCGGCCGCTGCGGGTACGCAGCCTGCAGAGCCGCCTGGGAGAGAACCCGCAGCTGGCGGGCCTGAAGCACTGCAATCGCCTGGAACAGGTACTGGCGCGGCAGGAGATGTCCGGTGGCAATGCCTTTGAGGGACTGCTCGCAAGTAGCTCCGGGCTGCTGATCTCGGGCACCATGAGCAATGTGTTCGTGGAGCTGGACGGAGAAATCATGACGCCCGCGCTCGATCGCTGTGGCGTGGCCGGCGTGATGCGTTCTGCCGTGCTGCGCGCGGCGGATCGCGCCGGAATCCGCGTGCTGGTGCGGGATGTGCCGTTCGCGGCACTGGCACGAGTCCGTGCGCTGGCCATCAGCAATGCGCGCCTGGGTCTGGTGATTGCCGACGAACTGGATGGCAACCCGCTCGCGCGTAGTGAGCCGCTGGATCTGCTTGCGGCAAGGGTAAGCAGCCTTGAAGGCTAAACGGATCATCCTGGCGGCGTTGTTGCTGGTGCTGCTGGCCGGCGGGGGAGCCCTGGCCTGGTTGAAGCAGCTTGCCGATTCGGCGGCCACCACACCAGGGCCGGCCACCGAGGTGCAGCAGTTCGAAGTTGTGCAGGGTGCGAGTCTGCGCAGCGTACTGCGCCGGTTGCAGGAAAAGGCGCTCGTGACCGATGCGCGCCACCTGGAATGGTTTCTGCGCTTCAGCAAACCGGATCCGCTGGGTGGCCGCGAGATCCAGGCCGGGCGCTACCGCGTCGAGCCCGGGCACACACCCCTGGAAATCCTCCATCAGTTGATCGAGGGCAGGGTAATGATGGAGAAGGTCACCATTGTGGAAGGCTGGACCTTTGCGCAGATGCGCGCGCTGCTGGCCACGTTGCCCGAACTGCGCCAGACCGCCGCCGATCTCAGCGATGCACAGATCATGATCGAACTGGGCGCACCGGATATTGCGGCGGAGGGGCGCTTTGCGCCCGATACGTATTCCTACGCCGCTGGTGCCACCACCGACCTGCAGATCCTGCGCATGGCCTTCGAAGCGCAGCAGAAGGCCTTGCAGGACGCATGGGCTACGCGCCAGCCGAACCTGCCGCTGGCAACTCCGGAAGAGGCGCTGACTCTGGCCTCCGTCATCGAGAAGGAGACCGGGCTGGCCAGCGAGCGCACGCGTGTGGCCGGTGTGTTCATCAATCGCCTGCGCAAGGGCATGCGCCTGCAATCCGATCCGACCGTGATCTACGGGATTCGCGATCGCTATGACGGCAATATCCGCAAGCGCGACCTGACGACCGACACGCCTTACAACACCTACACCCGGGCCGGGCTCCCGCCCACACCGATTGCGCTGCCAGGTCGCGATGCCATCGTCGCTGCGCTGAATCCGGAGAAGACCGATGCGCTGTTCTTTGTCGCCATCGGGGACGGGAGCGGCGGCCACTACTTTTCCGCCACCTACGCCGAACACAGCCGCGCTCAGCAGCGTTACCTGGAGCGCCTCAGGACCAACAGCATTCTGGATCAGCAGGCCGCGGCGCCGTCCGCCGCGGGTGCGCCACAGGCACCGGCGGGCACAGGTCCATGAAGCACGGACGCTTCATTACGCTCGAGGGCATCGAGGGCGCCGGCAAATCCAGCCTGCAGCGCGGCCTGGCGGCTGCGCTCGAGGCGCGCGGCATTGCGGTCTGCGCCACGCGCGAGCCCGGTGGCACGCCGCTCGCGGAGGAGATCCGCGCGGTAGCCTTGAACCGGCGCGCCACCGGCATGCCTGCCACTACCGAGTTGCTGCTGATGTTCGCCGCCCGCGCCGCCCACGTGGCCGAGCGCATCGCACCCGCACTGGCGCGCGGTGAATGGGTTCTATGCGACCGGTTCACGGACGCCACCCGTGCCTACCAGGGCGCAGGACGCGGCATCGCTTCCGGGACCATCGAAGCGCTGGCGCGCATCGCGCACCCGGGGTTGGCACCGGATCTGACCTTGCTGCTGGACCTGCCACCCGAGACCGGCCTGGCCAGGGCCCGGCAGCGCCAGGCCGGCGGGGACCGCTTCGAAGACGAAGCGCTGGAATTCTTTGGGCGCGTGCGCGCCGGGTATCTGCAGCTCGCCGAGCGGGAGCCGCAACGCTTTCGGGTACTGGATGCGACACGCTCGCCCGATGTACTGCTGACCGATGCGCTGGCCTGCCTGGAGGCGCTGTGAATCTGTATCCCTGGCTGCAAAGCGCCGCAGAGCGGTTGCAGGCGGCGCACGCGGCGGGGCGCCTGCCCGCGGCGCTGCTGATCCATGCCGCACCGGGCATCGGCGCTGGTGCCTTGCTCGCATACTTCGCACAACTGCGTTTCTGTGCGGAGGCAAACCCGCCCTGCGGTCGTTGTACCCATTGCCGCCGCGCGGCCGCTGCCGAGCATCCGGACTTCACCATCGTGGGTCCGGATCCGGAATCCAGGCTCGGACAAATCTCCGTCGCACAGGTGCGCGAGCTGTCAGAGAGGCTGGCGCTGTCGAGCTATGAAGGTCATGGCACGGTGGTGGCGCTGGAGCCCGCCGATGCGCTGAATCGCAACGCCGCCAATGCGTTGCTCAAGACGCTGGAAGAACCCCGCGCCGACGCGCACCTGCTGCTGCTGACGGCAGCGCCATCGTTGCTGCCCGCGACCATACGCAGCCGCTGCCAGAAGCTCGCCGTACCAGCTCCGGAGCCGGACGCTGCGCTGGCATGGCTGAAGCAGCAGAAGCCGGCACATGCGGCAGACTGGTCCGCCGTACTGGAATTCCTGGGTGTCGCGCCCCTGGAAGCTCTCGAGGCCGATGTGCCGCACCTGCTGTCCCTGAGGCAGGACACCGAGCGTCTGTTGAGCGAAGCGCTGCAGGGTCGCATTGATGTGATTCGTACCGCGGAGGGCTGGGCCAAGGATGACCTGCCGCTGCGGCTGCGGGGCCTGGAAAACGCACTTGCAAGCCAGTTGCTGGCGATACGAGCCCGTGGCAGGGCACCCGCCAGTGCGGGACATCTGGATGTACCCGGCGCCCTGCGGCTGCTGCAGGACCTGCGCGAGCTGAGGCACCAGCTGGCAGGGGCGGCCCTGAACCGGCCACTGGCTCTGGAAGGCCAGCTATGGCGCCTGAATAGCGCAGCGGCGGGCCAAAGCAGGTAGGATTCGCAGCACCCATGGCGCACAAAGATTCGACTTCACGCTCCGGAATCAACAAGCCTGGCCTGCTGACGCTCACCATCAAGGACAAGAGCGCGCTGTACATGGCCTACATGCCATTCGTCAAGAACGGCGGGCTGTTCATTCCCACCAACAGCAACTACCACCTCGGTGACGAGGTCTTCATGCTGCTGAACCTGATGGGAGAGGACGAGAAGCTGCCGGTCGCGGGGCGAGTGATCTGGCTGACACCTCGCGGCGCCCAGGGCAAGCGCACCGCCGGCATCGGCGTGCAGTTCAGTGAGCAGGATCGGGGTCAGA
>CAYWDZ010000074.1:0-13052 GCA_964456255.1 uncultured Steroidobacteraceae bacterium | reverse complement strand
CCCTGACGGTTGCCACACTGGAGCGCCTCGTAGGCCGCGAGTTTCCCCCATCGGACTGGATCGTGATCGACCAGGCGCGCATCGACAGTTTTGCCGATTGCACCGGGGACCATCAGTTCATCCACGTCGATCCGGAGCGGGTTCGGCGCGACACGCCCTTTCCCAATACGCTCGCGCACGGCTTCCTGCTGCTGTCCCTGGTGGCGGGCCATCGCCGGCGCGACTTTCCTCCGATTGGGGATCTCGCTCTGGTACTCAATTACGGCCTGGACCGGCTGCGCTTCACGAGCCCCGTCTTTGCGGGTTCCCGCGTGCGCTACCGCAGCCGTGTCGTGGGTGCCGAGCCGCGCGGCCCGGGACGTACCCTGCTGCGGCAGGAGGCAGTGATGGAGGTCGACGGGCAGGACAAGCCGGCCGTCGTGGCAGAGCTGCTGGCGATGTACGTGGCGAGGCCTTGAACAGCCTCAAGCGTCGCCCGCCCGATATTCACCGGGCGGCGCGGCGCAAGGCGCATCAGGGGGCCGGCGGTGCGGAGGTCAGGATCTGCTTCCAGCTGACTTCCTGGCCATTGCGGCGGCCCTTCTCGACCAGCTTGAGGCCATGGCCGTCGACCGTCAGCGTATAGGGCTTCTCGTCGATGACGATTTCGCGCTTCAGTGGACGTTCGAGCTTGGTGGTCATGGTGTCAGCCTCTTTATTTACTTGATAACGACAGGGATCGAAGGCGCGACAGGGTACCACAGCCCTCCGTTTTGGGGGTCAACGGACCCGGAAGGCCCCCCGCCTGTCTGGTGACCCCTCACCAAAGGTCATAGACTGCCCGCCCGATGAAACGCGCTTCGACAAAACGCAATCTGGCCGCGAACACGCCGGTATCCGAACGAATTCGGGCCCGCCTGCAGCAGGCCGGGCGACGCTTCCACGCCAACGACAGCATCCACGACGTCGTGGAACCCGGCGAGGTCGAGCAGCTGATCGACGAGGTCCAGGGCCGCATGCAGGCAGTACTGGAGGCCCTGGTGATCGACACGGAAAGTGATCACAACACCCAGGACACGGCGCGCCGCATCGCCAGGATGTACGTCACCGAGATTTTCAGGGGCCGGTATTTCAGGGCGCCCGTGGTTACCCAGTTTCCGAACGCCGAGCGCCTCAACGAGCTGATGATCGTCGGCCCGGTCAAGGTGCGCAGCGCGTGCAGCCACCACTTCTGCCCGATCATGGGCCGCGTCTGGATAGGTCTGATGCCCAATGAGCACTCCAAGCTCATCGGCCTCTCCAAGTATGTGCGACTGACCGACTGGATCATGACGCGCCCGCAGATCCAGGAGGAAGCCATCAGCCATCTGGCCGACCTGCTGGTCGAAAAGATGAAGCCCGACGGGCTTGCGGTAGTGATGGAAGCGGACCACTTCTGCATGCACTGGCGCGGCGTGAAGGACGAGAACGCCCGCATGACCACCAGCGTCATGCGCGGCGCATTCCTCAAGGACCATTCGCTGCGGCGCGAATTCCTTTCGCTGATCCGGCTCAAGTCCTGAACGACTTCAGGGCAGGCCGAAGGCCACCGCGCGATAGGGTTTTTCTGCGGTTGGCGCCGTCTTTCACCGTGGTGACCGTGGCCGAATCCCCATGGATGTGAATGTGCAGGATCTTGCCCGTGCCATCGGTGGCCAGCAGACCATCCCCCCAGGAGCGGATTCCATCCGGCCTCGTCACCAGCGCGGAGAGCTTCGGCTCCGACACGGCACCGGCCTTGCCAGGTTCACCGAAGGATCCCGCAGCACTCCAGACTTCAAGAGCAGTGCCACCCTTTGGCAGCCGCAGCACCTGAGCTCAGCTCGAAGCCATGCAGAGAACTCGCTCCGACCGGCCCGCCCGGCGGGCCATTGCCGACCAGGTTGCTGCAAGCCCACAGCGTGTCGCTCGCATCGTCGGCGAAAACGCCGAACACCAGATTGATGCCTCCGGTCCCCGGAGCAATGAATGGCTCCGCAACGGACTTGCCTGGCAGGGCCCGGTAGATCTGTGCCTTGGCAGTGCACTGAAACAGACCGCGCCAAGGGCCAACCTGGATTTCGAATAGCTGTACATGGATGACCCCTCCCTTCTTCAGGCCCAGGTCAGGTTCCGTGGCCCACGCTATGCTACACATGCGCCCAGTAGTTGCGGATTGATCTGGTAGACTCCCGCGCACGGGCAGGTTTCACTAATCACTTTATTTCGGGGGAGAATTGCTCATGAATCGTCTGACTCGCATTGGCGTAGCTGCGGCCTTGGCGGCCACGTCCATCATCGCCTTTTCGCAGGGTGGTCCGCCCAATCCGGACAAGACGGCAATTGAAGCGCGGCAAGCCGTATTCAAGCTGATCAACAACCAGAACGCGCCGATCGGGCAGATGCTTCGCGGCGGCGAATTCAGTGCGGACACGGTGGCTCGCAATGCCGGGCGCATCAAGGTGCTGGCGGACATGATTCCCGAGCTGTTTGCCCGCGACACGCGCCAGTACAAGGACTCACCCACGCGCGCGCTGGATGGCATCTGGAACAGCCAGGCCGATTTCAAGGTCAAGGCAGACGCGCTGGGCACTGCAGCCGACGCCCTCATCGCTGCAGCCAAGACCGGCGACAAGGCCAAGGTGCAGGCGGCGGCGGGTGACGTTGGCAAGGCGTGCGGCGCCTGCCACGACAATTTCCGCGCGAAGTAAGAGCCGCGCTGTTCCAGATCGGGAATGGCGGCCAACAGGGCCGGGAGCGCAAGCTTCCGGCCCGTTTGCATTGTGGGCCCGCACAATTCAGGACAGATTCAGCTGCGCGCCGGCATGCTGGCCCCGGCAAGATGACCTGCTAGACTTTTGCCTGCTGGACACCAACCGGATTACTGCATCTTTGGGAGATGGAACATGAATCGTCTGACCCGCATTGGTTTGTCTGCTGCCCTGGCCTCCATGTGCATCGTCGCAGGGGTGCAGGCCGCCACGGTGGCCGCTTCGGAAGCCGAGGCCGACAAGGCCATCAAGGCCCGCCAGGCCGTGCTCGACCAGATCAACGATCTGAATGAACCCATGGGCAAGATGTTGAAGCGACAGATACCCATAGATCCTGCGGTGGTCGCTGCCAACGCTGCCAAGATCCAGGAACTCGCCGCCAAGCTGCCTGAAGTCTTTGCAGTCGACACCCGCGCCTTCAAGGGCACAAAGACCGCTGCACTGGACGGCATCTGGAACAGCCAGGCCGATTTCAAAGCCAGGGCCGATGGATTGATCAAGGCAGCCGGTGACGTCGTGGCGGCAGCCAAGAGCGGCACGGTCACGGCAGCGCAACTGGCCGGCATGGGCAGGGCCTGTGGCAGTTGCCACGATGCTTTCAAGGCCAAGACGGACTGATCGCTCGGGAAGCGGGTGCGCCCTGAGGCGCGCACCATGAGTTCCACGATCCAAAGGCCCGAAGCCCGCTTCCGGCCTGCTGCTTTTTCGACCGTGCTCCTCGACTAAGTTACGCGCACTTCGACCAGCACAGGCCCGGCACTGGACAAGGCCGCGCGCAGCGCCGGGTGCAGTTCCGCGGCCGCGGTCACTCGCATCGCCTCGCAGCCCTGCGCCCGCGCCAGTCCCACGAAATCAAGGCCCGGCAATTCCATACCCACGGGGCGAGCGTTGCCGAGTCGCACACCAATCTGGCGCAGCGCCTCGTAACGGCCGTTGTTGATGATGACGATGGTCATGGGCAGGCGCAGCTGTGCCGCGCTCCACAGGGCCTGGATGGAATACATCGCCGAGCCATCCCCAAGCAGCGCGATGACTCTTGATGCAGGGCGCGCCAGTGCAATGCCGACTGCTGCCGGCAGCGCATGGCCGAGTCCACCACTGCTGCACGTGTAAAAGGTTTCCGGACGCAGGATGGGTAGATGGTCGTGCATCGGTTCACGCGAACTCGGGGCTTCCTCCACGATGATCGAGTCCGGCGCACGCAGCTCCGCGAGAGCCTGCAGCAACAACCGGTCCGACAGCGGATCGGCCACTGACAGACGCTCTGTCGGCTTGCGCCCGGCCTGCGATCCTTGCGGCGTGCCGCGACCTGCCGCCACCAGCTCGCGCAGCGATTCCCGGATGCTGCCCACAACCGACTGGCCAACGAGGGCCCCAGCGGCCATCTGGGAATCGTCCGTGAGCTGGTGAACCTCAAGACCTGCCGGCACGAATGGTCCCGCTCCCGGTGCGTGGTAAGTGAACAGCGGGGCGCCAATGGCCAGCAGCAGGTCGTGGCCTGCCAGTCGCTTGCAGATCTCCTCGCGGAACGCCGGCAGGAACCCGGCAAACAGCGGATGATCCTCCGGAAAGCCGGCACGGCCGATCAGCGGACTGGCCCAGACCAGGGCACCGTGCAGTTCCGCCAGCGCAACCACTTCGGCCCATGCACCGTCACGATCGATTGCGGCTCCCACCACGAACACCGGACGGCGGCTTGCAGAAAGCTGCCTTGCCAATGCAACGAGGCCTGCCTGCTCCGCGCGCTGCACGGTAGTGACGCTGTGTGGCGCAAGTTCCTCGGCCGGTTCGTCCCAGTCGTCACTGGGAATCGACACGAATACCGGTCCGCAAGGTGGCTGCATAGCGATGTGCCAGGCACGCTGCAACGCCCGTGGCACATCCGCGGCACGGGCCGGCTCACTGCTCCACTTCACGTAGGGCTGCGGCAATTCGCTGGCGCGCTCTGAAAACAGGAATGGATCCAGCTGCAGCAGCGAACGTGCCTGTTGCCCAGCCGTGATCACGAGCGGCGTGCGATTGCGGTAGGCAGTGAATATGTTGCCCATCGCGTGGCCCACACCTACTGCCGAGTGCAGGTTTACCAGGGCAGCTCGGCGCGTGGCCTGTGCATAGCCGTCGGCCATGCCCACTGCCACCGACTCCTGCAGGGCAAGCACATAGCGGAAATCCGCGGGAAAATCGCGCAGGAATGCCAGCTCCGTGGAACCCGGGTTGCCAAAAACATGCTGCATCCCAAGAGACCGCAGCAGCCCGAAGGTCACTTCCCGAACCGTTGCCACGCTGCCCCCATCCGGTGCTGATCCGATAGAATGCCCGGATTCTAGGGCTTTTGGATGAGATGACGTGAGTGAGTCGACCAAGCTCGGGCCCGTGACGATTGGCCGCCTGACAATCGACGCCGAGCTGCATGCGTTCATCGAGGTCGAGGCCCTGCCCGGCACCGGAATCCAGCCGCAGGTCTTCTGGTCGGGCCTTGAGCAGCTCATCTCGGAATTCACGCCACGGAATCTCGCATTGCTGGCGCGCCGCGACGAACTGCAGGCAGCCATCGACGCCTGGTGGCGCGAGCACAAGGGCCGGCAGTTCGACGTACAGGACCATACGCGGTTCCTGCGCAGCATCGGCTATCTCCATGGCGATACCGCCGAGGTTCAGATCGACACCGCGAAGGTCGATCCCGAGATTGCCCGGGTGGCCGGACCGCAGCTGGTTGTGCCGGTGGACAACGCGCGCTATGCGCTCAACGCCGCCAACGCCCGCTGGGTCAGTCTCTACGATGCGCTCTACGGCACCGATGCAATCCTGCCGGTCGCTGCCTCCACGCAAGGATATGACGCGACACGCGGCGCACGTGTGATCGCATATGCCCGCGGATTGCTCGACGAAATTGCGCCGCTGACGACCGGCAGCCATGCGGATTCCGTAGGCTATGCCATTGAAGGCGGACAGCTGAGCGTGAAGCTTCTGGACGGTCGCGCCGCGACCCTGCGCGATCCCGCCCGGTATGCCGGCTGGCGCGGCACGCCTTCCGAGCCCACTGCAGTGCTGTTGCGTAACAACGGCCTGCATGTCGAGATCTCCATTGACCGCGCGCACCGCATCGGCAGGACCGATGCCGCCGGTGTTGCCGATGTCATCGTCGAGGCGGCCATCACCACCATCCAGGACTGCGAAGATTCGGTTTCGGCAGTGGATGCACACGACAAGGTCGGCGTCTACCGCAACTGGCTGGGGCTGATGAAAGGCACTCTGGAGGCACAGTTCGCCAAGGGTGGCGGCACGGTCGTGCGCAAACTCAATGACGACCGGCGCTATACCGATCCGAAGGGCAACGAACTGACGCTTCCCGGGCGCAGCCTGATGCTGGTGCGCAATGTGGGCCACCACATGCTGACCGACGCTGTGCAGTTTGATGGCTCACCCATCTTCGAGACGCTGCTGGATGCGGCCGTAACGCTGACCATCGCCCTGCATGATGTGAAGCGCCTGCGTCGCAACAGCCGCTCGGGTTCGATCTACGTGGTAAAGCCCAAGATGCACGGACCGGATGAGGTGGCTCTCGCCAACGACCTCTTCGACCGCATCGAAGACCTGCTGGATCTGCCGCGCCACACCGTGAAGATGGGCGTGATGGACGAGGAGCGGCGCACCAGCGCCAACCTTGCAGCCTGCATTGCCGCCGCGCGTCATCGCATCGTGTTCATCAACACGGGGTTTCTGGACCGCACGGGTGACGAGATCCACACCTGCATGGAAGCTGGACCAGTGCTGCCGAAGGAAGCGGTCAAGACACAGCCCTGGATCCGGGACTATGAGGCGCGCAACGTGCAGATCGGGCTGGCGACGGGCTTCGCAGGCAGGGCCCAGATCGGCAAGGGCATGTGGGCGATTCCGGATCGCATGGCCGACATGCTTCGCTCCAAGATTGCGCACCCGCAGGCCGGCGCGAATACCGCCTGGGTGCCCTCACCCACCGCGGCGGCGCTGCATGTGCTGCACTATCACCGCGTGAACGTCGCCGCAGTACAGGCACGGCTTGCGGACGAACCCACCCCTGGTACCGACAACCTGCTGACGCCGCCGCTTGCGGGCGACGTGCCTTCCCCGGAGGAAATCCAGCGGGAACTGGACAACAACATCCAGGGGATCCTGGGTTACGTGGCACGCTGGATCCAGCAGGGCATCGGTTGTTCCAAAGTGCCGGACATCCACGACGTCGGCCTGATGGAGGACCGCGCCACGCTGCGCATCTCCAGTCAGCACGTGGCCAACTGGCTGCACCACGGCGTATGCAGCGAGCAGCAGACGCGCGCGACGCTGGCGCGCATGGCTGCGGTGGTCGATCAGCAGAATGCCGGCGACCCGCACTACCTGCCGATGGCACCACACCTCGGCGACAGCATCGCCTTTGCAGCTGCTGCCGATCTGATCTTTCAAGGCCGGACGCAGCCCAATGGCTACACCGAATTCATCCTGCACAGCCGTCGACGCGAGTTCAAGATGCGTCACGGTATCGCCTGATCTTCCAGCAAGGACCGAACATGTTGACCCGCAAGACCATCTGCCTGGCCGACGCGAAAGCCATCGCGGCAGCCGCCTCAGCCAAGGCGGGCGCCGAAGGCTGGAACGTCGTGATTGCCATCCATGACAACGGCGGCAATCTCGTCTATCTGGAACGCGCTGATGGCGCGCAGCTCGGTTCCATTCAGGTCGCGCAGGAGAAGTCGCGTACTGCGCTGCGCTTCAAGCGCCCCACCAAGGCACTGGAAGACGCCGTCCTCTCCGGGCGCATGCACATGATGTCCCTGCCGGGCATCACTTCCGTGGAGGGAGGGCTGCCGCTGGTCGTCGATGGCGAAGTCGTTGGCAGCATCGGCGTGTCCGGCGTGCAGTCGAATCAGGACGGACAGGTTGCAGCCGCCGGCGCGGCGGTACTCGCAAACCGTTAGTGCCATAACTCCCCGACGGGAAGAACCATCCTCTCGCCGGGAATTTCGAAAACTGGGAGCCGCGATGAGCAAAAAGAAGATTGTCCTTGGCGCAAGCGCCGTGGTTGTACTGGGGGTCCTTTACGGCGTCTTCCATGTGCCGTCGGTCGCCGATGCCAGACTTGCAACCGACGCTGAGGCCATCAGCCGCGGCGCTTACATCTTCAATGCAGGGGGCTGCGGTGCCTGTCACCAGCCCGAAGGCACCACCGCTCCCATCGGCGGCTACGAGATCAAGGTCGAAAAGCCGTTTCCCAGCACGTTCCATGTGCCAAACATCACGCCCGATCCCGAGACCGGCATTGGCGGGTGGACCGGCAAGGACTTCCTGCTCGCGCTCAAGCACGGTCGCAAACCCGGCGGCGGCTTCTACTTCCCGGCTTTCCCGTATCGCTCCTACAAGGACATGACTGATCAGGATGTACTCGACGTCGGTGCCTACCTGATGTCATTGCCACCGGTGAAGAACTCGGTACCGCCGCACGAACTGCCGGCCTGGCAGTTCAGGTGGATGATGGCAGGCTGGAATCTCCTGGCCAATGTGCTGGAAGGCACGGAACCGTCCATACCGGCCGATGATCCGCAACTCAAGCGTGGTGCCTATCTGGCGCGCGCGCTCGGTCACTGCGGGGAATGCCATACACCGCGCAACGCCCTGGGCATGATGCAACGCAATCATGAATACGCCGGCATCAAGGACATCGCGCCCGATATAGATCCGGCCGGAATCGGTCACTGGACGACCGACGATTTCATGGGCCTGCTCGAATTCGGCATAACCGCCGATTTCGAGTATGTGGGCGGCGAGATGGCCGATGTGGTCAAGCACACTTCTGTGCTGACCGAAGACGATCGGCGCGCCTACGCAGCCTTCTTTACACGTGGCAATCACGGCGGTTCTACGGAGTAGCTCAGTCGGCCGCACGTTCGAATCCATGCCGAAGCAATGGTCTGCATCAGGTTGAGCGGCGCTGCGCGGCGGCGCACAATGCTCCACAACAACAACCAATGCTCGCGGGGGTCGCATGAGTCTCAAGGTTCGCCGCTACGTACGGCTGGCAATTGCCATCGGCGCTGCACCGATGTGGGCATTTGCACAGGAACCCGCAGCTGAAGAGGAAGCGGTCACACTCGAGGAAGTCGTGGTGACAGCCCAGAAGCGCGAGGAATCCCTGCGCGATGTGCCGATTTCCGTGGAGGCCGTACAGGGCGACAAGCTGCAGGAGGCCGGTATCGTCCGTCTCGACGACCTGAAGGCCTATGTTCCCAACCTGCAGATGACCGAGACCGGCATCGCCAACAACATCTACATCCGCGGCATCGGCTCGGGCCTCAACCAGGGTTTCGAACAGTCGGTGAGCATCTACCAGGACGGTGTCTACCACGGGCGCGGCCATCAGTCCCGCATGCCCTTCCTGGACCTGGCGCGCATTGAAGTGTTGCGTGGCCCCCAGCCCATCCTGTTTGGCAAGAACGCGGTGGCCGGCGCCGTGAGCCTGGTGGCCAATCAGCCCACCAGCGAGTTCGAGGCTTCAGCCAGGGTTTCCACTGATTTCCTGAACGACGAGACCACTGCGGATGCCGCCATCTCCGGGCCTATCTCCGACAGTGTGCGCGGGCGCCTGGCTGCCTTCTATCGCAAGTCCGATGGCTACGTGGAGAACCTGACGCTCGATGATCACGAACCGCGCCGCGATGAAATCGGCGCGCGCCTGATGCTGGCCGCTGACCTGAGCGAGTCCCTTACCAGCTCGTTGCGCGTGGAGGTAGGCAACTTCGACAGCGAGGGTCGCCAGGTCGAAATCTTCGGCGAAACCCCTGTTGCCACGGCAGGCCTGCCCTGGACCGGCGCCACCTACGGCCAGGCGCTCAATTCGCTGACCGGCCAAGCCATTCCCGGTCTGCTCAACAACACGCTGGACTACAAGCGCTCCGGCACCACCGACAGCACCAGCGACAACAAGTCCCGCGAAGCCGCCCTGACGCTGAATTACGCCATGGCCGGCGGAGTCGAACTCACCTCGGTAACGGCCTACAGCAAGTACCAGCTCGATGAGGTCTGCGACTGCGATTTCGTGGGCGCGCCGTTGATCACGGCCGGCATCACCGAGGACTACAAGCAATTCAGCCAGGAACTGCGGTTCACCTCACCGACCGGTGGCAAGTTCCAGTGGATCGGCGGGGCCTATTTCCAGAAATACAACCTGGACGAGAGTGACTACCTGCACGTGCCGACTGCCAGCCAGACAGGTGGTCTGCCGGTCCCGATCGGCAGCCTCGTGCCACCGTTGCTCGCGGGATCCGCGAGTATTCGCAATTCGGTCGCAGCAACACTTTCGGGGGCTGGGGCCTGCTCAGGCGGTACAGCGGGCGCCGCGTGCCAGCAGGCCGCCGCAGCCTACATCCAGGCCCTGTTCAGCAATGCCACGAATCCGCGGGACTTCTACCAGGACAGCAAGATGTACTCGCTGTTCGCCCAGGGCACGTGGGAGCTCACCGACAGGTGGAGCGCTTCGCTCGGCCTGAGGCTGAATCGCGAGAACAAGGATGGTCGCCGTCATGCCTGGATTACCAGTGCCATCTGCGCCGCCGACCCCAGCGTGCCAACCGAACTGCCTACCACACCCTCGGCCAGCTGCCCGACGGCAGCGCTGGCCAACGGCCTGTTCACGAACGTGCTCGGCATCGAGCAGCACGACATCTCCGGCAAGCGCCACGAGACCAACCTCTCGCCCATGGTGAATCTGCAGTACCGTGCGTCGCCCCGGTCCATGGCCTACCTCTCCCTGTCTCGCGGCTACAAGGCAGGCGGATTCGACGCCCGCTCGAACCGGCCGCCGCCGAACGGTACCTTCGAATTCCGGGATGAACGGGCAACCGCTTACGAAGTCGGCTTCAAGACAGAAGACCAGAGCGGTCGCGCAGAGGGCAACGTGGCGGCGTTCGTGACCGACTACAAGGACCTGCAGACCAGCGCCTTCGACGGCGGTATCGGCTTCAATGTCGGCAATGGCACGGCGCAGGTGCGCGGCATCGAGTTTGAGGGGCGCTGGCGTCCGGTGCGCTCGCTGCGGCTTTCGGCTTCGATGGCGGTGCTGGACTTCGAGTGGAAGAAATACAGCGGACAGTGCTCCTTTGGTCAGACGCCAACAGCATCGGATGGCAAGAACTGCGACTACGACGGCAAGACCAATCAGCTGGCTCCGCGCTTCACCGGCGTAGTGTCAGCGGAACACACGGCGCATCTGGGCCAGTTTGCGCTCACTTCCACGGTGGACGTGGTGCACTCCAGCAGCTATCTGGAATCACTGAACCTCGACCCGATGGCCCGGCAGGCGGCCTACACCAAGGTGAATGCCCGCATTGGCTTCGGCGACCTCGACGATCGCTGGCAGGTTGCACTGATCGGCAGGAACCTCACCGACAAGCAGACTGTCGGCTATGCCGGAGATGCGCCGCTGGCGCAGAAACTGTTCGGTGCGCGCAGCTACTACGGGTTTGTGGACCCGCCCCGCGGCCTTGCAGTCGAAGCAAGGGTTCGGTTCTAGCACTGCCCTGCTCGGGCGTCAGCGTTGCAATTGCAGCCTGGCGCCCGTTTCAACGTCCTCGAACTCGATGTCGTTCAGGCGGTCAAGTCGCTCGCCTGTCCTGAGATCGTAGCGGCGGTTCACCACCACCGGCTCTGCCCCGCCCGCCTCACGTTTGTAGGTGATGCGCTCCAGGATCTCGCGGGGCTTGCCTTCTTCGTCCAGGGCCTGATGCCGGATGACCTGTTCGCTGAATGGATGCATGCGGGTCAAGCTTCCGAAAATTGGTCGGGGCGAGAGGATTTGAACCTCCGACCCCTTGCACCCCATGCAAGTGCGCTACCAGGCTGCGCCACGCCCCGACCGTTGGGACGCGCATAATACCCGCTCGAACAACAAATGGGGTGAGCCATGACCCGAACAAATCTTGACCGGCGCCGACTGCTGTCCTCGGGTGCCCTGGGAGCCGCGGCCGGCCTGGCGGGCCTTGCCGCACTGCCCGGCTGCAGCGGAGCTCAGCAAACGGCTCAGACAATGACCGGAGGCATGCCACGCGAGCGCTACATGCAGTACGTCGGGTGGTTCAATGACAACGATCCACGCTTCATCGACTTCTACCATCCGGATGTGGTGCTGGAACTGGGCAATTCCACGATAACCGGCGCGCAGGGAATCCTGGACTTCTACAAGGAAGTGAAGGCGCATATCCATGAGAAGGTCGAGGTTACGCACTACATTGCCGATGCCACGGGCATCGCGGCGGAGTTGCCCACGGAGTTCCGCGTCTATGCGGACTGGCCGGAGCCGAACTATTTCCGTCGACCACTCAAGGCGGGCGAAGTATTCCGAACCATCAGCTTCGGACTGTACTGGGTGGAGGATGGCAAGTTCCGCCACATCAAGGCAGCGCGCTACAAGCTCATCAATGACTGGCAGATGGAGGCGCCGGCCTGAATCCTCAGGTGCCGGGCGGCACGGGCGCGTTCGGATACCAGAATTTGCGGTGACAACCCTCGCAGGCTTCGTCGAGCACGCCGCCTGCCTCAAGGAATGCCTCGGGATCCTTGTTGTCGATGGCCTTCAACATGCCGTCGGCGGCAACCTGCAGCGCGCGTGAAAACCCGACGAAGCTGACGCGGTCCTTGTCGATCTCCGCCTGGGCCTGTGAAGGCGTGAAATCACCTTCGCCACCCGGCTCTTCCAGCTGCTGACCAGGGCGCGCCACCGGGCGACCTTCGATGACCAGCAGATTGGCAGCCTCGATCACGGTCAGTGCCTTGCGCCGCACTGCCTTCCATTCCGCATCGGTGCGCGGGTGATGTTCCTCGACGCCCGTGCTGGTGCTGATCACCGCCACGGATTCCCACATTTCATCGGCATTCGGATCGATGAAATCCAGCATCAGGTCCAGGATGCTGGCTTCCGGTTGCAGCCCGCCCGGCAAGGTCGCCGCAAGCGAGGTCTGTGCCACGGCCGATTCCTGCGTCCTGGCGCAGCCAGCCAGCACGAGCAGGGCACCGAATATTGCAGCGCAGGCGCTGCCAGCCATCGCAGCCGATACCTTCATGATGTTTCCCGCCTTTTGTGGTCGTGGATCGCGGCTAGCGCCGCAGTATGCGCAGAATATCTTCCAGTTCGGTGCGCAGCTGACGAATGATCTGCTGGCTCTGGCTGACGTCGCTGCGCGCCTCCTCGCCCTCGAGCTTCTGCCGCGCACCGCCAATGGTGAAACCCTGCTCGTACAGCAGGCTGCGGATCTGCCGGAT
>CAYWDZ010000073.1:0-13054 GCA_964456255.1 uncultured Steroidobacteraceae bacterium | reverse complement strand
GCTAGCCCTCGGCCGCTTTCACGCCCGCGTGGTACGTCGCATAGATGTACACCGGGATCTTCAGGCCATCCAGGTGCTGCACCACCAGCGGCCGCACCACTTCCCAGGTGAGTCCGCCGACGCCAGTGGCCAGCCGCGGCAGCGCAATGCTGCGCAGGTCTTCGGCTTCGGCGAGGTGCCGCAGGGCCTTCAATGCATGGGACACGCTGGAGGCCGAAGCGCGACCTGGATTGCCACCATGATGGCCGTCGGCCGGTTCCTGGGTGAACAGGTTGACGATGCGCACACCATCGGCGCCGACCCAGGTCCACAGCGCGCCCGGCTTCGGGTGCTGCGTGTGGCAGTAGTGGCGGAAATCCTTATACAACGCAGGCGCCTTCTCGCGCAGCGACAGCGCGAGCCCCTGCGAGAAGGGATCATTGGGTGCCACGCCGTGGGCGATGGTCTTCGCGCTGGACAGCAGAATATCGCCCTGCACTTCTTTCAACATGTCGATCGGCTCCTGATTGGCCTGGATGATTACTGGCGGGATGTCTCGTACCTGGTCTGGCATGGAAGGCAGCGCTTGGCCGTGGGATAGGCCTCGAGGCGCCCCTCCGGAATGGCCGTGCCGCACACCACGCACTTGCCGTAGCTGCCCGCGCGCAGCCGCTCGAGAGCGGCATCGATATCGCGTATCTCTTCGGCATCGCGCCGGACTTCGGCATTGCCGGTCTCGATCAGCGACTGCGCAATGGCATGGTCCTTGGTGTCATGGACCTGGTCCGCCAGCGCCGCATAGCGGTCGGCATCGATTCTGAGAAGCGTTGCAGCAACCTCCTCCTGCAGGACCTTGCGCCGCCGGATCAGCTGCTGCTGACGGCGATCGTGACTGGATGCGGCGGCTGGGGTCATGCGTAACAGGCCTCTTCGAGTTGTAGTGCGGTGTTCATGGGGCTGCACCGCGCGGAATCAAGCCGTGCGGTCGCCCTCCGATGGCGTGAATCTCCATGATGCGCGCCTCCCGCACCAATACCAACACCCGACCTGAATTGCGCATAGACTCTCGGCCCCACGGGAGAATCCATTGCAAATACAAATCAATAACCAGCGCGGTGGCGAAGCGCTGGCCACCACGGTTACCGGCATGCTCGAGGAGGCCCTGACCCGGTTCAGCGAGCACGTCACGCGGCTTGAAGTGCACATCACCGACGAGAACGGCAGGAAGGGCGGCAAGGACGACAAGCGCTGCGTGATGGAGGCCCGCATGGAAGGACGCAAGCCCATGGCCGTCATCGAAACCGCACCCACCGCGATGCAGGCCGTGCAGGGCGCCATCCACAAGCTGCTCAGGATGCTCGACAGCACGGTCGGCAAACAGCAGGAACATCGCCGCAACATGCCGGCGGAGTGAACGGCGCGCCCATTGCGATGGCGCGCGCCGGCGGGACTATTGCTCCTTGCGCAGCCGCTCGAAGTACGGGTCGAGGGCCCTGACCCTGTCCAGGATCGGGTAGGTCCGCGCACCCGTTGTCGCGTCGAACACCATCACCTGCTGGTTCTTGTCCGTGAAGGCGGGCCACTGGGGCAATCCCGTGGCGTTCGGGTTGCCGGTCTTCGCGAAATTCACGTCGTAGGAACTGATCATGTCGGAGAGCATCCGGTCGTGTTCGGTCGGCGCGGTGCGCCCGCCCAGCGTCTGGAAGTGGAAGGACACGTCGCTGCCATGACCCGAGCCCTCGGCCGTCGGGGCATGGTTGTCGTAGTAGTAGCTGTACACCTTGCCCTTGCCCTGCTTTGACTGCTCACGTGCCCAGGTCCACATGCTCCAGCCAAAGGTCACCTCGCTCTGCAGATGTCGCGAGGCCCTGGCTGCCTCCTCATTCGTGGCGTGCGGATACACCTTCAGAAGCGCGTCGGCCTGCGGGCCATACTGATCCCGGATCTGCTTCTCGAAGGATTCCGGCGTAACGGCTCCGCCACGCCCACCGAAGGCGAGCGTTTCATCGGAGGTGTGTCCGAGCAGCACCGGCGTGTCGTTGAACTTCTTCTGCTCGTAGAGCGAAAACACGTCCTGCGGCAAAACGTAGCCGTCAGCCGCGGGCCGGAAAGACATGCCGCCACCGGTTGCCGCCTGGATCGCCTCGGCACCGAGCTTGCGGGCTTCGGCAATGTTCGCCACGCCCAGCTTGGTCAGGAAGGCGCTGCCCGTCGCCTCGGCCGTCTTGAGTGCCGGGATGCTCAACCCGCCACCGCCTCGCCCGGATGTCTGCAACGGCGCAAAGGATGCGCCGCTCATGGCAATGACCTTGTGGAACAGGCCCTTCGTCAGCGGCGAAGCGGCCAGAAAGCTCACGGCTGCCGACCCCGCCGAGTGCCCGAAGAGGGTCACGTTCTGCGGGTCGCCGCCGAAGGCGGCAATGTTCTTGTGCACCCATTCAAGCCCGGCGACCAGATCCAGGATGCCGTAGGCGCCCGAACCGTGGCCGCTCTCGCGGCTGAGCTGCTCGTGCGCCATGAAGCCGTAGGGACCAAGCCGGTACGCCAGACTGACCAGCACGACGCCCTTCTTCGCGTAGCCGGTGCCGTCGTACATGCTGATGCTGGTGGAGCCGCCGGTATAGCCGCCGCCATGCACCCACACGATGACCGGAACCTTGTCACCGGCCGACCGGGCCGGCGTCCACACATTCAGATAGAGGCAGTCCTCGCTGACCGGCGCGGTGTTGCCCTGCGAATTCGGTGCCTGCATGCAGGCATCGGCAAACTTGTCGGCGGGCTTCACTCCGGACCAGGGCACGACGGGAGCCGGCGCCTTCCAGCGCAGATCACCGACGGGTGGTGCGGCAAACGGGATGCCCTTGAAGATCGAGATGCCATCGGTCACCACACCACGGACGGCACCGCCAGTGACTTTGGCCTCGGTGATGTCCGCGAGTGCCGCGTTGACGGGCAGTACAGCCAGCAGGACCAGAGCAGCGATGCGCATGAGCATTCCCTCCACAGGAACAACAGGGATCAATTCAGGTCACGGGACAGAATCAGCTTGAACACCAGATCATCGGCAAGGCCAGCGTCAAGGAGCTCGATTTCGAAGGCCCGAAATTGTTCTGCTCCGGGCTCAACTTAGCCGAACCTGCCGTGCCACTCAATCCACGCTGCTGATCCGGCCGGCGCGCCCCTGCGTACAACCCTCGGTTGCTCACCAGGAGATCCTTTCAGATGCCGCACGTCCCATGCCGCATTCGCAGAGCGCAATGGCCTCTGGCAATGCTGGCCCTCGCTGCGAGCGCCCCTTTGCAGGCCTCCGGGCCCGGCACGGACTGGAATTTTGCCGTGCTGCTGGACAGCCGCCCGATCGGCACGCATCGCTTCGTGCTCGCGCCCGCGGAGACGGGCGTGCGCTCGCTGGTGAGCGAAGCGGTCTTCGAGGTCAAGTTCCTGGGATTTACGGCATACCGCTACCACCACCGTGCACAGGAGCGCTGGAGCGGGGATTGCCTCAGTTCCGTCACCGCGCGCACCGACGACGACGGCAAGGTCACCGTGGTCAAGGGGCAATCCCTGAGTGACGCATTCAGGGTCGTGGCCGATACCGGCAAGAAGCCGGTGGAGACCGACGCGGCAGCATGCACGGTGAGCTTTGCCTACTGGAACCCGGAGCAGCTGGCCCGGCAGCACCAGTTGCTGAATCAGGGCACCGGCCGCATCGAGCCCGTGACCATCACCGCCCTGCCCACCACCACGATCGACGTGCATGGCATGCCGACGGCAGTGACCGGGCTGCGCATCAGCGGCCTGAAGTCTCCCATCGACGTGTGGTACGCGAATGAGCGCTGGGTGGGGCTGGATACCACCGCCGAAGGTGGCCGCAAGCTCACCTACCGGCTGCTTTGAAACCCGCACCGCGAAGGCACGCCTGGCGGCTGCTCGCCAGCATCGTGATCTTCCAGGCCGCGTGGTTCGCCTGTGTCATCGGTGCTGCGCATGGAGTGATGGGCTGGGGCATTGCCGCCGTGGTGGTTTCCATCCTGTGGCAACTGGCCATCAGTTCCCGCCCGGGCATCGACGTGGCACTGATGGCTGTGGCATTCGGCACCGGGCTCGCATGGGACAGCCTGCTCGTGCAGGGCCATCTCGTTGTATTTGCCTCGCACGCACCATTCCCGGCACTTGCGCCACTCTGGATCCTCGCGCTGTGGGCGCAGCTGGGCACGATACTGCGCGAACCCCTGCGCTGGCTGCATGAGCGCCTGTGGGTCGCGGCCGCGCTGGGCGCAGCGGGCGGCGCTGCAGCCTATGCAGCAGCGGCACGACTCGGCGCGTGCGAATTCCCGGATATTTCGCGCGGGCTGCTGGCGCTCGCCCTCGGCTGGGCCGTGATCCTTCCGGCCCTCGTCGCGCTGGCCAGAGAACTCAATCGACGTCTGGCAGTTCCGCTGCCACAACTGCCGCAGGACGCCGCAACACGACGCTGAGGTTGTTGGCCGGCATCTCGACGATTTCCTGCAATTCCAGCCCCACGGCGGCGGCTTCGCGCAGCACGTCTTCCAGATTGCGCACGCCCCAGGCCGCATTGCGCTGGCGCAGGTCGGCATCGAAGGCCGCATTGCTCGGGGCCGTGTCCTGGTCATTGCGTCGATACGGGCCGTAGAGATACAGCACACCCCCGCCCGGCAGCAGGTTGCCGGCCTCCTGCAGCAACGCCAGTGCCGCCGCCCACGGCGCAATGTGGATCATGTTGATGCACACGATGGCGTCGATGGCCTGCACCGGCCATGGCCGATCAAGCACATCCAGCCGCAGCGGCGCTGCGACGTTGGTGAGGCCCGCCGCCGCCACACGCGCACGAATCGAAGCGCGGTGGCCCTCTTCCGGATCACTCGGCTGCCAGTTCAGATCCGGCAGGTTGCCGGCGAAATGCACCACATGCTGGCCCGTGCCGCTGGCCACCTCCAGCACCGTGCCGCGCGCGGGCAGCACGCGTCGCAGCACATCCAGGATGGGCGCCTTGTTGCGCTCCGTGGCCGGATAGGTCAGAACCTGTGAGGCATCCGCTTCGTTCATGAATGACTATCTGCCGCGGGTGCGTCAGCCCGGCTGCACGACCGGCCGGATCACTTCCTGATCGGTCCGTCCCGCCCTTCGGGCGTGCAGTTGAACGGCTCGAGCTTCAGATCCGAGGGCGCGTATTCCAGTGGCGGCAGATCGAAGTCGCGCGTGAGGAACTCCGGATCCTTCAGTTTGATCTCGACCACCAGGCGCTGGCGGGCCGCGTCGAGGTGCACGCGCTCCACCGTGGTGAGCGCCGCCGAATGCAGCAGGCCGCGCGTCGGCTCACCCGGTGTCTCCACGTACTGGTTCAACACGCCGGCCGCGTAGTTGCCGGTCTCGATGACCAGCGTGTCGCCGTCGAAATGGCCGATGGAGTGACCCAGCGAAGTGCGCGGCCCATTCTTCGGATGTTCGCGCTGGTTCAGGTAGACGATGCGCTCGACGTCCATCCATTCGTGACGCAGGATCACGCGATCCTTCTCGCGCGTGATCGAAAGCGGTGTGCCCGGCGCACCCCACACGCGGCGCACTGCGACCGGATCGCAATGGAACACCGGGTCGTCCCTGAAGGGGTCGTATTTGGCGACCGCCGCCTTTCCGGCAGCGGTGAGGGCATCCATCATCGGCTGCGGACCGCTGGTGCTGCGGCCAGGTGCCGGAGCCAGCAGCCATGCACCGGTGATGTCACGGCGTGCTGGCAGCGCCGGCGGCGCCTCCCCACCCGCGCGTCCATTCACGTTCAACGAGCGGCCATCGGGGAAGAACACGTCCGTGAAGAAGCAGCGGTGCGGATCGGTGCGCGACTGCGACCCCGTGACGCGCACCTCGACGCCGGCTTTGAGCATCTGCGGCGTGATGCCATTGCGCGAAAGCTGTGTGAAACCGTTGGATTCACACACGTACTCCTGCGTCCGGCCGTTCTCGTCCACGGCCGCGATGTGCAGGTAGCTGTGCGGGTTGCGCGCCTCGAACTCGGTGATCTTCCCGGAAATGCTGACCGGCTTCTTGCTGTCGAAGTACGGTGCGAAGCTGTGATGGGCGCTGGCCGCTGCCCCGACGGATACTGCGGTGACCAATGCTGCAAGCTTGCGGATGGACGACATGTTCTGACCCTGGCTTTTTGCGAATCCTAGGCCGGATTCTTGACCAAGGCGAGCCTTTTGGGAGCATCATGGCGCCCTTGGTGACAACAATCAGAAGTGGGGAGGAAACCTGATGGCGACTTACAAAGGCGGCTGCGCGCACGTTCATGTGACGGCCATGGCGGAGCCCATCGACAACCACGAATGCCATTGCAATGTCTGCAAGGCGGTCACGGGGCAGCACACCACCCATGTGGCGTTCTTCAATCACGGCGACGTGAAGGCCGATCACCCCGAGAAGATGAAGCGCGTGCCCTTCAACAAGGACAATCCGAACGGCCCGCTCGAGATCTGCCTGTGCACCGATTGCGGCGCGGTGCTGATGCTCGACGACAAGCAGAAGCGCATCCGCGTGGCCGTGCCGAATGTGATGGGCTATGACGACAAGGCTTTTCCGAAGGCCACCTACCACGCCTTCTGGGATCAGACCAAGGGCTACCCTGCTCCCAAGGACGGAAGACCGGTCTATGGGGGCTTGCGTCCGGAATTCACCTGGCCGAAGCCAGCCGGCTGACGCGGCACGCCGGGCGACTTGCCGATCCGGGCGCCGTGCACAACACGGCGCCCCTTCTACCTTCATCCCAGTGGAGCAGCCATGACCGTCGCACGAATCACCGAAATCACGAGTACCTCTGCCAAGAGCTTTGATGACGCGCTGGCCAAAGGCATCAAGCGCGCCACCAAGACCTTGCAGAATGTCACCGGCGCGTGGGTCCAGGACCAGGAAGTCGTCATCGATGGCGGCAAGATCAAGGAGTATCGCGTCCGCCTCAAGGTGACGTTCATCCTCAAGGACTGAGGTCACACTCCCCGGGCGGCGGTCCGCTCAGGAAACCAGCGAAGCGCGGCTGATCTCGCCAACCTTGCGCGCACCGCACCCGGCCATCGCCAGGCGCAGTTCGAGATTGAGGATATCCAGCGCGCGCTCGACACCGGCCTGGCCGTAGGCGCCAAGGCCCCAGGCATAGGGCCTGCCGATGCCCACCGAACTGGCGCCCAGCGCCAGCGCCTTGAACACATCGGTACCGCGGCGCACGCCGCCGTCGATCATCACCGGTATCCGCCCCGCCGCTCCCTTCACGACATCCGGCAGCGCTTCAAGCGTGCCGCGCCCGCTTTCCAGCGCGCGGCCACCGTGGTTCGAGACGATGACGCCATCGGCGCCATGCTCCACCGCGAGCGCCGCATCGGCCTCGGATTCGATGCCCTTGATGACCACATTCATGGTGGTCATGTCCTTCAGGCGACGGATGTAATCCCAGGTGAGCGTGGCATCCGTGAGCCCCAGCCCGTTGGTGTCGATGCCGGCAAACATCGGCTTGATCGAAATCTGCGAGCGCGGGTTGCCATTGGCATCAACGAGGTGGCAATTGGCGCACACGCGCGTGTCCTCGCGCCGGGCGCGCGCGGCCGTCACCGTGTTGCGACCTGCCGGCAGATCCACCGTCACGGCCATCACCGTGCAGCCCGCGCGCTGGGCGCGCTGCACGATCTGGCGCGTCGCTTCCGGCCGATTGGTGGTGTACAGCTGGAACCACACCGGTGCACCACGGGCCTCGATGATGTCTTCCAGCCGATCGGACATCTGGGTCGACACGATCTGCAGCTGGTTCTTCGTCTTCGCGGCTCGCGCCACACCGATGTCGCCGGTGGGATGGAACGCCCGGAGACCGCCGATCGGGCTGATCATCACCGGGGATGCCATCGCCGTCCCCAGCACCGACGTGGAGAGATCGATGCGACTCACATCGACGAAACGCTTCGGGACCAGATGCCAGCGCGAATAGGCCGCCGCATTGGCGCGCAAGGTGACATCGCCATCGACACCGCTCTGCAGATAGCCCCAATGCGCGGGCGGCACCACCTTCTGTGCGGCCGCCTCGAGATCGAAGATGTCCAGGGCCTGCGCCGCCGTCGGGGTGGAATCGGCCGCCAGCGTGCGCCACGGCAGGCCCGCCACCAGGGACGTGGCTGCGAACTGCTGCAACAGGAGCCGCCGGCCGTTCATCAGCACGCCCTACTGATGCGCTGCCGGTGCCGGCGCCGGTGCCGGCGGTGGCGGCGCACCGCCCGGCGGACCAAAGCCGCGGGCCGGCGGATTGTTCTTCAGGTCGTTGGCGCGGTACGTGAGATAGGAGCGAATGGCTTCCACATCGGCCTGTGACAGCGACTTGTTGAACGGCATCATGCCGAACTCGCGCCGCGCGCCGTCAAGCACGATGGCCTTGAACAGCAGATCGCTCTTCAGCGCCACGGTGTAGTTCAAATCCGGGTAACCGGTGAACATGCGGCCGCCTTCGTGGCAGCCCGTGCAGCTGCGCTCGTACACATCCTGACCGTGGGCGCGCTGCGCGTCATCGCCGAAGTTGGCCGGCGGATCGAGCACCTGTGCAACCGGCGGCGGCGCCGGTGGCAGCGCAACCTTCCCGCCGATCTTGTAGACCAGCAGGCGATTCGTGCCGGCGGCGGCCGCATAGCCCGTGCTCGCCGAGGAGATCGCCGCGATGTACTGCACGCCATCGATGGAGTAACTCACCGGACCGGGCACCACATTGCCCTGCGTGGGCGTCGACCAGATCAGATCCCCGGTGTCGGCGCGGAACGCCGAGAGCTTCTGCCCGGCCGTGCCCTGGAAGACCAGGTTGCCGGCCGTGGTCAGAGTGCCGGCGCTGGCGCTGCCCTGGCGCTGGGTCCATGCGGCCTTGCGCTTCACCGGATCCCAGGCCAGCAGGTAGGCACCCGAGTTCTGCAGCACCGGTCGCGTCAACGACGCATCCGGCTGGCGTGACATGCTCACGTCCACCAGCTGGTTGCCGAGGATCTTCGCGCCCGGCTCGGCCACGAAGGAGCCAACCGCATAGCTCGTGGGGACATAGATCAGCCCCGTGTTCGGGTTGTAGGACTGCGAGGACCAGGCATGCGCCCGCGACGGCACGACGTAGAAGCCCTTGCCGGTCTTCGCGTAGTCGGCTTCCGGATTCATGATGGGCGCCCAGTTGTTCTTCTCGTCGAAGCCCGTGGCCCAGTTGATGGTGGGCACGAACGGATCCGCCGACACCACCTTGCCGGTGGCCACTTCGATCACATACATCACGCCGTTCTTCGGCGCCTGCATCACCACGTGCTTCTTCTGGCCATTGACCACGATGTCCGCCACCGTGAGCGGCGAAGTGCTGTCGAAATCGAAGCTTTCGCGCGGTGTGGTCTGGTAGTGCCACTTGTATTTGCCGGTGGTCGCATCCAGCGCCACGATGGACGCGATGAAGAGGTTGTCCCCGCTGCCCGGCGAGCGCAGGTTCGCCGGCCACGGGATGCCATTGCCGGTGCCGAAGACCACAGTGTTGGTCTCGGGGTCATACAGGATGCCGTCCCAGATGGTGCCGCCGCCGCCGGTCTTCCACCATTCGCCCGACCAGGTCTTCGCCGCCATCGGCATCACGTCATCGGAGACGTCCTTGTCCGGACCTTTGGAGGGGTCGCCCGGCACGGTCCAGAAACGCCACAGCTTCTTGCCGGTCTCGGCGTCGTGCGCGGCAAGGAAACCGCGTGTGTAGAACTCGCCACCGCCTTCACCGATGTACACGATGCCGTTGCCCACGCGCGGCGCACCGGTGATGGAATAAGCGTCGTCCGGACTCGCGACCCGCACCTCCCAGACCTTCTTGCCGGTCTTCGCATTCACCGCCAGCAGGCGGCCATCCAGCGCCGCCCAGATGATCTTGCCGTTCCAGTAGGCCACGCCACGATTGGAGATGTTGCAGCACAGGGAGGTGCCCGCAATCTCCCGCGGCACCTCCGGATCGAACTTCCACAGCTGCTTGCCGGTCTTCGCGTCGAAGGCATAGACCTTGCTCCACGGCGTGGTCACGTACATGCGCCCATCGATGACCAGCGGCGTGCTCTGGTAACCACCGCCCTCGGTGAAATTGACGAACCAGGCCAGGCCCAGCTGGCTGACGTTGCTCGCGTCGACCTGGGTCAGCGGGCTGAAGCGTTGCTCGGCGTTATCGCGGCCGTGGCTGCCCCACTCGCCTGCGGCATTTCCTGGCGCGTTGCTGCTCGCGGCAATGCAGGCCGCACTGATGAGCGCAATTGCCGCGCCAGAGAGAACGGATCTGAAATGTTTCATGAAACTCCCGAGTCCGACATGCGTGTCGGTACCCACAAATATAGTCGAGATTTGCGCCGGGACATGCACCATCCCGCCGGCTGGGCATCCGCAGCGGGCGGGTCCATCGTCAGAGCTTGCCCTCAGCCTCGAGCCGCGCGATCTCCCTGCCATAGGGTTTCACCGCGCGTGACACCATGTAGACGCCCACCGGCAGCAGCGCCGCGACGGTGATGCAGATCGACAGCCACAGCTTGTTCTCGTCACGCAGGATGACCTGGGTAATGAAGGCGATCACGAGCGACCCCAATGCGCCGGATACCGTGATGACGAACAGGTGGATGGCCGTTACCTGCGCCCGCATCTCGTTGGGCGTCACGATCTGGACGGCAGCGTTCTGGGGAACCGAAGCCGTGCTTGCGAACAGCAACGAGCAGCCCGAGGCGATGAGCGCCAGCTCGCCGTTCGGCATCAATGGCGAGGCAATCGCAAATGGAATGGACAGCGCGAGCGCGATCGCAGTGGTGCGCAGGGCCGCGTCCTTGTAGCGCCTGGACAGAATCTCCGTCAGCGTCGTGCCCAGAAAGATGCCGAGCGGCAAGATGACGAGCACCATCGACCCCGTCCACGCTCCGACCTGCAGCGGCGTCCAGCCGAACGTGCGCATCATGAACGGCATGCGCCAGTCCTGGACGCCGTTCGCCTCGATCGCAAACAGCGCCAGACCTGCGAACAGCGGGTAGTAGACCTTGCGGCGCGCATGGATCTGCCGCGCCACCTCGAACATGGACATGCCCTTGTCTCCGGCGACCCTGCCCCGACGGACCGGTTCGCGCAGGCACAGGAACAGGGTTGCGGTAATCAGCCCCGGCACTCCCATCATCAGCAGCAGCCATTGCCAGCCAAACATGCGCAGCGGGCCGAGATTGGAAGGCTCCCAGTGCGAAACCATGTTCACGAGCCAGCCGCCGAAGAATGCGGCACAGCTCATCCCGATCACGAATCCGATCTGCATCCCGGCGATGGCGCGCGGCAGCCGGCGTGGCGGAAACCAGTCCGCCAGCATGGAGAACGAGGCCGGCGCATGGGCCGATCCGCCCACGCCCACGAACATGCGGCTGGCAAACAGCTGTCGGTAACTCTGCGCGAGACCGCCGAGTGCAGTGAATCCGCTGGTGAGGATCATGCCGATCGCAAGAATCACCTTGCGCGGATAGATGTCCGCGAGTCGCGCCAGGGGAATGCCGACGAAGACATAGAACATCACGCTGGCCGGTCCCAGCAACAGGCCCAGCTGGATGTCGGTGAGCTTCAGGTCGCGCTTGATCAGCTCGATCATCATGTTGAAGATCGTGCCGTCGAGGAAGTTCAGCGTGGTCGCCAGCGAGATCAGCGTGGCCGCAATCCACCCGTAGCGTGCCGGAGGCCAGGGTTTCGAGGTGCCGGCGTTCGCTTCGCTGGGGGCACCAGGCCCGGCGGAATCGCCAGCCGGGGTTTCACTGACCACAGGTTCGTGCATCGTCATTGCCCCTGATTCTTCTTGTTGTATGGCCAGTATTGCCGACGCCGACTCTAGAGGCCCGGGCGCGGGTTCGTCCAGTGCAATGCCGTGGGGACATGCAGTTGCCGCAGGCTGTACCGCCGGGTTAGCGTAGCGCACGCCATTGTGGGGGTCGTGATGCGGGCCGAGCGGCATGTCGAATACTGAAGTTGCCGCGCCGCTGACCGGTGCCGCCAGCCTGCTCAACACGCTGGCCGATGCGGGCATCGAGGTGTGCTTCGCGAACCCCGGCACTTCCGAGATGCATTTCGTTGCGGCACTGGGCGCATTGCCGCGGATCCGCCCCGTGCTCGGCCTGTTCGAGGGCTGCGTCAGTGGCATGGCCGACGGCTATGCGCGCGTCACCGGCAAGCCGGCCCTGACGCTGTATCACCTGGGCACGGGTTTCACCAACGCTGCGGCCAACCTGCACAACGCACGGCGCGCGAAGAGCCCGATCGTCAATGTCGTCGGCGATCACTCCACCACGCACAAGCGCTGGGACAGTCCGCTGAAGACCGACATCGAGGCGCTCGCCCGGCCAATGTCCGACTGGCTGCACATGGCGCAGTCCACGCACACGCTGTCCGCGGATGGCGCCGCCGCCGTGGCCGCCGCACGCACGCATCCGGGACGGATCGCAACGCTGATCCTGCCGGCGGACATCGCCTGGAGCACCACTCGCGGCCACGCGACGCCCAGACCTGCGCCATTACCACCGCCGCCGGACCCCGCGGCGATCGCCCGTGTCGCCAGGATTCTGCGCGAGCGCGGACCCACCAGTGCCCTGCTCGTGCGCGCGGCCGCCGGAGAGCCGCGCGGCCTTGCGGCCCTGCAACGCATCTGCGCCGCCACGGGCGCACGAGCGCTGCATGACATCGTCGCGCCGCGCGTGCTGCGTGGCGCGGGGTTGTTTGCGGTGACGCGCGTCGCGTATCGCGCCGAGGATGCCGTGGCGCTGCTCGCCGGTGTGCGCGATCTGATCCTCGTCGGCGCACCGGCACCGGTCGCGCCCTTTGGGTATCCGCAGTTCCCGAGCTGGCTCACACCGGACGACGCAACGCAGACCTGGCTGGCACAGGAGCACGAGGATGAAGTGCAGGCGCTGGAAGCACTCGCCGACACGCTGGGGGCCCCGCCCGTTGCGGCATTGAAGGTGGCGCGCAATGCGATGGACGCACCCCGCGGGGCACTCGATGCCACGGCGCTCGGTCGCTCGCTCGCGCGTCA
>CAYWDZ010000072.1:0-13324 GCA_964456255.1 uncultured Steroidobacteraceae bacterium | reverse complement strand
GTCGGCTCGTTGATGATGCGCTTGACCTCCAGGCCCGCGATGCGGCCGGCGTCCTTGGTGGCCTGACGCTGCGAATCGTTGAAATAGGCCGGTACCGTGATCACGGCTTCGGTCACGGGTTCACCGAGATAATCCTCGGCCGTCTTCTTCATCTTGGCCAGCACGCGCGCGGAGATCTCCGGCGGGGCCATGCTCTTGCCATGGACTTCGACCCAGGCGTCGCCATTGTCGGCGGCCGTGATCTTGTACGGCACCATGTGGACGTCCTTCTGCACCACGTCGTCCTTGAACTTGCGCCCGATCAGGCGCTTCACCGCGAACAGCGTGTTCTTCGGGTTGGTGACCGCCTGGCGCTTGGCCGACTGACCCACCACCACCTCGTTGTCCTTGGTGAACGCCACGATCGATGGCGTGGTGCGATCGCCCTCGCTGTTTTCGATCACGCGCGGCTTGCCCGCTTCCATGACGGCGACGCAGGAGTTGGTCGTCCCGAGGTCGATACCGATGACTTTGGCCATATGCGTTTACCTTCGAAAAGATGCGTAAGTGTTGATGGATGGGTCGTATGTGGGACCAGGTGCCGGCTGCTTCAAGTGCCGGGGCTCAGCCACCCTGCGGCTCGCTGGCCACGATGACCCGCGCCGGCCGCAGCAGACGCCCGTTGAGTTCATAGCCCGGCTGGACCACCTGCAGCACCGAGCCAGGCTCGGCGCTGGCCGATGGCTGCATCGCCATGGCCTCGTGCTTCTCGGGATCGAATGGCGCGCCCAGCGGATCGATGACCTGCAGGGCAAATCTTTCAAATGCCCGCGTGAGCAGCTTCAACGTGGCTTCCTGGCCTGCCGCGAGGGCGGCGGCATCCGCCTTACCGCCGCTGGCCGCGGCCAGCGCCAGGCTGTCACGCACGGGCAGCAGCTCCTGCGCGAACTTTTCCAGCGCGTATTTGTGAGCCTGCTCCACATCGCGCGCCGCGCGCTTGCGGATGTTGTCGACCTCCGCCGCCGTGCGCAGCATCTGTTCGCGCTGCTGCTGGGCTGCTTCGGCCTGCAAGGCCGCCACCTCGCCACGCAGTCGCTCCAGCTCCGCGTTGAGCTCCTCGCTGCTGTCACCCGCCATGCCGGCACCGGGCTGCTGGGAGGCTTTGCGTTGACCATCTGCTTCCGACATCATTTCTCCGTAACTTCAAGCACATGGAGATCATCGCTGACCTCCATGCTGCGTACAGGCATGGCAATGTGGCGGCAAGGATGGGGCCTAACGGCGTGAATTCAAGGCCGCGCCCAGCAATTTCGCCGTGAGATCCACCACCGGGATCACACGCTCGTAGGCCATGCGGGTCGGGCCGATCACGCCGATCACGCCGACGGCACCATTGTCAGCGCGATAAGGGGCAGTGACCACGCTGCAGTCGTCCAGGATCTGGTAGCCGGATTCGCTGCCGATGAAGATCTGCACCCCCGCCCCGTTCAGGCTGAGGTCGAGCAGCTGCAGGATCGCGCGCTTCTCATCGAAGGCTTCGAAGAGCCGGCGCAGCTTCTCCACACTGGAAAGCTCCCCATAGCCCATGAGCTTGGTCTCGCCGGCAACGACCAGCTCCATGTCCTTGCGGGGCACCGTGCCGCCAAACAGCTGCTGGGCCATCGCGATGGTGTCCACCATTCCCTGATTGAGCCGTTCGCGCATGTCGGACAGCTGGTCAATCAACTCCTGGCGCACCTGCTCGAGGGTACGGCCACTGAACTGTTCATTGAGTGCGGCCGCTGCGCGCCGCAACTCCTCGGGCGGCATGTCACGGCCCAGGTGCACCACGCGGTTTTCGACTTCACGCCCGTCGAACACCATGATGGCCAGCACGCGCTGCTCGGAGAGCGGCAGGAACTCGATGTGCGTCAACGAGGTGGTCTGCGGGGAATGCAGCGAAACCACGCCGGCCATCTGGGTGACGTTGGACAGCAACTGCGATGCCGTGGAGACCAGCGCCCGGGAGTCCCCGGCCGCCGACAGTTGCGCGCGCAACTGGTTGGCGGTGGAGTCGGTGAGCGGCTCGACCTCAAGCAGTGTGTCGATGAAGAAGCGGTAGCCCTTCGGGGTGGGTATGCGGCCGGCCGATGTGTGCGGCGAGCTGACGAAGCCATAGGCTTCCAGGTCCGCCATCACGTTGCGAATGGTCGCCGAACTCAGCGACATGCCCGACTCACGCGACAGACTGCGCGAGCCGACCGGCTGTCCGTCCCGGATATAGCTCTCCACCAGCACCTTCAGGAGTTGCTGGGCGCGTTCGCTTAGGCGGGCTTCTTCGCGACTTTCAGGACTCATGAGCTTCGGCCAGACGCTAGCCGCGCCGCTACAAGCGGTCAAGGGCCTTGCGACCCTGCGGATTTGCTCACAAAAGCCGCACAAAACGGACCGTGGGGCGACCGTGCACCCCAGTAAACTAGCGCCATGGCGGGCCCGATCAAGACCTGTGCCCTGCTGGGGCGCTTCGCCGAGCAAACCGTCGGCGAGACGGCGGCTGCGCTGCTGCCGCAGCTGGCTGCGCGCGGGCTGACCACACTGATCGAAAAGGGCGCCGAGGCACTGCAGATCGGCACGCTGGCCACGCCCGTGGACGATGCCGAACTGGTGGCCCGGGCCCAGCTGGCCATCGTGATCGGCGGCGATGGCTCGCTGCTGTATGCAGCCAGGCTGTTTGCCGGCACCGGCGTGCCCATGCTGGGTATCAACCGTGGGCGCCTGGGCTTTCTCACCGACGTGATGCCGCAGGACATGGTCGAAAGCGTGGACGCGGCGCTCGGCGGCAACTGCATTGCGGACCACCGCCCCTTGCTGGAAGCGCGCCTGATCGCTGCCAACGGTACCGAGCAGCGCCGACTGGCACTCAATGACGTGGTGGTATCCAAGTGGGAGACGGGCCGCATCCTGGAATTCGAAACCCAGGTCGACGGACGCTACGTCAACACGCATGGCGGGGATGGCCTGATCGTCTCCACCGCCACCGGCTCCACGGCCTATGCACTGGCCTGCGGCGGGCCCATCGTCGATCCCACTCTCGACCTGTTGCTGATGGTACCGATCTGCCCGCATACCCTTGCCGACCGGCCCGTGCTGATCTCCGGCCGCAGTTCGGTCACGGTACTGCTGCACGAGCGCTTCGAGACGCGCGCACTCGTGGCCTGCGATGGCGTGGTGCTGGGCGAGCTGCTGCCCACGGACCGGCTGGAGATCCACCCCTCCGCGCAGCGCATCACGCTGCTGCATCCGCCCGGCTACGACTACTTCCGCCTGCTGCGCTCCAAGTTGCACTGGGGTCGCGGCGGCAACGGCGAAGACACGTGAAGGTGCCAGACCCATGCTGACCCATCTGCAGATCCGGGACCTTGCCATCATCGACGAGATCGAACTCGACTTTGCCGGTGGACTGACCATCCTGACCGGTGAGACCGGTGCCGGCAAGTCCATCGTCGTGGATGCGCTCATGCTGGCCTGCGGGGCTCGCGCCGACTCCGACCAGATTCGCTCAGGTGCCGACAAGGCCGAAGTCGCGGCAACCTTCGACATCCGCGGAGCACCCGAGGAGCTGCGTGCGCAGCTTGAAGAACAGTCCATCAGCGCCGAGGACGAGCTGCTGGTCCGGCGGGTCATCAATGCCGACGGGCGTTCGCGTGCCTACCTGAATGGACAGGCCGTACCCATCCAGCAACTGCGCGAAATCGTGGGCGCCCTGCTCGATGTGCATGGGCAGCATGAATTCCAGTCGCTGGTGCGCGCTGCCTCGCAGCGCGACCTGCTGGATCACTACGGCAAGCAGGAGTCGCTGGCCGCGGATGTCGCCCGGGCACATGCCGCCTGGCTCACGCTGCTGAACAAGGTGCTCGAATGCACCTCGCAGCTGCGCGACCGGGACAACCGCCTCGAATTGCTGAGTTTCCAGACGAATGAACTGGCCGCCCTTGATCTGAAGCCCGGTGAAGCCGTGGAACTGGCCGCCGAATCAGCCCGCCTGGCCAATCGCGGCCGCCTCGTGGAAGGGACCCGCACCGCGGCGCAGCTGCTGTTCGACGACGAGACGGACACCGCCCAGGCGCGCATTGCGCGCGCGCAGTCAGTGCTACGCCCGCTGGTGGAAGTCGATGGCGCGCTCGCTCCCATCATGCCGCTGCTCGAGGAAGCCTCGATCCGTATCGCCGAGGCGGCCCGGGAACTCTCGCGCTACGGGGATTCGCTCGAGCTGGACGACGCCCGCCAGGCAGCGGTGGAAAAGCGCCTCGCCGCGGCCGAAGAACTGGCGCGCAAGCATCGGATTTCGGTCGCCGACCTGCCCGCCCATCGCGAAGTGCTCCAGGCAGAGCTGGACCAGCTGGCCAGCGTTGAACAGAACGTCGCCGAGCTGCGGCGCCAGCAGGCCGAAGCCCTGGATGTGTACCGCAAGCTGGCAGAACAGCTCTCCGCGGCCCGCACGGATACCGCCACGACGTTCAGCAAGGAAATCACGGCACGCATGCAGTTGCTGGGGATGAGCGGCGGAAGATTCCTGGCGGAGGTCACGCAGCTTGACTCCACCGAGCCGCAGCCACATGGCATCGACCAGATCGAATTCCGCGTGACGGCAAATGCCGGTCAGCCGCTGCGCTCGCTGGCGAAGGTGGCTTCGGGCGGTGAACTGGCCCGCCTGTCGCTGGCCGTGCAGGTCGCCTGCATGGCCGAGGGCCGGCACTGCATGGTGTTCGATGAGGTTGACGCCGGCATCGGTGGCAGCGTGGCCGAGGTGGTCGGACGACAGCTGCGGGATCTTGGCGCAGGCAGTCAGGTGCTTTGTGTGACCCACCTGCCCCAGGTGGCTGCACAGGGTCATCATCATCTGCGTGTGGTCAAGCTCACTGACGGGCGCAACACCCGCACGACGGTAGCCGAACTGACCGGCCAGGAACGCGTGCAGGAGATTGCACGCATGCTGGGCGGAGCCCAGATCACCAGCAAGGCGCTGGCCCACGCCCGTGAAATGCTGGCTACCCCCGACAAGCGCGGCGACACCGCGCGCATGCAGCGCGGCACCGAGGCCTGAAGTATCCGGCGGCGCAGCCCGTCAGGGCTGCGGTGGCTTGCGGTCGCTGCTGAGGCCCCGTGAAGGGCAATTGGGCTTGCGGCAGCGCCCGTACAGGATCATCGAGTGGTCCTGGATCTCGAAGCCTGCCTGCCCCGCGATGGCCTTCTGGCGCTCCTCGATGCCGGTGTCCACGAACTCTTCCACCTTGCCGCAATCCAGGCACACGATGTGGTCGTGGTGATCGCCACGATTGAGTTCGAAGACCGCCATGCCATTTTCAAAATGATGGCGCGTAACCAGCCCCGCCGCCTCGAACTGCGTCAGCACCCGATAGACGGTAGCCAGCCCGATGTCTTCGTTATGCTCAAGCAGGGCCCGGTAGATGTCTTCAGCGGACTTGTGCCGTGACCCGTTGTCCTCGAGGATTTCGAGGATCTTCAGTCGCGGCAGCGTGACCTTGAGCCCCGCATTTCGCAGGTCTTTGCCTTCCAATTGGTTGGACTCCTCCGCCGTCGGTTATGATCGCAAGTCTACAGTGAGTACTTGCACCATGCGAATCATCAAGCTCTTCAGCCGCCTCGCCCTGATCTCGGCGCTCGGCCTTGCGGGCGGCTGTCTGTACCGCATGCCCGTCCAGCAGGGGAACATGCTGAATCGCGACCTCGTGGCGCAGCTGGAGCCAGGCATGACGCGCTCGCAGGTGATGTTCCTGCTGGGCACGCCCATGGTTCCCAATGGCTTCAATACGGACCGCTGGGACTACTACTACTACTTCAAGGACGCACGCGGCAACGTTCGCGCGTCACAGCGGCTGACGGTGTGGTTCAAGGACGACAAGGTGGACCACTTCGACGGTGACGCCGCTCCCAAGGCCAAGGCCCCGGCGGCGGCCGCTACGGGCTAGGAGTTTCCCGCGCCCGCGCGATAAATGCGTCGACCAGCGATCCGGCGAGGCGCTCGATCATGGGGCCCAGCGCAAGCCCCGCAAGTCCCCGTTCCACCTCGAAGGTCAGATCCAGATCCACGCGGCAACCCGTGACATCGCCCGCGGCGACTGGTGTCAGCCTCCATCTGCCCGTGAGACTGCGCAGCGGCCCCTCGTCCAGCTCCATGTCAATCGCATGTGGAACCTGCAGCCTGTTGCGGGTGACGAATGACGTGCGCAACGGCCCACTGCCTACAGTGAGCCGCGCACGCAATGTGTCTGCTCCACGCTCCAGCACCTGGGCCGCGGAGCAGCCCGGTACGAACTCGGGATAGCGTTCCACGTCATTGATGAGATCGAACATGCGCTGCGGGCTCGCGGCCACGAGTGCGGAGCGTCGTATCTGGCGCATGCAGGCATAATAGCCCATGGCCAAGACCGCCCGGAAAGATGGCAGTGCACTGATTGCCGAGAACCGCAAGGCGCGGCACGACTACTTCATCGAGGAACAGCTCGAAGCCGGGCTCGTGCTCAGCGGCTGGGAAGTGAAGTCGCTGCGCGCCGGACGCGCGCAACTGACCGAGAGCTATGTGGTCGTCTCCCATGGCGAAGTGTTTCTGGTGGGTGCCCACATCACCCCGCTGGTGTCGACCTCGACCCACGTGATCGCAACACCAACCCGCCAGCGCAAGCTGCTGCTGAATCGGGGCGAGATCGATCGCCTGGTGGGTGCAGTGGAACGGTCCGGTTACACACTCGTGCCTCTGGAGCTCTACTGGAAGGCCGGGCGGGCCAAACTCCGGATCGGGCTCGCCAAAGGCAAGAAGCAGCACGACAAGCGCGCCACCGAGAAGGATCGCGACTGGCAGCGCGACAAGGCCCGTTTGTTGCGCACCCATTAGCAGGACTCCCTGCGCTAACATCGCGGCCCGTGACCACGGGCCAGCCCAAACCCATTGCCCTCGGCGCGTTTCGCGAGCTGTGGGTGCACACCGGCACGGCATGCAACCTCAGCTGTCCGTTCTGCCATGAAGGCAGCAAGCCCGGCGACGCGCGCATCGAGGCCCCGACGCTCGCCGAGCTGGCGCCGCTGCTGACCGAAGCTGCCGCGCGCGGCGTCACCCGCTTTGCGTTCACGGGCGGTGAGCCACTGATCCTGAAGGGCATCCGCGAGATCCTGTTGCACGCGCTGTCCCTGAAGCCGGTACTGGTGTTGACCAATGGCACCGCGCCTTTGATCCGCCGCAGCCACCTGCTGGCCGAGCTTGCCGCCGCATCCAGCGAGCTGAGCTTTCGCGTGAGCATCGACTATCCGGATGAGGCGCGGCATGACGCCGGCCGCGGCCTGAAGAACTTTCGCAAGGCACTGGAAGGCCTGCGATTGCTGCACGCCGCCGGCTTCACCGTCGGCATCACCCGCATGATCACGCCCGCAGAAGACTCTGGCGCAGTGGACACCGCGTTCCGTCACTTGCTGCGCAAGCAACACCTGCCGCAGGACCTGGAGATCGTGGCACTGCCTGACCTTGGGCTGCCGCAGGACTCATCCGGCCCATTGGCACCTGTGGACTTGGCAGGGGCTGCCGATGCCGCGCCGTGCTGCGCAACCGGTCGCATGGTGCTGCGCCGGAGCGGGACACTCGGCTTTCACGCCTGCCCGCTGACAGACGATGACCCGCGATTTGCCACGGGTACAACGCTGGAAGCGGCGCTGACAGCGCGGGTAGCAACCAATCACCCGCGCTGCGCGCAGTGCCTGGCACCCGGCGTGAACTACGCCGGGCGCCAGCCCATTCCCTAGAGCGTGACCCTCCTCAGGAAAGGTCTCCGCCTGGATCACCAGGGCCCGGTTCCTGCGCCCCCGCCGCGGCGCTGTAAAGCTACTATCACGTGTCGCTCGCCTCCTTGCCGGTGGCAGCGCTCCCTTGAACTTGCTTACGCCTCCACCCAATCAGCCAGCACGGATCGCCACGTGAAATCAGGAAATCCGCTAGCCCGTTACGTCACCGAAACTCCCGACTTCCCCAGGCCCGGCATTCTGTTCCGCGATTTCAGTCCGCTGCTGCGCCATCAGTTCCCGGCCACGCTCGACGCGCTCGACGCACTGCTGACTGCGGCCGAATGGCGCAACATCGACGCGATTGCGGGCATCGACGCGCGAGGCTTCATGCTGGGCGCGGCCCTGGCCGCCCGTCGCAATCTTGGATTCGTGGCGGTGCGCAAGGCAGGCAAGCTGCCCCCGCCTGTTGAACAACTCGCCTATCAACTCGAATACGGTGAGGCGACGCTGGAAATTCATCCGGGCATCGGCCGGCTGCTGCTGGTCGATGACATCCTGGCCACGGGCGGCACGTTGAGTGCAGCCGCGCGCCTGTGCCGCCTCGGTGGATACGACCTGCAGGCCATCCTCGTGCTGGCCGATCTGGGCCTGCGGCAGGGCCCGATAGAAGGCCTTCCGGTCAGAACCCTGCTGCACTACGGGCCCTGACCGGCGCGTATAATGCCGGCATCTTCTGAAGGGGGTGACTGGTTTCGACGTGGGTTACGAAACTTCAGGGGCGTACCGAGGCGCATGGCCCTCGTTAATCACTGTGCAAACTCTAGTTGCCAACGACGACAACTACGCTCTGGCCGCTTAATCCGGCCTAACCTCCGACCCGCTGGTGCCTGTGCCACGGAACCGGGGGACGCGCTCACAGGATCGCGCTGCATCGTGCTACGGGGTGCAGCGTTAAGAGACACCGTCAGCTGGCCAAGCGTCTTCCCTGCTGCTCGGGTAGCGTGAGGTGAGAACCCAAAGAGTCAGCTACGTACGTAGATCCTGGAATGTAGTGCTTGCGGACGGCGGTTCGATTCCGCCCACCTCCACCAATCTTCCCGCGCCTGGCGGAAGGTTATCTCGGGCGCGTGCGTTGGATTTCGGCCCCGGTGCTTGTTATCGTCGGTCGCGGTCTTCGCCCATCAAACCTTTTCGAGGCGGGGCCCAGGGGGTTCAAGGGCCATGAAGCCATCACTACGCACCTGGATAACCGGGCTTGGCGCGCTACTGCTGGCGCCTGTCATGCATGCCGCCGGGTCATGCGACAAGACCTGTCTGGAACGAATCGCGGATCAGTATCGCGCCGCCTATGTGAAGCACGATCCGGCCGCGCTGCCACTCGCCAGGAACGTTCGCTTCAGCGAGAACGGGGTCATGATGAAGTTCCCGGACGCGAGCTGGGACACGGTAACGCGCGAGGTGGGCCCGGCCACCACCATCTCCGACGTGAAGACCGGCCAGGTCGCCATCTACACCTCGACCCTGCAGCGCGAGACCCAGGGGTTCCTGGCGATCCGGCTGAAGATCCAGCGCGGGCAGATCACCGAGATCGAGCACATGCTGTCCACCAAGCGCAATCTCAGCAGCCCACCCACGCCGATCGGCGATGTAGAGAACTACAAGCCCAACGCACTGTTTCCGGTCATCGTGCCACCCGGCGAGCGCCTGCCACGCGAACGCGTGATGCACCACGCAACCGGATACTTCGACACCCTGCAGAACAACACCGGCGAGATCCGCGGCACCTGCTTCGCACCGGGGGCAACGCGTCTCGAAAACGGCCAGCTGTTCGAGGATATTGAAGGAGGCTTCAAGCGCGGCTACTACCGATTCAACGATGAAGTGCGCCGTGAGCACGTGCTCGTCGATGAAGAACGCCAGGTCGTGCTGAGCCGCGGCTTCATCGACCACAAGGGCGTGCTGGACGAGTACACGACCACGGACGGCGAGACGCGCCGCTCGGTCTACCAGGAACCACAGACCTGGGCGTTCCTGGAAATGTTCAAGGTCCAGGGCGATTGCATCTCGGCCGTGCAGGCCACGTTCATCCAGGCCCCCTACCACATGGAGTCACCATGGAAAAAGTGAACCGACGTGACTTCATCGCTGCCTCCGGCGGCACACTGGTGGCGGCGACTGCGGCAACCACGGCCGGGGCTGCGGCACCCACCATGCCCAATCTGCCGGGCGGTGGCCCCTCCACCGCACCGCGCACGCTGCCGCTGCGCTTCGAAGCGGGCATCGATGACTGCGAGGTGGTCGGGAAGATTCCCGCGGACATCGACGGCGCCTTCTACCGCGCCGGCTACGAGTGGTACTACCCGCCAAAGTTTCCCGACGACGGCATTCTCAATGCCGACGGCTACACCAGTTCGTTCCGCATCAAGGGTGGCAAGGTCGATTACCGCGGCAGGTGGGTCGAGACGTATCGCCTGAAGCAACTGCGCAAGGCACGCCGCCAGCTCTATGGCTATTACCGCAATCCCTACACTGACGATCCTTCGGTCAGCGATCCGCAGCACCCGAACCTGCGCACTGTCGCCAACACGGCGCCGGTTGCCCATGGCGGCAAGCTGTTCGCGCTGAAGGAAGACGGCCTGCCGCACCAGATCGACCCGAATACGCTGGCCACGATCGGCCCCTACGACTTCAAGGGCAAGTGGAAGAGCCAGACGTTTACCGCTCACCCGAAGCTTGATCCGGTCTCCGGCGAAATGATCGCTTTCGGCTACGAAGCCACCGGCCTCGCCTCCGATGACCTGTGGATCTACACCCACGATCGCAAGGGCAACATCACCAAGGAAGTGCGCACCAAGGTGCCCTACGTGAGCGTCATCCATGACATGGCGCTGTCGCAGAAGCACATCCTGATTCCATTTGCCGGCTACGTGACCAGCCCCGAGCGCCTGAAGGCCGGGAAGATCCACTGGGGCTGGGACAACACCAAGCCCTCCTACATCGGCGTGTTGCCGCGCGACGGCGAGGCGAAGGACATGCGCTGGTTCAAGGGGCCACTGCGCTGCATGATGCATACGCTGAACGCGCAGGACGAGAAGGACGGCAAGCTCACGCTGTATGCGGCGTTCTGGGATGGCAACTTCTTCCCCTTCTTCCCGCCCGTGGATGGCTCGCCGTGGGATCCGAAACTGGCCCGCGCCTTCATCCGCAAGCTCACCTTCGACCTGAACTCGAAGAATGACACCTGGAGCGAGGAAATCCTGTGGCCCAACCAGGTATCGGACCTGGGCAAGGTGGATCCACGCGTGCTGTCGCTGCCCACGCGCTATGTCTACACATCCTTTGGCGACCCGGACCGGCCCTTCGACCGTGCGCGCATCGGCGCGGGCGCACCGGCCCAGCCCACCAACAGCTATGGGCGCTTTGATCTCGCCACCGGCAAGCTCGACAAATACTTCGCCGGCCCGACGCACAGCCTGCAGGAACTGTCTTTCGTGCAGCGCAAGGGGGCGAGCGAGGGCGATGGCTACCTCGTGGGCGTTGCCGACAACCTGGCGGAGAATCGCTCCGAGCTCGTGATCGCCGACGCGCAGCATCTGGCCGATGGCGATGTCGCCCGTGTCCTGCTGCCATTCAAGCTGAGCCCACAGGTGCATGGCGTCTGGGCTGGTGCGGACGAACTGCCCCTCACCTGATGGACACACCTCCGCCCTACCCCGACATTGCCACGGAGATCCGTGCCATCGGGCCACAGATCGAAGTTCCACGCACGACGCTGCTGTACCGCACGCTGCACCCGGCCAGTCCGCCGACACAGGTCACGATCACGCGTGACCTGCGCTACGGTCCGCATGAGCGCCATGTGCTGGATGTCTTCATGGCGAGCGAAGGCCCGCGCACAGCCGCGCGTGCCATCGTCGTGTTCGTGCATGGGGGCGGCTTTCGTGGTGGCGCCAAGCAACTGCCCGGCCTGCCCTTCTACGACAACGTCGGGATATGGGCCGCCCGCAACGGACTGGTTGGCGTAACGCTCAACTACCGGCTGGCGCCCGAGTTTGCCTATCCGGCCGGTGCGGACGACATGGAACGGGCCATCGCGCAGATCAGCGCCCTGGCCAGCGACTGTGGCGGCGACCCGCAGCGCATCTTCTTCTGGGGACACTCGGCCGGCGCGGCACACGTGGCCGACTACATCGTGACGCGCCCCCAGCCACGGCTGGCCGGCGCCATCCTGACTTCCGGCATCTACGACAAGACCGGCGGCTCGCCGGACTCGCCCTGGAGCACGTATTACGGCACGGACACGGGCCGTTACGCGGCACTGTCCTCGCTGCCCGGACTGATCGCCACCAGCGTGCCATTGCTGGTCACCTGGGCCGAACTCGACCGCACCGACTTCATCGCCGACGGCAAGGCGCTGGTCGCTGCCCGCACGCGCGCCGGCAAACCGGTGGCCTCGCTGCAGGTTGCAGGGCACTCGCATATTTCCGAGATCTACGCCGTCGGCACGGCCGACACATCCCTGACAGGTCCGGTGCTGGACTTCATCGACAAGACAAGTGGAGAAATGCCATGAACAAGTGGATCGCCGGATTTGCCGCACTGGCCGCGGCGTTCGCGGGAACTGCAAGTGCGGGTTACGCCGATGACCGGGCAGAGATCGAGAACCTGTCCAACCGCTACATGGTTGCCGTGGATGCCGGCGATATCGAAACCGTGATGTCCACGTGGGCCGACGACGGCGTGCTCATATGGATCAATGGCACGGAGCGCGGCAAGGCGGCGATCCGCAAGGCCATGTCCAACTTCGGCGGCGCCCGCAAGGTCGATATTCCGGAGGGCGCGACCTCCAGGCCGCGCACCCATCACCAGATCATCAACCATGTGATCGATGTGAGCGGTGACACCGCCACGACCATCGCCTACTGGTTCGCCATGACCAACAGCACGCCGCAGAAGGACGTGCAGTTGCTGTATTTCGGGCACTACGAAGACAAGCTGGTGCGCGTGAAGGGCAAGTGGCTGTTCAAGGAGCGCCACGTCTACAACGAGTCCCAGCCCAACCGCGCCTTGTTCTATCCCGGACTGGGCGAGAAGGACCCGCGCCCGAAGGCCTCGGGCAAGTAAGGCTCGCGCCGCTCCTGCTGCGGAGCGGCCGCGTTGGGTGCGCGCGTGTAACATCGGCACCCCGCTGACCTTCGGGCCCCACTTGCATTCATTCCTTGCTGCAACCGGCATCGTTGCCCTCGCCGAGATGGGCGACAAGACGCAACTGCTGGCATTCCTGCTGGCCGCGCGTTTCCGCCAGCCTCTTCCCATCGTGCTGGGCATTCTGGCGGCAACGCTCCTGAACCATGGCATGGCCGGCGCACTCGGCGCGTGGATCACCACCATGCTGTCGCCGACCGTGCTGCGCTGGGGCATCGGGCTGCTGTTCCTGGCCATGGCCGCGTGGACGCTGATCCCGGACAGCATCGAAGACCAGGAAGCGCGCACCGCGGCGCGCCTGGGCGTGTTCGGCGCAACCTTCATCACCTTCTTCCTGGCCGAGATGGGCGACAAGACGCAGATCGCCACG
>CAYWDZ010000071.1:0-13377 GCA_964456255.1 uncultured Steroidobacteraceae bacterium | reverse complement strand
TCACAGGCTTTGCGATACGGCGCCGGTGCGATGCGCCGCCAGCGCCGCTTCGGCTTCCGCCACGTTGCGCTTGACCGCCACGAAGCTGTCGGGCGTGACCGAGATGGAATCGATGCCGCAGGCCACCAGGAACTTCGCCACTTCGGGCCGGTCGCTGGGTGCCTGGCCGCACAGGCCAACCTTCACGCGCTGGCGGTTCGCGGTGGCGATGACGCGCCGGATCATCCAGCTCACCGCCGCGTCGCGCTCGTCGAACAACCCGGCCAGCTCCGCCGAATCCCGGTCCACGCCCAGCGTGAGCTGCGTGAGGTCGTTGCTGCCGATGGAGAAGCCGTCGAAGCGCTGCGCGAGCTGCTGCGCCAGGATGACGTTGGAGGGAATCTCGCACATCACGTAGACCTGCAGGCCGCGCTCGCCGCGGCGCAGGCCATTTTGAGCCATGACGGCCAGCACCTGGTCGGCCTCGGCCAGCGTGCGACAGAAGGGAATCATCACGATCACGTTGCGGAAGCCATGCTGCTCGCGCAGGCGGTGGATCGCGCGGCATTCCAGCTCGAAGCCCGCGCGGTAGCGCGGCGAGTAATAGCGCGACGCGCCGCGGAAGCCGATCATCGGATTCTCTTCCTGTGGCTCGAACTCGCGCCCGCCAAGCAGGCTCGCGTACTCGTTGGTCTTGAAATCACTCATGCGGATGATGGCCGGGCGCGGATACGCCACCGCCGCGATGCGCGCGAGGCCCAGCGCCAGCCGTTCGACGAAGTATTCGGTGCGATCCGCATAACCTTCCGTCAGTTCGATGATGCGTTCCTTCGCCTGCATGTCCCGCAGCGAATCGAAATGCACCAGCGCCATCGGATGCACGCGCACCAGGTTGGCGATCACGAACTCCATCCGTGCCAGGCCCACGCCATCGGCCGGCAGGCGCCACCAGCGCAGCGCGGCCGCCGGGTTGGCGAGGTTCAGCATCACCTGCGTGCGCGTTGCGGGAATGTCCGCGAGATCCAGTTCGATAACCTTGATCTCCGCCGCGCCCTCGTAGACGAACCCCTGATCGCCCTCCGCGCAGGAAACGGTCACCTCCTGTCCGTCGACCAGCACCGCGGTGCCATTGCCGGTGCCGACCACGGCGGGTACGCCGAGCTCGCGGCTGATGATCGCGGCGTGCGAGGTGCGGCCGCCATGGTCGGTGATGATCGCGGCAGCCTGGCGCATCGCCGGCACCCAGTCCGGATTGGTGGTGGTGGTCACCAATACCGAACCGGGCACGAAGCGCAGCAGATCCGCCGCCTTGTCGATGCGGCAGACACGGCCGGTCACGGCCGCGTCGCCGACGCTGGTGCCGCTGGCCAGGCGCCGGCCCTTCTTGCCGATGCGCCAGCTGCGCAGCGCACCGACTCCGCGGCGCGACTGCACGGTCTCGGGCCGCGCCTGCACCACGTAGAGGAGACCGGACTCGCCGTCCTTCGCCCACTCGACATCCATCGGCGCGCCGTAGTGCTTCTCTATTGCGCACGCCCAGCGCGCGAGTGCGACGATCTCCTCATCCTGCAGCACGAACGTACGGCGTTCGGCCGGCGAGGTGTCCACGTTGACGGTGGGCGCGCCACCCGTTTCGGTGTAGACGAGCTTGCGCTCCTTGCCACCGCACTGCTTCTCGATGAGGGGCATGGCGCCGTCGCTGCCTGCCAGCAGCGGCTTGAACACCTGGTACTCGTCCGGATCCACGGTGCCCTGCACGACATTCTCGCCCAGCCCCCAGGAGCCGTTGATCAGCACCACGCGATCGCAACCGGTCTCGGTGTCGATGGAGAACATCACGCCGGCGCAGGCCAGGTCGGAGCGCACCATCACCTGCACGCCGACCGAGACGGCGACCTGCGATTGCTCGAAGCCCTTCGCCTGCCGGTAGCTGATCGCACGGTCCGTATACAGCGAGGCGAAGCAGCGCCGGGCGGCCTGCAGCAGCGCCTCTTCGCCGCCGATGTTCAGGAAGCTCTCCAGTTGCCCTGCAAAGCTCGCCTCGGGCAGGTCCTCCGCGGTGGCGCTGGAACGCACGGCGACGTTCGCCACTGCGATGCCCTGCTGTTGCGAGAGCTCGCTATAGGCCGCCAGGATGGCCGCCTCGCAATCCGCAGGCCACGTGCCGTTCAGGAATGCTTCGCGAATCGACCGGCCAGTCTGCGCAAGTGGACACCGGCCTGCGCGCCATTCGGCAAGCGCCCTGTCGATCACGGGCTGCAGGTGGTTGGCCTCCACATATCGCCGGTAGGCCTGCGCCGTGGTGGCAAACCCCGGCGGCACGCGAATGCCCTGCGCGGCGAGACCAGCAGTGAGTTCGCCCAGCGACGCGTTCTTGCCGCCGACGATGGCCACGTGCGCGCGGCGCACCTCCGCCAGTGGCAATACCAGCGCCTGCAGGTCGATGGACATGTGCTGTCTCCGCAAAGGAACCGATGGAATCCCGCCCTCCACGCTGCCGCAATGGCGGCGGGCACTCCATACGTATTTGCACGATGCGCTGAGCGAAGACATGCGCGCCGTAACCAGTCTGTCATGCCGGCATCCCGGCCACCCCCGGCGTATTGCCGACCACCGCCTTGCGCGGTGGCGCAATTCGTGCTGCCATGCCGCTCCCCTGCCGGAATCACCCGGAACCCCCGGCCATGCTCTCATCCGAACTCGTGCGAAGCGTTCTCGAGTCCGCTCCGGACGCCATGATCATCATCGACGACGCGGGCAAGGTGCTGTTCGCCAACCGGCAGGTCGCAGTGCTGTTCGGCTATGAAGCCGACGAAATCATCGGCAAGCCGATCGAACAGCTGCTGCCCGAGCGCTTCCGCACCCGCCACGTCACGCACCGCGACCGTTACACGAAGTCCGTGCACATGCGCCCCATGGGAGCGGGGCTGGACCTGTTCGCGCTGCGCAGGGACGGCTCGGAGTTCCCCGTCGAGATCAGCCTCAGTCCCATCATCCAGGATGGACGCACACTGGTCGCGGCGGCGATCCGTGACGTGACCGAGCGGATGCGTTTCGAGCACGAGCTGCGCGAGGCACGCGCCGCCGCGGACCGCGCCAACCTCGGCAAGAGCCGCTTCCTGGCCACGGCCAGCCACGACCTGCGCCAGCCGCTGCAAGTCATTGCATTGCTCAATGGCACGCTGCGGCGGCTGATCAAGGATTCCGACGCGCGCGAAGCGCTCGAGCAGCAGGATGAAGCGGTGACGGCGATGTCACGCCTGCTCAATGCACTGCTGGACGTGAGCAAGCTCGAATCCGGAGCCATCAAACCCGACATCACCGATTTCAAGGTGTCGCTGCTGCTGGAGCAGATCCGCGGCGAGTTCGCCGGCCTGGCCGCCAGCAAGGGCCTGGAGCTGGTGGTCGATGCCACGAATGCACGAGTGCATTCGGACATGGCGCTGCTGAGCCAGGTGCTGAAAAACCTGGTCGCCAACGCCATCAAGTACACCAGCCGCGGCTGGGTGCGGCTGCGCTCGGAGATCGCCGGTCCTCTGGTGCGCATCCAGGTGTGCGACACCGGGCAGGGCATCGCGGCCGAGCACCTGCCTTTCATTTTCGACGAGTTCTACCAGGCAGGGGTGGCCGCGAACACTTCGCGCGATGGCTACGGCCTGGGTCTGAGCATCGTGCAGCGCGTGGTCGGTCTGCTGGGCCTCGATATCAAGGTGACCTCGCAGCCTGGCCAGGGCACGACCTTCTCGCTGGATATCCCGGCCAGCGAGGCCGCCGCAGCCGACGCCACCGAATCCAGCGGCATCCGGCGGGCCCTGGCCTCGCGCACCGGCGCGTCGCACCACGTGCTGCTGGTCGAGGACGACCCGGGTGTACGCAAGGCCACGCGCATGTTTCTCAGGGGCGAGGGCTACCGGGTCACCGCCACCGCCACACTGGATGAGGCATTGCTGGGGCTGCAGCAGAACCCGGACATCCGGCTGATCATCTCCGACTACCATCTGGAAGACGGCACCACCGGCAGCGACGTCATCGCGGCGGCGCGCGAGCGCTGCGGCGCCGACTTCCCCGCCATTCTCATGACCGGCGACACCTCCACGGCAATCGCCGGTCTGCAGCGCGATGCTCATATGCGCGTCACCAGCAAGCCCATCGATGCCGACGAGCTGCTCGGCCTGATCCAGACACTGGTCACGGACTGATAAACCGGACTTCCGGCCATTGCGGAAACTGCGTAGGCACCGCCCGATCGCGGCCGGGCATACTGCGCCATGCCTTCGAGTGAGCTACTTGCAGTCATGGACGCCGCAGTGGATGCGGTCATCCTCATCGACCATGCCGGGCTGATCCTGGCGATCAACCGCGCCGGGGAACGCCTGTTCGGCTGGAGCGCCGCGGAACTGCTCGGGCGCGATGTCAGTGTGCTGATGCCCGAACCGCATGCGAGCGCGCACGATGGCTACATCGCGCGCCACCTCGCCACCGGTGAATCCCGCGTCATCGGCGTGGGCCGGGAAGTCCAGGCGCTGCGCCGTGACGGCAGCACTTTCCCGGCCCATCTGTCGATCGGGCGCGTGGCCGACGCCGGTCCGCCGCGCTTCGTGGGTTTCGTTCGCGACATCACCGCGCAGCACGAACACATCGCCAATGTCCAGCAGGAAGCGCTGCGCTCGGTCGATCGACTCATGCATGTGAGCCGCATGGCCACGATGGGCGAGATGGCGGCCGGCATCGCCCACGAACTGAACCAGCCGCTGACCGCGATCGCGAACTACGCCCGCGCCAGCGAACGTTTTCTGGCCATGCCCGAACCCGAACTCGACGAGGTCCGCGAGGCGGTGCGCGAGATTGCCGACGAGGCCATGCGGGCCGGGTCCATCATCCGCCGCCTGCGACAGCTGGTGCGCGGGGGCGACGAGGCGCGCGAGAATACGGCGGTGAACAAGCTGATCGAGGAGCTGCGGGTGTTGACACTTGCCGATGCGCGCATGCACGGCGCCACCATCCATTTCGCCCTTGAGGAGGACACGCCGGACGTGTTCGTGCACTCCACGCAGATCGCGCAGGCATTGCTGAACCTGATCCGCAATGCGCTGGAATCCGCCGCGAGCAATCCGCCCGGCAATCGCGAAGTCATGGTGCGCACCCACCGCACCGAGAGCGGCGACTGCGAGATCGCGGTCTGCGACAACGGTCCGGGTGTCGCGCCTGCAATCATCGAGGAGATGTTCGACCCCTTCCGCACCACCAAGCAGACGGGCACCGGTCTCGGCCTGCCCATGAGCCGCACCATCGCCCATGCGCACGGCGGCACGCTCCGCTACGTGCCCCTCGAAACCCGCGGCGCCTGCTTCGTCCTTACCCTGCCCGCCACGGAGACCGTCTCGTGAAGGACAGACTCCCGACGGTTTTCATCGTCGACGATGACGCCGGCGTGCGCTCGTCCATCCGGCTGCTGCTGCGCTCCGTCGGCATCGCCGCGACACCCATGGCCTCGGGGCAGGAATTCCTGGCGGCATTCGATCCGGACCAGCCGGGCTGCCTGGTGCTCGATATCCGCATGCCGCAGATGAGCGGCATGGAACTGCAGCAGCAGCTGAACCTGCGCGGGGCGATCCTTCCGGTGATCTTCATCACCGGGCACGGCGACGTGCCGATGGCGGTGGAGGCCATGCAGCACGGCGCCTTCGACTTCCTGCAGAAGCCGTTCCGGGACCAGGACCTGATCGACCGCATCCAGAAGGCGCTGGCCCGCGACCGCGAGAACCGCGCCGCCCTGCAGCAACACGACGAGATCCGCGCCCGGCTCGACTCGCTGACGCCGCGTGAACGCGAAGTGCTGGAACTGATGGTCCAGGGCCGGCAGAACAAGGTGATGGCCGGCGACCTGGGGCTCTCGCAGCGCACGGTGGAAATTCACCGCGCGCATGTCATGGAAAAGATGGGCGCCAGCTCCGTGGCGCAGCTGGTGCGCATGGTGCTCGACACGCGCGAACCCTCGGCGCGGCTGCGCTCGCTCAGTCCGTCACCAGCAACGGACTGACGAAGCCCGGGGGCTTGACCACCAGCAGGTCACAGTCCACTGCCTCCAGAATCCTGGCCACCGTGCCGCCCACCACCAGCACGTCCGGCCGAAGCTCGCCGGGAAGGTGCGGCGGCGACTGCAGCACGTGCAGGACTTCAAGCGCGCCATCAGTCGCATCCGCCAGCGCGTGTGCCTGTTCGAGAATCGCCGTATCCAGCGAGGCCGGACGATCGGCCGGATGACACGGATCCACCGCCGCCGCGATGCGCACGGCGGCCGGCCACGGCCGCGGATGCACCAGCAGCAAGGGCACCGGCACCTGGCAAATGAGGTGCCAGTCCGCATGGCTGGCACTGCCGCGCGGCAGGGGTACGTGCCGGTGCGTGCCCTTGACGACCAGATCGGAGTGCGTGCGGATCACGTGATGGCCAATGCCCAGTTCCAGCGGCGCATGCCATTGCCACGAGCACTCCACCCGCAGTCCGCGCGCGCGCAGCGGCGCGGCGAGCCGCTCAAGCTCCTGCAACTGTCGTTGCTCGCGCAGCGCCCGGTACTCCTGCATGTGCGCGCCGCCCGTCCAGCTCTCGGCGATGCCCTCATCGACGTCACAGACATGGAGCTCCAGCGCCGCATCGCCTCGCGCGGCCATGCGCGCGGCCTTGTCCAATGCCGGCTGTTCGAGTGAAGCCGGATCGATGACGACGAGAATCCTGCGCGGACTTCCAGACTGGCCCATGGGCACTTCGCTCGACATGGGTCCCTTCTAGCAGGGCGGCCGAACGCCTCACATAGGGACTAGTGCGGAGCCCACCGCGGCAGCGCGGCAACGCCAGGCACTTGTGAAGATTTTTTAAGGATTTCGGGGCGCCAGGGCGCGGAACTTCCCTCCCTTGGTGAGTTCCAAACAACCAAGCGCCTCAAAACGCTTCCCGCTTCCCTCCCTGAGCGGGCTAGCCGTCCGGCACTGAGACCTGCCCGACGGTTACTTAAACCCCGGCGGTTATTCCGCCGGGGTTATTTCTTTGCAGGAACCCGCGCAATACGGCGCGGGCCTCCTCCACTCCCAGACCACTGTGCGCCGAGAACAGCTGGCATCCGGCTCGTCCGGCCAGCGCCTGTTCGGCCGCGCGCAATGCCTGCGTGCGCTGCCCATGCGTGAGCTTGTCCGCCTTGGCCAGCAGGACATGCGCGGCACCCGGTTCGCAGCCGGCCCAGTCCAGCATGGCCAGGTCCAGGTCGCCGATGCCGCGACGGATATCCACCACCAGCACCAGTGCCATGAAGCTGAGCCGCTGTCGCAGCGCCTCGGCCAGCGGACCCCAGCTCGCGCGGACTGCGGCATTCACCTTGGCGTGTCCGTAACCCGGCAGGTCCACCAACCGCTGGCCGGGGGCGAGCTGGAAATAGTTGTAGAGCTGCGTGCGTCCCGGGGTGCGGCTGGTGCGGGCCATGCCCTTGCGGGCGAGCAAGGCATTGATCGCACTGGACTTGCCCGCGTTGGAGCGGCCCGCGACCGCGATCTCGCGGCCGGTATCAGGCGGGAACTGGCCGGGCGCGGCCACGCTCTTGAGGAATTCGGCGGCGGGAAACTGGCTCACTGAGACGGGATTGGCCTTACGCAACGGGCTGAAAAACAAGGCGTTAGTGTACAATCCGGCGTCCGTCGCACAGGCCTATTTGGGAGCTTCGAGGTTTCATGTCGCATCGCATTCTCGCCACTGCAATTCTGGTCCTCGGGTTCAGCGCCGGCAGCGCCCTCGCCGCCGACACTCACGGTGATGCCGCTGCGGGCTCGGCCAAGGCCGCCGTCTGCACCGCCTGCCACGGCGTCAACGGCAACAGCGTCACCCCTGAACTCGGGCCGGTCATCGCCGGACAGAACGCGGCCTACACCCGCGACCAGGTCACGCGCATCAAGGCGGGCATGCGCAACGCGCCGCTGATGCAGCCGATCGTGAAGGACCTGACTGAACAGGACATCTCGGACGTCGCGGCGTTCTTCGCCTCACAGACGCCCGCGGGAAATGAAGCTGATCCTTCGTACTGGAAAGCTGGCCGCGACCTGTACCGCGGTGGCGACGCCGCGCGCGGCATTCCTGCGTGCATGAGCTGCCATGGCCCGGTCGGTCGCGGCACTCCGGCTGCAGGCTATCCGGCTCTGCAGGCACAGTACGCGGTCTACACGATGAAGCAGCTGGACGGCTATGCCGGCGACACGCGCTACACGAAGGATGCGCAGGGCAAGTCCCAGGCCAGCGCCAACGCCGCCATCATGGCGACCATCGCTGCCCGCATGACGGCCGAAGATCGCCGCAACGTGGCTTCCTACATCCAGGGCCTGCGTTGAGATGAAGCGCCTTCTACTCGTCATCGGCTTTGTGGCCGCACTCGCCGGCTGCACACAGCAGAAGCCCGAGGCAGCGTCGCCCAGCGAGCCCGCCGCCAGCACGGCACCCACCCCCGAGCCCGCTGCATCCGAACCTGCTGCATCCGAGCCGGCTGCGCCCGAGGCAAGCGCACCGGCCGCGCAGCCCGCAGCGCCGGCCAGCAGCGCCCCGGTTGCCGCCAAGCCGATTCCGTCGAACTGGAAGCTGGGCACGAACTACGATCTCATCGCGCCCGCCCAGCCCACCAACGTGGATCCGGGGCAGGTGGAGATCATCGAGTTCATGTGGCTGGGCTGCTCGCACTGCTACGAACTGAACCCCTTCATCGAAGCCTGGCGCGCCAAGGTTCCGTCGTATGTCGCCTTCAGGCAGGAACACGTCACCTGGGGCGCGCCGCAGCTGTCCCATGCACGGCTGTTCTATACCCTGAAGGCGCTGGGCGCCAGCAGTGACCTGGTGGTCAAGGCGTTCGACGAGATTCATCGCAAGGGCAATGCGCTGATCGCGAACAATGCCGATGCCACGGAAAGGCTGCAGGAGAACTTCGCCCTCGCGAGCGGCCTGGATGCAGCCGCATTCAAGCGCGAGTACAACTCCTTTGGCGTGAACACCAGCGTCAAGCGCGCCGATGATCTGGTGCGCCGCTACCGCATCGACCAGGTGCCCACCCTCATCGTGAATGGCAAGTACCGCACCGATGTCGGCAAGGCTGGCGGCCCCCAGAAGCTGACGCAGCTGCTGAACGACCTGGCCGCTTCCGAGAAGGGCAACTAGGCGCCCGCCGCCGGGGGCGCAGTGCCGGGTCTTGCATGCTCTCGGTCTACTGCCTTACCCCGGCCGGACTCAAGCGCCTCGAGCGCACCACCAACGCACCGCTGCCTGAAGAGGCCGTCTGGCTCGACCTGCTCGAGCCCACTACCGAAGAAGAGAAGCTGGTCGAGCAGCGGCTGGGCCTGGACATCCCCACGCGCGAGGAAATGCGCGACATCGAATCCTCCAGCCGCCTGTATGAAGAAGGCGGCGCGCTGTACCTGACCGCCACGCTGGTCACGCGGCTCGACACGCAGCTGCCCGAGAACTCGCAGGTCACCTTCATCCTGAGCGGCACGCGGCTGGTCACCAACCGCTACGTGGATCCGTTGCCGCTGCGGCGTTTCATCGCGCACACCGAGCGCCACCCCACGGGCAACACCACGGCACAGGCGGTGCTGGCCGGCGTGCTGGAATCCATCGTCGAGCGCATTGCCGACGTGATCGAACGGGTGAGCGGCGACATGGATGCCGCTTCCACCGATGTATTCAGCCGCGGCATCCTGCCGGGCGGCAAGATCAAGCGCAGCCAGCGCGACTACCGCAAGCTGCTGGAAGTCATCGGCCAGAGCGGCGAGCTGATCGCCAAGACGCGCGAGAGTCTCGCCAGCCTGTCGCGCTTGCTGGCGTTCGTGCAGCAGTCCTCGTTGCAGATTCCGCAGGAAGTGCGCACGCGGCTGCGCACGCTGTCGCACGACGTGGTCGCGATGAGCGATCACGCCAGCTTCCTCGCCACCAACCTGAACTTCATCCTCGATGCCACGCTGGGGATGATCAACATCGACCAGAACAACATCCTGAAGATCTTCTCGGTGGTCACCGTGTTCCTGCTGCCCCCTTCGGTGATCGGGGCGATCTTCGGCATGAATTTCACGCACATCCCCACGTCGGCGCAGCCCTGGGGGTTCTATGCCGCGCTGGGCCTCATGGTCATTTCTTCGGTGCTGCCGTACCTGTGGTTCCGGCGCAAGGGCTGGCTGTAGTAGGCTTGCATCCCCCAAACGGGCGCCCGTAGCTCAGCTGGATAGAGTACTGCCCTCCGAAGGCAGGGGTCACTGGTTCGAATCCAGTCGGGCGCGCCACTCGCACAGGGAGGAGCGAAGGCATGGAGGTCGGCGGCTTCTCGGAAGGACCCGGCTCGGCGAGTACTTCGCCGGACATGTCGCATGACTTCCTTGGCTGGACTGGTCCAGCGAAATTTCCCGCATACAAGGAAATCAGGAAGTTGCTGCATCGGATCCCCCGTTCATTGTCGACTTTGTCCAGATATGAATTTGGCTGGACAAACATAATGAGTAGTTAGGCGCCATGAAAGCTCCACACATCTACTTCATGAGCGCCATCCTCCTGTCCCTTACATCCTTTGGGGCGCAAGCACCTCTGCCGGCTGTTGACCCGCAAGTCGTTTCAGTCGCATCAGGTGGCTTCTGGGACATCGACGGCATCCGCGGCATCTATCGAATTGTGGTCTCAGACTTCGGGTTCGACCATGTTTCATCACAGGTCGTGGTCCAGCGCATCTCGGAGCCAGTTGGCTACGCAGTAGAGCCAGTGGTGTTCTCTCAGGAAGTCCTTGTTGAGCCGTTCGCCTACAACTTTGATCCGCCAAAGCTCGAACCAAGCTCAAAAGGCCTCAAGGTCACATTGTCGGGCGTCTTGGCGCATGACGTGAAGGCCAAGATTTCCTGCATCTTTCAGCTCCTGCAGGATGGAAGCGTCAAAGAGGTTCAACCATGTCGCTAGCTCGGGCGGCCGGTGGTACTTGGTATGCAATGAGGTAGTCGTCATGGATGAACTGCCCATGATCAGCCGCGGCGAGCCGCCCGGCGCAGAGCTCAGCCGTTATGTGCCACAGGAGGTGCCATGCGTTTACTAGCGCTCATTTCCACGCTTGTCTTGGCTTCCTGGCCCAGCTGGGCCGCAAACCCTGAACCAAATTGCAGTGCTCCAACATCAACCTATGACTACAAGGTTTGTGGCGGACGCCAGCTAGAAGCGGCCAAGCAAGAACTGACGCGCTACCTGGAAGCGAGCCGGCTGAAGATTGCAGATGATGTTCAGACTCTGGCGGCCCTAGATGAATCGCAGAAGACTTGGGAAGCCTACAAGAATGCGCAGTGCAATGCCCTTTACACGAAATGGCGACAAGGATCCGTGGCGGGGGTGATGGAGGTGGGGTGCCAAGTCGCAATGACCAAGGCTCGGACGCACGAATTGTGGAAATCATGGTTAACGTACGCGGACAGAACTCCGCCTGATATGCCTGAACCTGCCATGTAGAGTACCTCCATGTCGCCTCCTGAATACCTGAGCCCCATGCAGCAAGCGTCCAGCACCAACAAAGTGGCACATGACAAATCGCTGCAGCGCTCGGGTGGCCAGTGGTACTTGGTACGCAAGCAGCTGGCCGTCTTCGATAAAGTGCCAATGATCAGCCTCGGCGAGCCACCCGGCGCTGAGCTCAGTCGTTATGTGTCATGGGAAGGGGCATTGCTGTGATTGGACACCTCAAGTTCGCCGTCATCCTTGGCGTGCCATTCGGCTTCTTCATGGGGCTCATGCGCGCGGTCGGAGATCACAACGATGCGCTCTACTTCGGCACTATCCAGGGGCTCTTCTTTGGTGCCCTCATGGCAGCGTGGGTAGCGTGGTGGACACGCCGTCACCGTCTCCAACTCCAGGCAAGAGGCATTGCCGTCGCCAGTATGCATCCCCGTCAGGAGCGACAGCTTCACATGTCTGCCTCACCCAGTACCGCCATCGAAGCCTGTATTCGGGCGTTGAATCGAATTCCCAAGGCGAGAATTGTGGCTACGGATTCTGTAGCGGGCACAGTCATGGCGCGTATCGGCATGACCTGGAAGAGCTTTGGCGAGCGCGTGACGGTTAGAGTGAGCCCCGATGGCGCGGGGTCGAAAATCAACATCGCTTCCGTACCGCTGCTGCCCACCACGATGGTGGATGGCGGGAAGGGGGTTGAGAATGTGGAGACGGTGCTGAAAGAGCTCTCTGCGGCATGACACATGACAAATCGCTGCTGCGCTCGGGATAGTTCCTGCGCATTGGTAGACACCCGGATCTGACGATCACGACTGTGCAAGCCCGGACCATGACCACGATCAACATCCGCGGGAACTGCGGAAATTCGCCCAAGGCGCGAACGCTGCAGGACCTGGTCACTGCCATCGCCCTTGCGGATCCCGACCTGATTGCGCGGATTGTGTCCAACGACGTCGTCTGGAATCCGGTCGGCGCGAAGTCCGTGTCAGGCGCGTCGGCAGTGTGCCGCGCGCTTGTCCGCCACGGGCCGGCCTCATCGCTCACCATTCATCACCTGCTGACCCACGGTCGGGGCGGCGCCGTCGACGGCGTTTCGGAGTATCGCGGCAAGCGTCGGGCGTTCTACATCGTCGTCGACTTCACCAGTGCGAAGGGCCAGAAGGTGGCTGGCATCACGTCCTTCTCCACTGACATCCCGAGACCATCCCGTGCTTGAATGTGAGGACCTGGCGATGCCACCCGGTGTTTCACTACCATGACCCCGATCATTCTCTTCGCCAGTTCCCGCCGTCGCGGCAATACGGGCGCGCTGGCCGACGCCATCGCCGGTGAGCTGGGGGCGCAGGTCGTGGATCTTTCCGCGCTGCGCATCGCTGCATATGACTACGCGCACGGCAACCGCGACGACGACTTCGAGCCCCTCATGGCGCGGGTGCTGGACTGCGACCCGATCATCCTTGCCAGCCCGATCTACTGGTACTCCTGCGCGCCGCCGATGAAGGTGTTCCTGGACCGCATCTGCGACTACCTGGACATTCCCGAATTGCTGGAGCAGGGTCGCCGCCTGCGCGGCAAGGTTGCGTATGTCGCGTGCACCTCGGTCCGCGATGAGCCTTCGGAACACTTCATCGGTGCACTTGCAGACACGTTCGCCTACCTGGGCATGCGTTTCGGCGGGGCCGTGCACATCAACTGCAGCAACGGATACCGGGCATCGGAACACGCTGGCGTCGTGCGCAGGTTCGTCGAGGGCATGAGAGCGCCGTGATGTTCAAGGCGCAGCAGCGCGGTACCTGCAGGCGCGGCCCCAAGCAGTGAGGCCGCTCACCGGCGCGAGGCGCAGATCACTTGACGCCCATGGCCCCTTTGATCAGCGCAACCATTTCGGGCGTGCTGGGG
>CAYWDZ010000070.1:7258-13446 GCA_964456255.1 uncultured Steroidobacteraceae bacterium | reverse complement strand
GTGGCGGACGGAAACGCACCTCGGCACGCTTGCCTTCCAGCGACTCGAGCAGCGAGGTCTCCTCGCTGCAGATGTAGGCCCCGGCGCCCATGCGCACTTCCAGCTCGAAGGTCTTGCCGCTGCCCAGTACATCGCGGCCCAGATAGCCGCGCTGCTTCGCAACGGCAATGGCTTCGTTCAGCGCGCTTTGCGCATGCGGGTATTCCGCGCGCAGATAGATGTAGCCCTGGTTCGCTCCCACGGCGATCCCGGCGATGGTCATGCCCTCGATCAGGCAGAACGGATCGCCCTCCATCAGCATGCGGTCGGAGAACGTGCCCGAATCGCCTTCGTCGGCGTTGCACACCACGTACTTCTGGCCGGCCGGCTGGTCCAACACCGTCTTCCACTTGATGCCGGTGGGGAACGCCGCGCCGCCGCGACCGCGCAGGCCGGAATCGGTGACTTCCTGCACCACCTGCGCTCCGGTGAGTTGCAGGGCACGCTGCAGGCCTTCGTAGCCACCATGGGCCACGTACTCATCCAGATTGACCGGGTCGATGAGACCCACACGCGCAAAGGTCAGGCGCTCCTGGCGCGCCATGAAGGGCAGCTCGTCCACCACACCCAGCTTCAGTCGATGCGCGGCGCCCTTGAACAGACCGGCTTCCACCAGCGCCGGCACGAGTTCCGCAACCACCGGACCGTAACCGACACGCTTGCCACCCACTTCAACTTCAACCAGCGGCTCGAGCCAGACCATGCCGCGCGAACCGATGCGCACCAGCTGGATGTCCTGCCCCTGCTGCTTGCTGGCCGCCAGCAAGGCAGCGGCGGTCTCGTCGGCACCCAGCGCAAGCGCAGCTGCATCCCGGGACACAAAAACCTTGATGCTCACTGCAGGGCCTCCCACTGCTTGAGCAGCTCATCCAGCCGCTCCGGTGTGACGCGCCCGTACAGCTTGTTGTCGATCATCAGGGAAGGCCCGGCTGCGCAGTTGCCAAGACAGTAGGCGGCTTCCAGCGTGAAATTTCCGTCGGCACTGGTGCCGTGGTAGTCGACGCCCAGGCGTTGCCTGGCGTGGGCTTCAGTGGCTTCACAGCCCACGGCCTGGCAGGCCTCGGCGCGGCACAGCTGCAGTACATGGCGGCCGGGCGCGTGCTGGCGGAAGAAATGATAGAAGCTGATCACGCCGTGAACTTCAGCGCGTGACAGGTTCAGCCCCGCGGCAATGCGCGGCACCGCCTCGCGCGGGATGTAGCCAAGCTCTTTCTGGATGCCATGCAGGATGGGCAGCAAGCCACCCGGCTGGTCGGCGTGTCCGGCGACGATCCGATCGACCGTCGCCAGTCCCTGTGCATCAAAATCTGCCATGAAGCCTCGATAAGCGATGCCCGTTGCGAGGGGCATCGGGCGGCCGCTTATCTTAGGCATTTCCGCAGGTTGCAGCTACTTTGCGCACCTGCCCGCGGCAGTCATTGCCGACTGCCGGCAGACCGAGTGGGCCGCACCGCGCGCAGTGCCGCTCAGCCCAGACGCGCGAGCAGGCCCAGCAGCTGGTTCAGCTCATCAGGCGAAAAGATCTGGTGCGCAAAGGACTCGGCCTTGTCGGCCTGGACACGCAGCACCTGCACCTGACGCAATCCTTCGGCCGTGAGAAACAGCCCGTAGCGACGCCGATCCTGGCTGCTGCGCCGGCGCAGCAGCCAGCCCAGCTCTTCCAGGCGGTCAACCACGGCCACGACGCTGGCCTTGTCGATGTCCAGCGCACCGGCGATCTGGAACTGCGCCATGCCCGGGTTCTGTTCACACAGCACCAGCGTGCCGAACTCGGCCGGACCCACCTGCAGCGAGGAGACACTGCGCAGGCCCCGGCGCTGCAGCGCCAGCTGCGCCTTGCGCACCTGAAACGCCAGCGAACGACTGAGCAGCCCCATCTCGACGATGGATGGAGCCGGCGGTTCCGCCAGGGATGAGGAAGCTCCAAGGGAGCCAGGTGTCTGGGTATGCAGGGATGCTTCGGATGCCATGCCTGCATGCAAAGCAAGGCGCGTGCCATCTGCCAATCGTTGCGGCAGACCCCGAACGGCCCGTTGTCCGTGCCACAAGGGCACCCGGCGCGCCCCAGATCAGAGCATCTGCACCATGGCAGCGCGGATCATGAATGCATGCGGACGGTGAGCTTCAAGTCTGGCGACCAAAGCGCAGCGCCTGAGTCGAGATGCGCACTTCGAGCAGGAAACACCACAGGGCTCCGACCACGGCAGCCATGCAAAGCACGAACAGTGTCGCCACCACGGCACCGGTGGGAATCGTCACGAATGCACCCGCAAACAGCAGTGCAACGATGGTGGCCACCAGCAACAGCGCCACGGTCGCAAGCGTGATCGCGCGATTGACCAGGCGGGCGCGGCGGCTGATCACGTTGAACACCTGGTCCAGTTCCGCCGCCTCGGCCTCCGCCGCAACCGGCAGGCGCGCCTCCAGCACCCGTGCGCGATCCACAATGCGCGCCAGCCGCGCGGTCAGCATGGCCAGCAACACCCCGACACCGTTGAGCAGGAACACCGGACCCAGCGCGAGCTGCATGGCATGGGTGACATCCGGAACGTCCAGCTGCGAAAGATCCAGGCCAGGGAAGTTCATGAGTTCGATGCCTCCACACGATTCATCAGCACACGCACGCGCGCCAGATCCTCGGGCGTATCGACGTGAGGCCCGGGTTGCGCCACGGCATCGGCCACGCGCACCTCGAGGCCATTCTCCAGTGCCCGCAGCTGCTCCAGTCGTTCGATGAGTTCCAGGCGGCCCGGCGGCAGCATGGACATGCGGCGCAGCGCGGCCACCCGATATGCATACAGGCCTACATGCCGCCGCGCCCCCGTGAAGTTGCGCTGGCTGACCAGGCTGGCGGGCGCTGCGTCGCGGTCCCAAGGTATTGGGGCCCGACTGAAATACAGCGCACGCCCGTGCGGATCGGTCACCACCTTCACGATGCCCGGATCCAGCAGCTGCTGCACGCTGGTGATGCGGGTTGCCAGAGTCGCGATGTCCGAACTTTCATGCTGCTCCAGCAGTGAGGCGACCTGGCCGATCAATTGCGGCGGCATCATCGGCTCGTCGCCCTGCAGATTCACCACGATGTCGGCTTCGTCCCACCCACCCCCGGCAGCAACTTCGGCGATGCGGTCGGTTCCTGAAGGATGTGTCAGCGAGGTCATGCGGGCCACGGCGCCAAAGTCGCGGGCCGCATCCAGCACACGCTCGTCATCGGTTGCGATGATGACCTCCGCGGCCCCGGACCGGACTGCCGCCTCGTGCACCCATTGCAGCATGGGCTTGCCGCCCGCTTCCGGAATCAGCTGCAACAGTTTTCCCGGCAGACGCGTGGAACCGAATCGTGCCGGTATGACGACGCGGAACACGCCTCAGCGTTCCAGCAATGGATCGTCGCTGGACAGCGCGCGCGCCTCGCCATCGAGCATCACCGGCACGCCGTCCACGACGGGAAAGGCCAGGCGATCGGCGCGGCACACCAGCACATCGGCCTCACGTGCATAGCGCAGCGGGCTCTTGCACAACGGGCAGGCCAGGATCTCCAGCAGTCTCGGGTCAAGCACCTGTAGTCCCTCCTCGCGGAATCTTCGCCATCACTGCGCACAGCAGGCGCTGCGCATCGGCATCCGGCAGGACGGCGGTCACCGGGAGATACCACATGCGCTCGGTCGCGAATGCAGCGCATCTTACGGCATCCTTTTCCGTCATGACGATGTCGTGCACATCGCCGAATTCCAGCTCGCCGCAAGTGTAGGGATGGTGATCTGCAAAGGCATGTTCGATGGGCTGCGCGCCCAGGCGGCGCAGCAGCGCGAAGAAACGCTGCGGGTTGCCGATGCCGGCCACCGCATGCATGATCCTGCCGCGCAGGAATTCCGGCGATCGCTGCTGGCCGGTGAGCAGGCCCACGACAGCTTCAGGCGCAAGGTCCATCTGCAGCGGCACGAGTCCAGAAGCGACTGCATGCGCATTGCTGCCATGCATGACCACCAGATCCATGCGGCCCAGCATCGATGCAGGTTCGCGCAACGGCCCGGCGGGCAGCAGTGCGCCATTTCCAAGGCCGCGGGCGCCATCCACGACTGCAATCTGCAGGTCGCGACGCAGCGCCAGATGCTGCAGGCCATCATCGGACACCACCACGGTGCAGCCGTGCTGCGCCAGCAGTTGCGCAGCCGCGGCGCGATCCGCACCCACTGCCACCGGCACCGCAGCGCGGTTGTGGATCAGGACAGCCTCATCCCCCACCAGTTCGGCGGTGTCGCTGCCGGCCACGAGGCGCGGCCGGCGCACGCTTCCCCCGAACCCGCGCATCACGACGCCGGGGCGCTGGCCGGCGTTGCGCAAAGCCGCGACCAGCCACAGCACCAGGGGCGTCTTGCCGGTGCCGCCTGCGGTGAGATTGCCGATCACGACCACCGGCACTCCCGGATGACGCGAGCTGCACCAGCCGCGCGCATGGGCGAAGCGGCGGATGCGAATGATCAGCGCGTACAGCGCGGCAACGGGCCGCAACAGCAGTGGAGCGGTGCCGCTGTACCACCGGCGTTCGAGCCAGTGCCGCAGGGCCACGCTACTGACCCGCGGGCGGCGGGATGGTTGCGATATTCAGTTCGGTGAAGCCCATGCGCCCCAGCACATCCATCGCCGTGACCACGGACTGGTGGGTGGCGCGCGCGTCGGCGCGCAGCACGATGCGCTGATCGCGCGCGGCACCGGCGACCTGCTCGACTGCCCGGCGCAGGGTGTCGCGACCCGCGTTGGTGAGATCGCGCTCGTTGACGCGGAATCCGCCCTGCTGGGTCACGGTCACCACGATGGGTTCGGCGCCGCTGGCACCATGCACCTCTTCATTCGCGGTGGGCAGCTCGATGCTGATGCGGCCCTCATCCACGAAGGTGGAGCAGAGCATGAAGAACACCAGCAGCACCATCAGCACATCGATCAGCGAGATCAGGTTGATCTCGATGTCTTCCCCGGCTCTGCGTGGCCTGAGGTTCAAGCCTGCTCCTGGCCGTTCAGTTCACTGCGATCATTCAAGGCCGTGGCAAAGCGCACCACGTCCTTTTCGATCTGCACCACGATGCCGTCGACGCGGCCGCGCAGGTAGCGGAAAGCCACGTAGGAAGGAATGGCCACCACCAGGCCAGCAGCGGTACAGATCAGCGCCTCGGAGATGCCGCCCGACAGCAGGCGCGGATCGCCGAGGCCACCCTCATGGATGGCACTGAAGGCGCGGATGATGCCGGTCACCGTGCCCAGCAGGCCCAGCAGCGGGGCAACTCCGGCGATGGTGCCCAGCGTGTTGAGGAAGCGATCCAGGTCATGGGCCACATGCCGGCCCGTATCTTCGATGCGCTCCATCATGACCTCGCGCGGCCGGTGCCGGTTCGCGAGACCCGTGGCCAGCAGCTTGCCCAGCGGCGAATTGGCCTCGAGCGCGGTGATGACCTTGTCGTTGACCTGTCCGGCCTCCACCAGCGACCAGATGCGGCGCGTGAGATCGGGCGGCATCACGCGCCTGCCCTGCAGTGTCCAGAGTCGCTCCAGGATGATCCCTGCGGCGATGACCGAGCAAAGGATGATGGGCCACATGAAGGGGCCGCCGGCGAGCACGATTTCCTGCATGGGCCGGCATCATAGCCCAATCAGGGCAGAGCGCAGCGCCAGGCCTGATGCATCGAGCACCAGGCGCGCTCCCTCGGCGGACCGGTCCACGAAGGCCGAGGCATCGCTCCCAACCATTTCGATGCTGTGCTGGCCGCGCATCGCGGCGAGTACACAGGCACGCCCATTGGCCGCTGCGCGCACCCGGAAGTCGATGCCGTCCCATTGCCAGTCCACTGCCTTGCAGGATCCGAATTCGGGAGGTGGCAGGATTGCAGGCGGCAACAGCGCCTCGCGCACGGGGAATTCCGCGGCCGCAAGGCCGAGCGCAATCTGCACATCGCGCGTGAGCGTGCCCGGCAGCCACAGGTCGATTCGTTCGTAGCCAGCAGCACGCAGACGTGGCAGCACGTAGCGCTCAAAGCGGCTACCCGCGCTTCCGAAAGCCTCGCCGGTACCCAGCAACAGCAGATGGGAATGCGTCCGCAGCAGTACGGTGGCCGAGGCGCCCTGCCCCCGGGCATCAATCCACAGCTCACCCTGGC
>CAYWDZ010000070.1:0-7158 GCA_964456255.1 uncultured Steroidobacteraceae bacterium | reverse complement strand
AGGCTGATCGTGACCACCCACTGCAGGTGCAGCGCTGCACGCAGCGGAGGGAACGGCTGCACCCGCTCACCCACCAGCAGCACGATGGCGACCACTGCCGCAAACGAGAGCCAGAAACCTGCACTGAGCAACGCCATCGGATCAAGCAGCAGCACCACAGCCAGCGCCACGGCCACGCTCCACACTGGCGGCGAACTGCGGGCACATTCGCGCATGACCAGGAAGGCCACGAGCATGACCACCGTACGCTGCGCGGGCACGGAGAAGCCGGCCAGCAACGCATACATCATTGCCAGCGCGCCGCCCACCGCCCCGGCAAAGACATTGCGGCGGGGCAACCAGGCACGTGGCGCCAGATGCTTCCAGACGCGGCGTGCGCTGGCCATGGCCAGCAGCGCAAAGAAGGTCACGTGCATGCCGGAGATGGCCACCAGATGCGTGATGCCGGTGGCGTTGAAGGTCTGCCACTGCCGCGCCGTCAGATCACCGGTCGCTCCCACGGCCAGCGCCGCCAGCAATGCCGCTGCCGCCGGATCGGCCACCTGGTCCGAGATGCGCCGTGCAAGATCTGCGCGCAGCGCGGTGAGCCCCCGCCCGCCGGCTGCAAGACGCTGGTTCAGCGGACCCGCATCAACACGCGCATAGCCGCTCAGATGATTGCGCAGCAGCGCGCGCCTGCCGGCAGCGCTCCGCGGCTGACTCAATCGCGCCGCGTACTGCCAGCACTCACCGACCCGCGCCACAGGCATGCCTTGCGGCAGCTGCAGGCGCAGCCGCCGTGCCGGCCACTGCGGATGGCGCATGAAGCCCACCTGGGCATCCAGCTGCCAAGTCGCATCTGCGGATTCCGGAATCGAATCGATGCAGGCGCGCACCAGCACGCGATCCTGCAGCTCCGGCAGCGGCGCCAGCAGCTGCCTGCCCAGTACGAATCCGCGGCCCAGCACCAGCACGGCCAGCCCCAATGCCAGCAACCCGCCACGCGACACACTCTCTCCGGATTCAAGGTCCTGCTAGAGTCTGTGCCTGCATGCCGCGTCGCCTGTTCGTCAAATTTCGCCCCATTGCCGAGAAACTGCGCGGCAGCTGGTACTTCAGGGTATTGGGGCCCAAGGTCACTGATCCGCGTCTGTGGGGCGTGAACCGCCGCGCGATCACCACGGCTTTCGGGGCGGCCATCGCCATCTGCTTCATTCCATTGCCCGCGCACCTGGTGATCGGACTCGCAGCCGCCATCATCTGGCACCTGAACGTGCCCACCATGGTCGGAACCCTGCTGCTGTTCAATCCGTTCACGGCCGTGCCGCTCTACTACTTCGCCTATCGCGTGGGTGCGCTGCTGCTCAGCCACAAACCCGGCCCATTCGTGTTCGAGGCCAGCTGGGACTGGCTCGCCACCGGCCTGGGCTCGGTGTGGAAGCCCTTCCTGCTGGGCTGCCTGGTGTGCGCGATCGTGGGTGGATACTTCGCCAGCAAGCTGCTGGAGTTGTTGTGGCGCATGAACCTGCAGAGCCGCTGGCGTGCGCGCCGCGGGACGGCGCGAGAAAAACTTCCGCCGCGCTAATTCTGCGGAAAGAGCCGGCCTTCGCGCAGCACCAGCACGCGCTCCATGCGCGCGGCCAGCCGCTCGTCATGCGTCACGACCACCAGACTGGTGCCACGCTCGCGATTCAGTTCCAGCATCAGCTCGAACACCTGCGCGGCATTGTGACCGTCCAGATTGCCGGTGGGCTCATCGGCCAATACCAGTGCCGGATCGGTCACCAGCGCGCGCGCCACGGCCGCACGCTGGCGCTCGCCGCCTGACAGCTGATGCGGTCGATGCGTGAGCCGCGCGCCCAGACCCACGCGTTCGAGCAGGGCACGCGCCCGGGCCTGCGCCTGCGCTGCGGACACGCGGCGCACCAGCAGCGGCATGGCCACGTTCTCCAGCGCGGAGAATTCCGGCAGCAGGTGATGGAATTGATAGACGAAGCCCAGCTGCCGGTTGCGCAGTTCGCAGCGCGCGAGTTCAGTCAGCGCATGGATGTCCTGGCCGGACACCCGCACCGTGCCGGCATCGGGTCGATCCAGCCCGCCCAGCAACTGCAGCAGCGTGGTCTTGCCGGAACCGGATGTGCCGACAATGGCGACGCGCTCGCCCACCGCGACCGTCATGTCAACGCCGGTCAGTACCTGCAGCTGGCCACTGCCTTCGCGGAAGGCACGCGCGAGACCGCGGGCTTCCAGCACCGGAACATCGGCCGGTGCACGCAGGCTCCCAGGGCCCTCAGTCATGACGCAACGCCTCGGCCGGCAGCACGCGGGCGCCCCGCCAGGCCGGATAGATCGTGGCCAGCAGGCACAGCAGCAGCGCCACCAGCCCAACCTTCCACACATCGCGCAACCGCACCTGGGCCGGGAGGTCGCTCATGAAATAGACACTGGCATCCAGGAAATGCTTGCCGGTGAGTCTTTCCAGTCCATGCACAAGGCTCTCCAGGTTCATCGATATCAAGGCCCCCAGCGCTATCCCCACGGCAATGCCGGCAAGCCCGATGCTGAGGCCCTGTACGCCAAACATGCGCAGGATGTTAACGGGTCCGGCCCCGAGTGTTCTGAGGATTGCGATGTCGCCTTCCTTTTCCTTCACCACCATGACCAGCGTCGCCACGATGTTGAACGCCGCAATGGCCACGATCATCGACAGGATCACGAACAGCATCGACTTGGTCATCTCGATGGAGCGGAAGAAGTTGGCGTGCACGCGCGTCCAGTCGCTGACGTAGTAACCACCGCCCAGCTGCTGCGCCAGGTCGACCACCAGGCGCCGCGCAGCGAGCGGGTCTGCCAGCTGCAAACGCACGCCGCTCATCGCATCGCCAAAGCGCAGCAGTTTCGCCGCGTCGGTCACATTCATCAGCGCGAGCTCGCGATCGTATTCGTACATTCCCGAGCGGAATACGCCGGCAACCGTGCAGCGTCGCATGGGCGGCACGATGCCGGCCGGCGTCACTACCGCCTGCGGCACCATGATCACCACCGTATCGCCCACCTTCACGCCCAGCTCCGTGGCCAGCGCCTCACCCAGGATCACGCGCCAGCCGCCGGGCGTGAGCGCGTCGAGCTGGCCCGGGAGCATCACGCTGGCAAGGCCATTCAGGAGTTTCTCCTGCCCGGGATCGACGCCACGCAATTGCGCGCCGGCCAGGCGCTTGCCCGCCGTGAACATCGCGCGCGATTCGATGTAGGGTGCCGCTGCAACCACGCCCGGCATCTCCAGCGCCCGCCGCTGCGCCTCGCGCCATTCCGGGAAATGCTCTTCCAGTCCGCTCAGGGTGGCATGCGAGGTCACGTTGAGGATGCGCGAACGCAGCTCCTGCTCGAATCCATTCATCACCGACATCACGATCAGCAGTACGGCCACGCCCACTGCCAGCCCCGCGATGCTGATGCCGGTGATGAACGACAGGAAGCCGCGACGATTCCCCGAGCGCAGGTAGCGCGTGCCCACCAGCCATTCATAGCTGTCGCGCAGTGCCATCTATTCGTACCGCAGCGCTTCGGCCGGCGACACCCGCGAGGCGCGCAGCGCCGGATAGATCGTGGCCAGCGCGGTGACCAGCAATGCACTGCCTGCCACCAGCAGGACATCCAGCCCGTGCAGCTCCGAGGGCACATCGGTCAGGTAGTAGACATCCGCGTCGAACAGGCTCACGCCGGCGTACTTGTTCAGCACGCCCAGGATGGGCCCCACGTTCTGGGCGATCACCACGCCCAGCACCACGCCGGCGGCCACGCCCAGCCAGCCGATAACCAGACCCTGCGAGAGAAACACTCCAGCGACAGCACGCGGACTGGCGCCAAAGGTGCGCAGGATGGCGATGTCCGTGCGCTTGTCGGTCACCACCATGACCAGCATGGCCACGATGTTGAAGGCGGCCACCGCGACGATCAGCAACAGGATCAGCGCCATCATGGTCTTCTCGATGCGGATGGCGCGGAAGTAGCTCGCGTGTTCCTGCGTCCAGTCCGTGACCACCAGGCCCGGCCAGTCCGGCAAGAGTGCGGTTCGCAGGGCCTCTGCAATCGCAGGGGCTTCAGCCACCGACGCGGGACGAATGGCCAGCCCGGTTCCTCCGCTCTCCTCTGCCCCCAGACTGGCCAGCACGGACAGGCTGGCATAGGCCAGCGATCCGTCCTGATCCGGTATGCCGGCGTTGAACAGGCCCAGGATCGTAAATTCGCGCGAAGGAAACTCCGGCAGATCCCCGTCACCGACCCGCGGCACGAACAGGGTCACCGAATCGCCCACGGCCAGACCCAGTTGTTCGGCCGCTGGTTGCGCCAGCACTACGCCGGTGCCGCGCTCCAGCGAAGCCACGTCACCGTCCTGCAGCAGGCCGGCCAGCTCGCGTTGCATGGCCTGATCCGCGCCCCTGAGCAGCAGCGGCAGGCTCTCCGGCTGCCGCACCGCCAGCGCCTGCATTTCGGCATAGCGCTCCACGGTGGCATCGGTCAGATTGGCGGCAACCTTCCGGCCCACGGCCTCCCAGTCCGGACGTGAACCGGCCGCCGCGGTCACGCGCACCGGAGCCGACAGCTGCAGCAGCCGGTCGCGCAACTCGGTGCCAAAGCCATTCATCACCGACAGGATGACGATCAGCGCGGCTACGCCCACACACACGCCAGCCAGTGAGACCCAGGTGATGAAGGACACGAAGTAGCGATGCGCGCGCGCACGCGCGTAGCGGAGGCCGACGTAGACTGGCAGCGGATGAAACATGCTTGAGAGCCGCATTTAAGCACGGGTTTGGCGACACAATTCACGGAATCGGCAGCGCGCGAGGGCCCCGGGGGCACCCCACGCGGCGAGGCGCTGCTATAGTCGGCCCCATGAAAATCCGCATCGTTTTGCTGTTGGCGCTGGTGGCGGCTCCGCTGCATGCGGAAACGCTGATGGTGGGCGACCAGATGCAGGTGAAGCCTGCCTCCATCGATGTACCGGCGCGCGGCGCCTCCATGGCGCAGGTCGAGGCGAAGTACGGCGCACCGCGCACCAGGCACGCCGCCGTGGGCAACCCGCCGATCACGCGCTGGGACTATGACGCCTTCAGCGTGTACTTCGAGCGCGACCACGTGGTCCACAGCGTGATCCCCGCCGCACCGCCGGTGGTTGCTCCGCCGGCCGGCACCAGCCAGCAGTAGCCGCGCCATCGCGGGCTGCAAGCGGCGCTATCCGCCGCTATGCTGCGCGCCCCGATGAGCGTCATTCCCTTCCCTCCAGCGCCCGAGTCGGGCGCGACGCTGCGCCGCTGGCCGCTGCTGCAAGGCAGTGCCCGTGCGCTGTCGCTGACTGCGGCCGCGGAGGCCGCCGGCGGATTGTGGGTGGTGCTGGCCGATGACGCGCGGCGGCTGGACCAGCTGCGCCGCGAACTGGATTTCTTTGCCGGCGGCAGGTTGCCGGTGCTGCAGCTGCCCGACTGGGAGGTGCTGCCCTACGACCAGTTCTCGCCACTGCCCGATCTGGTCTCCGAACGGCTCGCCACGCTGGCCCGATTGCCAACGCTGGAGCGTGGCTTGCTGCTGGTCTCGGCCGAAACACTGCTGCAGCGTCTGCCACCGGTCGACTACATCGCCGGCCGCAGCTTCCAGCTGGCCGTTGGCGAGAAGTTCTCGATGGTGCGCGTAGCCGAGCAACTGGCCCGCGCCGGCTACAGCCCCGTGGCGCAGGTGGGCGCACCCGGAGAGTTCGCGCTGCGCGGCTCGCTGTTCGATGTGTTCCCGATGGGCTACGACGCACCGCTGCGCATCGACCTGTTCGACGACACCATCGACAGCATCCGGCATTTCGATCCCGACACGCAGCGCTCACTGGATGCACTGCCGCGCCTGAACCTGCTGCCCGCGCGCGAATACCCGCTGGACGAGGCAAGCTGCCGGGAATTCCGCCGCCGCTATCGCGCACGCTTCGAAGGTGACCCGACCCGTTCCGCCATCTATCGCGGCGTGAAGCAGAACACCGCCCCGCCCGGCATCGAGTTCTATCTGCCGCTGTTCTTCGAGACCACCGCCAGCCTGCTCGACTACCTGCCCCCAGGCGCCGTGCTGGCGCTGGATGAGGAGCTGCCGGGGCGCCTTGCGAGCATCTGGCAGGGCATTGCCGCCCGCCATGATGACCTGGGCCACGACATCGAACACCCGCTGCTGGCACCGCCGGAGCTGTACTTCCCGCCGGCTGAACTGCTCGAGCGCATCGAGACTTCGGCGCGCGTACAACTGCAGGCCGATGCCGGCCCGTCGTTGTTCTCGCCGCCACCACCACTGGCACTGGATTCGCGTGCCGAGGTGCCACTGGCCCCTGTGGCCGAACTGCTGCAGGGCTACCCGGGCCGGGTGCTGATCGGCGCCGATTCACCTGGTCGACGTGAAACCCTGCAGGAGCTGCTGCGCGGCGCCGGCATCGTGGCCGAAACCGTGGCCGGCTGGGAGAGCTTCCTCGAGTCCGGGGCGAAAGTCGCACTGACCGTCGCCACCGACGTGGGCGGCCTGGCCTGCAATGATCCGCCGCTGCTGCTGCTCGCCGACGGCGAGCTGTTCGGACATCGCGCGCAGCAGGAACGGCGCCGCCGGCACAGCCAGCTGGATCCGGCTGCGATCCTGCGCGATCTCACGGCGCTCGCTCCTGGCGCGCCCGTGGTGCATGAGCAGTACGGCGTCGGGCGCTATGTGGGCCTGACGATGATGCAGATCGCTGACCAGGAGGGCGAGTTCCTGGTCATCGAATACGCGGGCGGAGATCGCATTTACGTCCCGGTCAGCGCCTTGCATCTGGTCAGCCGTTACACGGGCGCGGCGCCCGATGCGGCGCCACTGCACAAGCTCGGCACCGACCAGTGGGCGAAGGCCCGCAAGCGTGCCAGCGAACAACTGCGCGATGTGGCCGCGGAGCTGCTCGACCTGCATGCCCGCCGCCAGGCCCGCAAGGGCCCGGCCCTCGAGGCCGACGAAGGCGAATACCGCGCATTCGCCGCGGCCTTTCCGTTCGAGGAAACCGCCGACCAGCGCGACGCCATCGATGCGGTGCTGAAGGATCTGGCCAGTGAACGGCCGATGGACCGCGTGGTCTGCGGCGACGTGGGTTTCGGCAAGACCGAGGTGGCGATGCGCGCCGCCTTC
>CAYWDZ010000069.1:10699-13481 GCA_964456255.1 uncultured Steroidobacteraceae bacterium | reverse complement strand
CGAACTGGTGGAAGACACGCTGCGCGCGATGAGCCTGACCTTCTCCTACGAGCAGGGGATCGGGCCGCTCAACAATTTCGTGACGGCGCAGGGCAATCCGCCCTATGCATCGCTGCTGTATTCGCGGCTGGGCGATCTCTACGTGGAGAAGCAGCGCTATCAGGACGCCGCCGACACGTACCGCGCCTTCGTGGCCCGTGCCCCCACCGACGAGGCCTCGCCGCTGCTGGTCACCCAGGCCATCGAGGCCTATCGCAAGGGCGGCTTTGCGCAGCTGGTGCTCGAGGGCAAGCGCGAGTACGTGCAGAACTACAATTTCAGCACAGCCTTCTGGCAGGGGCGCAATCGCGCGGATTATCCGCAGATCGCCCGCGAACTGAAGACGCATCTGACCGATCTGGCCTCCTATCACCATGCGCTGGCGCAGAAGAGCAGGAGCTCCGCGGAGAAGGCGGCCAACTTCGCCCAGGCCGCGCAGTGGTATCGCATCGACCTGCAGTCCTTCCCGGATGATGTGGATGCGGCAGAGGTGAATTTTCATCTGGCCGATGCGCTGTACGAGAGCGGCGATTACGCGCACGCCGCCGAAGAGTACGAGCGCACGGCCTACACGTATGCGCCGGGCCCCGATTCGGCCAGGGCTGCGTACGCGGCGCTGTCGGCGTACCAGAAGCAGGAGCCATTGCTGCCGAAGGCGGACCAGGGCGCCTGGCATGCGCGCAGCATCGAGTCGGGAGTGAGATTCGCACGCGCGTTTCCGCAGCATCCGGACAGTGCCGGCGTGCTCACGCGTGCCACCGAAGAGCTGTACCAGGCGCATGAACTGCCGCGTGCCATCGAGGCCGCAGCGTTGCTGCTGGGACGCAATCCGCCGGCCACGGGGGCGCAGCAGCGCATCGCATACAGCGTCACCGGCCAGGCGCAATTCGATCTCGGTCAGTACGCGGCCGCGGAAAGCGCCTGGAGCCAGGCGCGCACGCTGGCGGCGGGTGACAAGGATCTGACCAAGGCACTTACCGAGCAGCTCTCCGTGGCGGTGTACCGCCAGGGCGAGCAGAAGCGTGCCGCCGGCGACGATCGCGGCGCCGTGGATGAATTCCTGCGCGTCGCGCGCGTGGCGCCGGGTACGGCCGCGGTGGAGACGGCGCAGTACGATGCGGCCGCGGGGCTCATCAAGCTGGCGGAGTGGCCGCGCGCGATCGACGTGCTCGAGTCCTACCGGCGCGACTATCCGAAGAGCAAGCTGCAGTCGGAGGTTACGCAGAAGCTGGCGGTTGCATACAGCCAGGCCGGACGCGGCACCGCCGCCGCGGCCGAATACGAGCGCATCGCGGCATCCACTGACCAGCCGGCCGAGGTGCGCCTGGAAGCACTCGGGCTGGCCGTGGAGCAGTACGAGAAGAGTGGCGATACGACGCGCGCTGTGCCGCTGCTGGAGAAGCTGGTGGCGCAGTACCCGACGCCGGTGGGCGAGCGCATCGAAACGCGCCAGAAGCTTGCCGATCATGCGGCCGCCGCCGGCGATACCCAGCGCGTGACCTACTGGCAGAAGGAAATCATCAAGGCCGATGCCAGCGCCGGGTCAGCGCGCACCGATCGGACCAGATTCCTCGCTGCCCAGGCCAGCCTCGCGCTCGCCGCACCCGAACGCGACAAGTTCCGCGCGACGAAGCTTACGGCACCACTTTCCAGGTCACTGGCCCCCAAGCGGCGCGCCCTGGATGCCGCGCTGGCGTCCTACAAGGCCGCTGCGGACTACAACATTGCAGCCGTGGCGACCCGCGCCAACTACGAGATTGCCGAGCTGTACCACCAGCTTGCCACGGACCTCATGGCATCGGAGCGGCCGAAGAAGATGTCGGCGGACGAGCTCGAGCAGTACGACCTGCTGCTCGAGGAGCAGGCCACACCTTTCGAGGAGCAGGCCATCGCGCTGCATGAAGCGAACGCTGCGCGCGCCCATGAGGGCCTGTACGACGATGGCGTGAAGGCGAGCTTCACGGCGCTGGCCGGGCTGTTGCCCGCGCGCTTCGGCAAGACCGAGCAGACCGTGCCGTGGAGTGAAGGCCTGAAGCTGGGTCCTGAGGCTGCAGGCTTCTACCAGCGCGGCGGGCAATTGCGCGATGCCGGCAAGCTGGAAGAAGCCCAGGCCGCGTTTGCCGAAAGTGCCAACCTGGCGCCCACCAGTGCGGCGCCGCTGAACGAGCTGGGCATCGTGCAGCGTCAGCGCGGCCTGTTTGATGCCGCGGCCATCTCCTACGCGGGAGCTCTGGCCATTGATCCGCAGTTCACGCCTGCACTGCGCAATCTCGCGGTGTTGCGCGACCTCTATCGCAACGATCCCGGAGCGGCCGTGGATCTGTTCGAGCAGTACCAGACGTTGACCGGCGAGGACCGGCCGGTGGCGACCTGGATCGCCGATGTGAAACAACGTGCGGGCAGGCGCGAAGCAGCCCCTGCACCAGCGCCGGCGCCTGAGGCACCTGCGGAGGCCCAATGAAGACCCTCTCCACCGCATTCATCGCGCTGTCACTGCTGGGTGCGAGCCTCGCCGTGCTGGCTGCGGAAGCCGAGCCGGCCAAGCAGGCCGAGCCGGCCAAGCCCGATGCCAAGCCCGATGCCAAGCCCGATGCCAGGCCCAGTGCCGCGCAGCCGGCGAAGAGCGCCGCGCCGACGGGCCCTGTCGAACTGGATACCACACAGATCACCGGCAATCGCGAACTGCCGCGCGTGCTGTACGTGGTGCCCTGGAAGCGGGCCGACCTGGGTGACCCGGCCGGCA
>CAYWDZ010000069.1:0-10599 GCA_964456255.1 uncultured Steroidobacteraceae bacterium | reverse complement strand
CGCGTGCTGTACGTGGTGCCCTGGAAGCGGGCCGACCTGGGTGACCCGGCCGGCAAGCCGGCGAAGAGCCTGCTCGACGAGGTGCTGGCGCCGGTGGACCGTGACGTCTTTCGGCGACAGAACCGCTACCACGACGCCTTGCAGCCCGATACGGCGGCTTCCAAGGGCACGGCCAGCGGGGACGAGACAAGGGTTGAGAGATAGATCGCAGCAAATTTGCTGCCGTGGTTTCATCTTGAGGGCTGGTATTCCAGCCCCGCAAACAGTCAGGGAGCTATCCGATGAGTTTCATATCGCATATCGCCAAGTTCTTCCAGGACGGCGGGCATTTCATGATCCCGATCGCAGTCGTGGCGGTAATCGGCATCGCCATTGCGGTCGAACGCTACCTGTATCTGACCTGGGCGCGCAGCCGCAACCAGTCGCTGTGGAAACAGATCGAACCACTGCTCGGTGCGGGCAATTTCCGTGGCGCGGCCGAGGCTGCCTCCAAGTCGGTATCGGCCATCGGCCAGATCCTGACCTATGGTCTGGCGCGCATTCAGGGCGCCAAGCGCCGTGATGATGTGGAAAAGGCGATGGAAGAGAGCCTGATGGGCATCGTGCCCCGGCTCGAGAAGCGCACCCACTACCTCGCCACCTTCGCGAACCTGGCGACATTGCTCGGCCTGCTGGGCACCGTGATGGGTCTGATCGGAGCATTCAGTGCGGTCTCGACCGTGAACCCTGCCGAGAAGGCGAACCTGTTGTCGGCCTCGATCTCCGAGGCGATGAACTGCACGGCCTTCGGTCTGATGGTCGCGGTGCCGCTCTTGATCATCCACGCGGTGCTGCAGACGAAGACCACCGAGCTCATCGACAGCCTGGAAATGGCCTCGGTCAAGTTCCTGAATTCGATCGTGGAACGTCGCGCCGAGGGCGCCGCGGTTTCGGCCTGACGGCTGGTTAGTCCCGGAAGCCGATTCCCATGCGTCGCGGCTATGCCATGCGCAAGATCGAGCGGCAGCACCGCAAGCCGGCGGAGCTGCTGCTCGTTCCCATGATCGACATCTTCACCGTGCTGGTCACCTTCCTGCTGATGACGGCGGTGTTTTCGCGCACGGTGATCATGGAGCTGAAGCTGCCGAACGAGAGTGCGGTTCCCGCGGATCTGCCGCCGGGGCTGATACTGGAAGTGGTGCTGCGCAAGAGCGGTCTCACGGTGCAGGACCGCAAGAGCGGACCACTGAAGAGCTTTCCTGCCCTGACCGGTCTTGCGCACTACGACCTGGCCGGCCTGTCGGACTTCCTGCAGGAGGTGAAGGCAAGGTTTCCGGACAAGACCGAGGCAACGCTGCTGCTCGAGCCGGATGTGCCGTACGACGATCTGATCCAGGTGATGGACACGGTGCGCATCCTGGAACAGCGGCAGAACGGCGTGCTGGTGCAGGCCGAGCTGTTCCCGGACGTATCGCTTGGTGATGCCGAGGTGGAGGGCGCCAGGCCATGATGTCCAACCGCGCCCGGCGCATGGTCACGCACCATCTGCGCAATCGCGCCGCCGGCGAGCTCAACCTGATTCCGATGATCGACATCCTGTCGGTGCTGGTGTCGTTCCTGCTCGTGTATTCCACCGAGGTCGAGGTGGTGCAGAACAGCAAGGGAATCGAGATCCCGCAGTCGATCGTCACCGCCAAGCCGCGCGAGACCGTGGTGGTGATGCTGACCCGTGACGAGCTGTTCGTGCAGGGACAGAAGGTGGCTGACATCTCCGAACTGCGCGCCAGCCAGGATCCGATATTCCAGCCGCTGAAGACGGTGCTGACCCTGCCGCGCATCGCCGGCAGCCGGCGCGACGAGGAGCCCGAAGTCACCGTGATGGCCGACAAGTCATTGCCCTACGAGGTACTGAAGAAGGTGATGCAGACGGCGACCGATGCGGATTTCGCGAAGATTTCCTTCGCCGCGGTCGAGAAGGACAAGCCGGTGGACCTCGCCGCAGGCCCGGCACCCTAGGATCAGGACGACACGTGGTACTTGCTCCTTATTACCGACGCTTCGAACTGCCCTGGGAGGAAGACCAGGACGCGAATCGTCGCTTCACGCGACTGGCGCAGGCTGGCCTCGCCATCTTCGTGCTGTTTGCGCTCATCGTGCCGTGGATTCCCAAGCCGAAGGTCGATCTTGCCGAACCGCAGGTTCCCGAACGCCTGGCGCGACTGATGGTGCAGGAGCGGCCCAAGCCGCCGCCACCACCACCGCCGAAGCCCGTGGAGATCGAGAAGCCCAAGGAAGAACCCAAGCCCGTGCCGCAGGAGCAGAAGGTTGAACAGGCGCGCAAGAAGGCCGAGAAGCAGCTGGCCAGCGTGCGTGACGAGCTGGCGGACCTGCGCCGCGAATTCGCCGCGGCCCTGCCCGAGACCCGCAATCTGACCACAGGTGCCATCAGCGCCGAGTCACGCTCGGATCGCGCGTTGATCGCCTCGAAGGCCGGCACGGGCAGTGCGGGCGTGGCATCGGCAACCAGCAGCCGCGGGTTTGGCGGTGGCGCCGGCGCACTGGGTACGCATACCACCGGCGCGGTGAGTTCGACCGTGGCAGCGATCAGTGGCGCCGACAAGTCGGCGAGCGGTGCCGGTGGCAAGGCCCGGCGCGGACAGGAAGGCTTCGAGGAAGAGTTCGATCGCAACAAGGGCGCGCTGTACGCGCTCTATACGCGCGCGCTGCGCGCGCGACCGGATTTGCAGGGCAAACTGGTGCTGGAAGTAACCGTTGCACCTTCAGGTGAAGTGACCGAGTGCCGGGTGGTTTCCAGCGAACTGGGCGATCCGGAGCTGGAGCGCAAGATCGTCACCCGTGTGAAGGCCATCCGCTTCGCCGCCGGCGACTTCCTGCCGACCAAGTTCACCAAGCCCATCGAATTCTTCCCGGGCTGAGCGCCCCCAGTCGGGCAGGCGGCACGCGCCGCGCTTCGGCTATCCTGCCTGCGCATGCTTCAGGATCCGCTGACACAGGTTCTCGCGTTGCTGATGGCCGCCGTGCTGGTGGTGGCGTTGGCGCGCCGGGTCGGCCTGCCGCCCGTGCTGGGCTATCTGATCGTGGGAGTGCTGGTCGGCCCCCACGTCCTGGGCATACTCGCCGATTCCGGTCGCACGCATCTGCTGGCCGAGATCGGCGTGGTGTTCCTGCTGTTCACGCTCGGGCTGGAATTCTCCTGGCCGCGCATGGTGGCCATGCGCCGCGAGGTATTCGGACTTGGCCTCGCGCAGGTGCTCATTACCGTGGCGCTGTTCGTCGGCATCGGCCGCTGGCTGGGCCTGTCATGGCTGATGTCGGTGCTGGTCGGTGGGGCACTGTCCATGTCCTCCACTGCGATCGTGGTGCGGCAGCTCACCGAACAGGCCGAGCTCAACCGCACGCATGGGCGGCTCACATTCGCGATCCTGCTGTTCCAGGACCTGGCTTTCGTACCTTTGCTGGCGCTGGCGGGTGCGCTCTCGCAGGGGACACCGGCGCATTTCGACATCGGCAGCATCGCCAGCTCGGTGGCGGCCGGCCTGGCTGCGCTGTTGATGGTGTTGGTTGCCGGCCATTACCTGATGCGGCCGCTGTTCGTGGAGATGGCGCACAGCCGGCTGCGCGAGCTGTTCACGCTGGCCGTGCTGCTGGTGGTGCTCGGGGCCGCATGGATCACGCACTACGCCGGGCTGTCGCTGGCATTGGGTGGCTTCCTGGCCGGCATGCTGCTGGCCGAAACCGAGTACCGCCACCAGGTCGAGGCGGTGATCCGGCCGTTCCGCGAGCTGCTGCTCGGGCTGTTCTTCATCTCGGTGGGCATGTTGATCGACCTGCAGCTGCTGGGATCGCAGTTCCTGCTGGTCTCCGGGATCGTCGTGGGCCTGATCGTGCTGAAGGTGCTGGCGGCGACGCTCGCGGTGCGCGGCTTCGTGGTCGACTGGTTCCGGGCATTGCGCACCGGCATGTTGCAGGGTGGCGGCGGCGAATTTGGTGTGGCGCTGCTGACGTTGCTGATCAGGGCCCCGGATTCGGTGGCACCGAATGCCGTGCTGCAGCCGCTGCTGCTCGCGCTGGTGGTGACCATGCTGATCGCGCCCTTCGGCATCCGCTACAACAAGCCGCTGGCGCGCTTTCTGCTGCGCGAGAAGGGTCCGCCACAGCGCTCGGTTGAACGCGTCGAAGCCGCCACCCGCGAGGTGACGCGGCGCGAGCATGTGATCCTGTGTGGCTACGGACGCGTCGGGCAGAACATCGCGCGGGTGCTGGAATCGCAGGGTTTCGAATACATCGCGGTGGACCTGGATCCGCACCGCGTGATGCCGGCCAGGCAGGCCGGCCATCCGGTCATCTTCGGTGATTCATCGGACGAGGACGTGCTCGAGAGCTGCGGCCTGGCCACTGCCAGCGCGCTGGTGGTGAGTTTCGCCGATCCGGCGGTGTCCGTCGCCATCGTGCGCGAGGTGCGCAGGCTGCGTGCCGATGTGCCGGTGCTGGTGCGGACGGCCGATGACGGCGGCATCGACCAGTTGCGGGCCGTGGGTGCCACCGAGGTGGTTCCCGAAACCTTCGAGGCCAGCCTGATGTTGGCCGCACACACGCTGATGGCGCTGAATGTTTCCATCAGGAGTGTGGTGGCGACCATGGACCAGATACGCCGCGCCCGCTACGCCACGCTGCGCAATGTGCTGCTGCCCTACACGCCCGGCGGGGCGGTGGAGGGAGACGAGAGTCAGGAAGGTGTCTCGAGCATCGTGATTCCGCCGCTGGCCTGGGCTGTGGGTAAGCCCCTGGCCGAGGTGCGGGCGCGCGGCGCCGAGGTGGCCTTCACTGCGCTGCGGCGTCGTGGCATCACCGGCCGGGAGCCTGCCGACTCCACGGTCCTGCGGGGAGGGGACGTGCTGGTGGTCTACGGCCAGCCGGAAGCCATCGAGCACGCCGAGGCTATACTGCTGGCTGGCTGACCCGGGGCCCTCCCCGGGAGCACTTGAAAAGGGGTTGGCAGGTCCACTACTCATGCGCACCAGAATTTCGATCATCGCGCTGTTGCTGGGCTACGCAGCTGCCGGCATGGCGGCTGACCCTGACCGGCTGCGTGCCCTCACCCAGTACGACGCCGAGTACCCGGTCATCGACTACTCCGGCCCCGCCACCCACAACCGGGTGTCGCGGGTCCGGCAGCAGCTGCAGTCCGGCGAGCTCCAGCTCACCTGGGATACGCAGTTCGGCTACCTGAAATCCCTGTTGAAGGCGCTGGACATCAATGAGGATTCCCAGGTGCTGGTGTACTCGCGCACCAGCCTGCAGGTCGAGTACATCACCGGGCACAAGCCGCGCGCGGTGTACTTCAATGACGACACCTACGTCGGCTATGTGCAGGATTCGCCGCTCATCGAGGTGGCCACCATCGACAGCCAGAAGGGCGCGGTGTTCTACGCCTTCGACAACCAGCAGGGCAAGACGCCCACTCACCTGACCCGCGAGGGCAGCCGTTGCCTCTCATGCCATGACACCTTTTCGCAGATGGGCGGCGGGGTGCCCCGCGTGATGGTGATGTCGGCGCCAGTCGAGGATCCAGCAGACAAGCGCACCGATCTGGCCGCGGACGAGACCGATGACCGCACCCCGCTGTCGGAACGCTGGGGCGGCTGGTATGTCACCGGCAAGACCGGGGCACAGAGGCATTTTGGCAACCTGCCGCTGCGCGAGGAGCGTGCCGGCGAGCGGCTGCGCGAACTCACCGGCAAGCGCACGGATCTGGACAACGTCAGGAGCTACGTCAACCGGGCACTGTGGCTGACCGACAAGAGCGACGTGGTGGCATTGCTGGTGCTGGAGCACCAGACGCAGATGCAGAATGCGATGACGCGCGTCAACTACAAGGTACGCACCATCATGTCGCGCGAGAGTCCCGCCACGGCTGGCGGCGCACAGCCCACGGCAGCGCCGCGCCACTGGGAAGACATCACCGCCGCAGACCAGCAGCGCCTGCAAAGGATGATCGAGCCGCTGGTTGCAGGTCTGTTCTTCCAGGGTGCCGCGACCTGGGCGAGCCCCATCGAAGGCAGCAATGGCTTTGCCGCGCGCGTGTCGAAGCTGGGGCCGAGGGATTCCCGGGGCCGCTCCCTGCGGGAACTGGACCTGACTACGCGGCTGCTGCGCTATCCATTGAGCTACACCATCTACTCGGAGCAGTTCGACGGCTTGCCCGAGTATGCACTGGACTACATCTACGCGCGCATCGTGGAGATCCTCACCGGGCGCGATACCACCGGCATCGCCGCCGGCATGACGGCAGCCGAACGCCAGGCCATCACCGAAATCCTGATCGATACCAAGCCGGCGCTGGCGGCCCTGCTGAAGAAGGGTTGAGTCAGCCCTGGGACTTCTGGCGCGCGATCAGCACGATCCCGCCCACGATCATTGCGGTACCGACCAGCTGCCATACATGCGGCCTTTCGCCGAGCATCGCCACGCCCAGCAGCAGGGCGGCCGGCGGACCGATGGTGCTGGCCATTGCGCCGCGCTCCGCACCGATGCGGCTGATTGCAGCGGCCTGGAACACCGTGGGCAGGAACATGCCCATCACCGCCAGCGCCACCAGCAGCAGCCATTCATGGGCGTCCAGTGCGATGACGGCCGCAACGGGTCGCGCAACGGCGAATACGGTCAGCACGAATCCGGCTGCAGCAGTGAGGGCAATGATGGCGAAGCCACTGCTGCCGAGCGTGGCAATGGTGCGTTCGCCGAGCAGGAAGTAGCAGGCCATGCAGGCGGCGCAGATCAGCACCAGCAGTGCCCCGAAAAGATTCTGCTGCCACAGCGTGGCGTTGAACCCGCCGACGACCAGCAGGATGCCGCCGTAGGTTGCCGAGAGTGCCAGCAGCACGACGGGTCGTGGCAGCTGGCGGCGGGCAATGGCCTGCCAGGCGACGATGATGGCCGGATAGGTGAACAGCAGTGCACGCTCGACACTGACGTCGATCAGTTCCAGCGCGCGGAAATCCACCAGTGAGCCCACGCCATAACCCAGCATTCCAGCCAGTGCGGCCAGTGCCACGGTCCGGGGCGGCGCACGGCGCAGATTGAATCCGCGCCACAGCGCAAGTCCTGCGTACATCGGCAGTGCCAGCAGTGCGCGCACCATGGTCATGGTGAGGTAATCCACCCCGCGCGCGGCCAGCACCTTCACGAACAGTCCCTTGGTCGCGAACAGCAGGGCGGCGCAACCGGCGAGGATGAAGCCAGTGCTGGTACGGGGCGAGTGATCGGGCGGCATGGAGCGGGCAGTGTATGATTCGGGGCCCGTGGACCGCCATCAGATCCAGTTTCCGCCCAAGCATCTCGCGCTGCGTGAAGACGTGCACCAGCTGGGCGCGATGGTCGGCCAGATGCTGCGGGAGCAGGGCGGCGATGCACTCTACGATCTGGTCGAGGGCGATCGTCGTGCCGCCATCGAACGGCGCGACCATGAGGGCGAGAATGCGCTGCAGTTGCAGTCGCGGGTAGCCGGGCGCCCCCCGGCCATTGCGCGCGACCTGGTAAGGGCGTTTTCCGCGTGGTTCCAGGCCGTGAACCTCGCCGAGAAGGCGCACCGCATCCGCCGCCGCCGCGAATACTTCCTGGCCGATGGCGGCAAGCCCCAGCCCGGCGGCATCGAGGATTCCCTGGCGCAGATCAAGGAGCAGGGCCTCTCGCTCGAGGAGGTGCTGCAGCTGCTGGGTGGCCTGGTGATCGAGCCCGTGTTCATTCCGCATCCCACCGAGTCGACCCGGCGCACCCAGCTGCGCCGGCTGCAGCGCATGGCCGATGCGCTGCTGGAGCGGCTGAATCCGAAACTTGATCCGACCGAACAGCGCCATGTGTGGGCGCGGCTGCGCACGGAGATCACCACCGGCTGGCAGACCGAGGAACATCCGCGCCAGAGCCTGGGCGTGGCCGACGAGCGCGAGTTCGCGCTGTTCCATCTCGCCGAGGTGATGTATCGCATCGTGCCGCAGTTCTACGAGGAGGTCGGCGTCGCGCTGCAGAACCTGTGGGGCAGGGACCTCTCGGACATCGATCCGCCGGTGGTGCTGCGCTTCGGGAGCTGGGTGGGCGGCGACATGCAGGGCGCGCCCGATGTGCACGCCAAGACGATACGCGAGACCCTGCAGCGCCAGCAGCAGGTGATCGTCAATCAGTATTTCAATGACTGCCAGAATCTCTCGCAGGTGCTGTCGCAGAGTGCGAGCCGTGTGGGAGTCTCCGACGCGCTGCGCCAGCGCATCGACGAATACATGCTCCTGATGCCCAGCGTGCGCACGGTGGCGCCGGCGCGGCACGACCAGATGCCCTACCGCGTGTTCTTTGCACAGGTGGCGGCGCGGCTGCGTCTTACCTGGGAATCCAGCGCCGGTGGCTACGAGCGGATCGAGCAGTTTCGCGCCGACCTGGTGCTCGCCGCGGAAAGCCTCAAGTCCAATCGCGGCGTGCATGCCGGCTACCAGCTGGTGCGGCGGTTGCTGCTGCGCGTGGACACCTTCGGCTTTCACCTGGCGACGCTGGACCTGAAGCAGGGCGCGGATGTGCACCACCGGGTGATCGCCCAGGGCATCGATGACCCGGGCTGGATGCAGCGCTCACGAGAGGAGCGATGCGCGGCCCTGTCGGAGATCCTGCGCCGGGATGCGGGCCCCACCGCACCGCTGGATGCATTGTCCAGGCGCACGCTCGCGGTATTCGAGGCGGCCGTGCAGTGCCGCGCGCGCTATGGCCCGCGCGCCATCGGCAACTACATCATCGGCGCTGCCGAGGGTGTGGACGACATCCTCGCGCCGCTGGTGCTCGCCCGCTGGGCAGGTGTCGATGACCGGCGTGCCGGCACCGTGGGTCTGGACTTCGCGCCATTGCTGGGATCCGTGGAAAGCATGGGGGCTGCGGGGCCGATCCTGCGCGATCTGCTGGCCCATCCCGGTTACCGCGAACATCTGCGCGCGCGCGCCAGACCGCAGCCGGTGCTGATCGGTTATTCGGAGGCCGGTCGCGAATGCGGTTACCTCGCCATGCGGTTGACCGCCTACGATGCGCTGCGCGGCCTGAGTGATGCCGCGAATGCGGCCGGTCTGCCCATCCACGTCCAGCACGCGCGCGGCGGCAGTACCGCGCGCGGGGGAGCGCGCCTGGATGCGGTGGTGCGCGTTGCGCCACCCGACACCATCGACGGTGTGCTCAGCATCACCGAGCAGGGCGAGACCATCAGCCAGAACTATGGCCTGGGGGCCACTGCATTGCGCACCCTGGAACGCGCCTTTGGTGTGCTGGGTCTTGCGACGCTGGCGCGACAGCGCGGCGCGGCGGCGCGGGAGAGCGCCGAGCATCACGCACTGGGCACGCGTCTGGCCGCGCGCAGCCAGGCTGTCTGGCGCGAGCTGTGTGTCGAGGATCGGCAGTTCGACGACTTCTTCCGCAGCGCCACGCCCATCGATGTGATCGAGCGCATGCAGATCGGTTCGCGTCCGTTGTGGGAACGCAGCGGCACCGGCGCGCTCTCGATACGCTCGACGCCCTGGGTGTTTGCCTGGTCCCAGGCGCGCTGCTACCTGCCTGGCTGGTTCGGCGCCGGCACTGCACTGCAGGAATCCATGGCGAGCGACGGCCTGCCGGCACTGCGTCAGCTGTATCGCAGCTGGCCGCTGTTCACCTTGCTGTTCGACGACATCGAGGGTCAGCTCGCCCGATCGGATTTCGCGATCACCGAGCGCTATGGCGAGCTGGCGTCGGAGGGGCTGCGGGGCTATGTGGGGAAACTGCGCGAGGAATACGAGCGCTGCAGGGCGGCCATTCTGGCCATCAAGGAAGAGAGCGAACTTCTGGACGGCGACCGTACCCAGCAACGCTCGATCCAGCTGCGCAACCCTTACGTGGATCCGATGAACCTGATGCAGGTGGATCTGCTGCGTCGTTGGCGGGCCACGGCCCGCGAGGACGAGGATCTGTTCCAGGCCCTGCTGGCCAGCGTGAGCGGCATCGCACAGGGACTCCAGACCACTGGATAGGGCCGGCGCAGGGGGGCGGGGGCGCCATATAACAGTCCCGCAGATGGAAATAATTCTCATCGGGCGGGCGCCGGCCGGCCGCCTGCATTAGAGTGCCGGCCATGTATCGCTACGACGAAATCGACACCACCATCGTGGCCGAGCGGGTTGCGCAGTTCCGCGACCAGACCCGCCGCTTTCTGGATGGCACGCTGCCCGAGGATGAGTTCCGCCCGCTGCGCCTGCGCAATGGCCTGTACATCCAGAAGCATGCGCCGATGCTGCGCATCGCGATTCCCTACGGTCTGCTTTCGACCCGCCAGCTGCGCATGCTGGCGCACCTGGCGCGCAAGTACGACCGCGGTTATGGCCACTTCACCACGCGCCAGAACCTGCAGTTCAACTGGCCGAAGCTCGAGGACGTGCCGGACATGCTGGCGGATCTGGCCACGGTCGAGATGCATGCCATCCAGACCAGCGGCAACTGCATCCGCAATGTCACGGCCGATCATTTTGCGGGCATTGCGCCTGACGAGATCGAGGACCCGCGCCCGTACTGCGAGATCATCCGCCAGTGGTCCACGCTGCA
>CAYWDZ010000068.1:0-13589 GCA_964456255.1 uncultured Steroidobacteraceae bacterium | reverse complement strand
CGATGGGGCCACCCACCAGGGCAGCTTCGATGTGAGCTTCCTGCGCCGCATTCCGAATCTGGTGGTGATGACACCTTCGGACGAGAACGAATGCCGGCAGATGCTCTACACGGCAACCACGCTGAAGAGCCCGGCCGCGGTGCGCTACCCGCGCGGCGCCGGCCCCGGCGTACCGGCCGAGAAGCAGATGAGCGCCCTGCCCATCGGCAAGGCCGTCATGCGACGCGAGGGGCGCTCTGGCCTCGCCATCCTGAACTTCGGGCCGCTGCTGCAGGCGGCGCTCGCCGCAGCGGACCTGCACGATGCCACGGTGCTCGACATGCGCTTCGTGAAGCCGATGGACCGCGACGCCGTGCTGCGCGTGGCGCTGAAGTCACGCGCACTGGCCACGGTGGAAGAAAACGTGGTGGCCGGTGGCGCCGGTTCAGCCGTGGGCGAAGTGCTGGCCGAGGGCGGCGTGCAGATCCCGCTGCTGCACATCGGTATACCCGACCGCTTCATCGAACACGGCTCACGCGAGGACTGCCTGACGATGGCCGGGCTCGACGCTGCTTCCATCCGGCAGCGCATCTCCGAGTGGTGGCATGGTCTGCTGGCCGGGCCGCTGGCCGCCGAGGGTGGACCCCGCTAGGGCGCGAAGTCCACCCAGGCAGCGGCCGCGCTGCCGCGCAATTCCACCTTCATGGCGAACAGCTCGCCCAGCAACGCCTCATCGAGTGCGACCTGCGGCGGACCGTCGGCAAGCAATTGCCCGTCGCGCAGCGCCCATACCCGTGTTGCCAGCCTGAGCGCGATGTTCACGTCGTGGATGCTGGCAATCACCAGCCTGCCCTGCTCCACCGCCAGATCACGCAGGCGGCGCGCCGCATCCCAGGCATGGCGGGGATCAAGACCGGCCAGCGGCTCATCCACGATCAATACCTCGGGATCGGCAACCAGCGCCCGCGCCAGCATGGCCCGCGCCAGTTCGCCGCCGGAGAGCGTGGTCACCGGCTGCGCGCGCAGCCCGAGCAGGTCGCAGTCGGCAAGCACTGCATCGATTCTCGCCGCGTCAGCGCGACTGAAGGGCGCAAGACCCAGCGCAACCATCCGCTCCACGCTGAGCGGCCATTCGCAGCGCGCGTTCTGCGGCAGATATGCGCGCCGCCGCGCCAGCTCGCGCACCGGCAATCCCGCAACGGGCACGCCATCGAGCAGCACCGCGCCTGCATCGGGTCTCGTCAGCCCGGCGAGTGTGGCCAGCAGCGTGGATTTGCCTGCGCCATTCGGGCCAATCACCGCCACCAGTTCACCGCCCGCGGCCGCAAGCGTGAGGCCACGCAGGATCGCGCGTCCACCGCGCGCCAGCGTGAGGTTCGTTGCACTGAGCGCGGTCATGGCGACTCGCGCTGCATGCGCCAGACCAGCCACAGGAAGAAGGGTGATCCGACCAGGCCCGTAAGCACGCCGAGCTTCAGCTCCTGCGCCAGCGGCGACAGGCGCGCCACGACATCGGCCACCAGCAGCAGCAGCGCGCCCAGCAGCGCCGCGGCCAGCAGCGTGCGGCGCGGCGAATGTCCCACGGCACCGCGCACCAGATGCGGCGCCAGCAGACCGATGAAGCCGATGGTGCCGGTCACTGCGGTGGCCGCGCCCACCGCCAGCGCAGTGCCCACCACCACCTGCCAGCGCACCACCTTCAGGTCGACCCCGAGGCTCGCGGCCTGCAGTTCGCCGAGACTCAGCGCATCCAGCGCGCGACCCGTAGCCATCAGGATGACCATGCCCAGCACGACGAATGGCGCGGCGAGCCCGACCTGCTGCCAGCTGCGATCGGCCAGCGAACCCATCATCCAGTGGGAAATCTCGTAGGCCGCGTAGGGGTCGGGCGCGAGATTCAGCACCAGCGCCGTACCGGCCAGCAGCATTCCGGAAACCGCGGCACCGGCCAGGATCAGCGTCAACATGCCGCCACCGGCACCCAGCGCCAGCGTGAGCAACGTGCCGCAGAATGCGCCAGCCAGACCAGACAACGGCACGGCCAGCGCGAACACCGTGCCCATGCCCGAATAGATGGCGATCACGGCACCGAGCGAAGCGCCCGATGAAATGCCGAGCAATCCCGGCTCGGCCAGCGGATTGCGCGTCAGCCCCTGCAGCACGGCGCCAGCCAGACCCAGCGCGCCGCCCACCAGCAATGCCAGCACCAGGCGCGGCACACGCAGTTGCCACAGGATCAGGTGCGCAAGCTCCGCGTCGTCGCCGCTCAGGCGCCACGGCAACAGCCATCCGGCTCGTCCAGGCAGCAGCGAGACCAGCGCCACCACTGCCAGCAGCACCAGCAGCCATGAGCTGGGCGCAGCGCGCTTCATGGAGGCGCGGCCCCGGGCAGTTCGCGCAATTTGCGCGCAAGATCCAGCGCATGGTCCGCCGCCGCCGGGACACCGCAGGCCCAGGGCCCTTCCGGATACTCGATGATCGCAACACCTGGCAGCGCGGCGAGAGCGGGATGCCCCGCCACGGAACTGCGCAGCGCGCGATCGCCTGCATGGCTGGTACCGCGCAGCAGGACCTGGGGACGCGCACGCAGCACCTGTTCCAGATCAAAGCCATGGCGGCCGCTGGGCAGCGCCGCCAGATTCACCGCACCGGCCGTGGTCAGGATGGTGTTGAAGAGGGTATCCGCGCCGGGCACATCTTCTGCCGCGCCACTCCACCCGATGGCACGTACCGGCGTGGCCATGCGCAGCGCCGCGATCGCGGCGAGTCCGGAGTCCATCTGCGCCAGCAGGGCTTCACCGCGTGCCGGCTCGCCCACCGCCGCCGCGACCTCGCGTGTGACGCGCCGTATTCCTTCCCAATCCTGCGCAGCATCCACCACCACCATGGGGACACCGACCTGGGTCAGCAGCGCGCGCGTGTTGGCGGTGGTGTAGCGGCCGGCGAGTACCAGATCCGGATGGGCTGCCAGCACCTCCTCGGCGCTGCCACGGTTCAACGGCAACTTTCCGGCAAGCGCGCGCTCAACGGCGGTGCCATCAGTGCGGGCCAGCCACGTCAGCGATGCGATACGTTCCGGGGGGACCAGCGCCAGCAGCAGCTGGTCGGTACAGAAATTGAGCGAGACAATGCGCTGCGGCGGACCGGCCGGGGCGGTGACGCTGCAGAACAGAGCAAGGATGGCGGCGAACAGGCGGGGCACGGCCCGCGCATCTTCGCCGATCAGCGCCGGTCTGTCGCCGTTTCCGGGCTCTGCAGGCGCTCGATCAACGAGCGCAGGAACACGCGGTTGAAGCGCAGCTGACACTTGGCCGAGGCCTGCTCCAGCAATGTTGCACCCACCCTGAGCAGCGTGACATTGCCATGGGCACGCACGGTGGCCGCGCGGCGCGCACCGGGCAGGTAACTGGACTCGCCGAAGCAGTCCCCAGTGCCCATCTGGCCGATGACGCGGCCGTGCCGTTCCACCGCGCAGTTGCCGGCGACGACGATATAGAAGCGGTCTTCCATGTCGCCCTCGCGCACGATCTCCTCGCCGTTGACGCAGTTCTGCCAGGAGCTGGCCATCTGCACTTCGCTGATCTCGGCCTGCGAGAAATCATGGAAGAACTTCAGCTTGCGCAGCATCGCCAGCTGCTCGACCTGTTCCATCTCGCCGGTACGGGCGCGCAGCTTCTGGTGTACCCGGGTGAGCGCGGCGGCGAAATCCAGCCCGCTCTTGAAGCGCTTTTCCGGATCCTTCTGCAGGCCGGTGGCCACGACCTCCTCCAGATCCTCCGGCACTTCGCGGCGCATGGTGTGGATCGGCGGCGGCGTGGCGTAGACGATCTGGTGCATCAGCTTGGCGAGGTTGCCGCCGCGGAACGGGCGCGCGCCGGCCAGCAGCTCGTACATCACCGCGGCCAGCGAATACAGGTCCGAACGATTGGTCAGCGGGCGTCCCTGCACCTGCTCGGGCGACATGTAGCTGGGGCTGCCGGCAATGCCCTCGATGAGCGACATGTCCGAGTCGGCCACCAGCGCGATGCCGAAGTCGATGATGCGCACGTCGCCATCCTTCGTGTACAGGATGTTCGACGGCTTGATGTCGCGATGGATCACACCGCGCGAATGTGCGTAGTGCAGCGCCTTGGCGCACTTGAAGATGATCTCCACGACGACGTCCACGGGCAGCGCATCGGCGGACTTGCAGAACGAGGCCAGGGTGCGGCCCCCATGCACATACTCGGTGACCACGTAACAGTGGCCGTCTTCCTCACCCGCATCGTAGATGGGCATCAGGTGCGGATGCTGCAGCATGCCCACCATCTGCGCCTCGGACAGGAACATCTTGCGCGCCGTGCGCGCCTTGTCCTTGTCCGTCAGATCGCCCTGATAGACCTTGATCGCGACGTCGCGGTTGTAATACGGATCGTGCGACAGGTACACCGTGCCGGTGCTGCCGATACCCACTTCCCTGACAATGGCGTACTTGCCGATGCGTTCGGGCACGCTGGCAGCCGGACTGGGCTTCTTGACTGATCCGGTGGCAGTACTGGTGAGGGACATTTGCGGTGGGCAGCTGCGGAAGTTACCGCACAGCATAGGGACATGCCCCACCGCACCACTGTGACGCGCATCTTATGGTGCCTATTCACCTGCACCGGAAATCCGTCGGTACGCGAGTCGCCGGGCCCGGATGGCAATGGTTCCTTTACATAAGACTGGCGTGCGGCTCAGCCGCCGGAAAAGTGGTCGTAGCCGGGCATGTCCATGGCGACCGTCTCGCCCTGCTCCATCACCCGCAGTCCCTCACCATCCACCAGGCGCCCGATGCAGGTGATCCGGCATCCGGCCTGAGCCAGTCGCGCTGGCAAGTCGCTGGCACGCGCAGGCGGCACGGCAAAGCACAGTTCGTAGTCATCGCCACCCGTCAACGCGAGTCGTCGCGCACCCGCATCACCAGCAAACGCCCGCAGCTCGTCCGACAGTGGCAACTTCTCCAGCTCGATCTGCGCGCCGCAGCCACTGGCGCTGGCGAGCTTGCCCGCGTCGGCCGCCAGGCCATCCGAAACATCGATGCAGGCACTGGCCACGCCGCGCAGTGCCCGGCCCAGGGCGACGCGCGGCGCCGGAAACTCGAAGCGCTCGCGCAACCACTGGCGCTGTGCGCCCCCGACACCTGCGGGCGCGGGCTCACCCATGGCCAGTGCAAGCCCTGCGGCTGCATCGCCAGTTGTGCCGCTCACGTACAGCAGATCGCCCGGCGAGCCGCCGGCGCGCCGCAAGGCCATGCCAGTCCCCACGAACCCCAGCACGTGAACGGAGACAGCCAGCGGGCCCGCAGTGGTGTCGCCGCCAACCAGCGCCATGCCGTGTTGTGCCGCGAGATCCAGCATGCCGCCGGCAAAGGCCTCGAGAAAGGCTTCCTCGGCAGAGGGCATGGTCAGTGCAAGGAGAAACCAGGCCGGGTCAGCGCCCATTGCGGCCAGATCGGAAAGATTCACGGCCAGCGCGCGATGTCCGATGGAGCGCGGCGGCGATCCGATCGGGAAGTGCCGCCCCTCCACCAGGGTGTCGAGCGCGGCGACCAGTTGCTGGCCCGCCGGGGGATCCAGCAGCGCTGCGTCGTCGCCGATCCCGAGCGGCGCATCACCGCGCAGCCGCCGCAGCTCTTCGGCTGGCTGCCGGAAATAGCGTTCGATCAGTTCGAATTCACCCAGCGCCATGAGCTGCTGGTTCCGCGCTAGTGCTCGTGCGGCCGCAGTGCCCCCGCGGCCTTGTCCATCACCGCATTGACGAACTTGTGGCCATCGGTGGCGCCGAAGCGCATGGCCAGCGACACCGCCTCGCTGATGGCGACGCGGAACGGCACCTCGGGATGCGCGCGCAATTCCACCAGGCCAATCAGCAACGCCGCGTGTTCAACCGGGTCCAGCTCCACGGCAGGACGATCCGTCCAGCCGGACAACAGCGTATCGAGCTCGCCACCCTGCTCGCAGACATCGCGCACCAGCGCGAGGTAGAAGGCGCGATCGGCACGCGGCGCTTCCTCGGCGAGCTCGAATTCACCCACCAGGTCCTGCCAGGGCCGCGGGTTCACCAGCCAGCTGTACAGCGCCTGCAACGCCAGCTTGCGCGCCAGCTGGCGCGCGCCATTGCCACGCGCGGTTCGCGTGCCATCGCTCATGGCGCGTCGATCTGGCGCAATGCGCGAATCATTTCCAGCGCCGCGTCCATGGCCTCGCCGCCCTTGTTCAGGCGCTCCGGATCGGCACGCTCCAGCGCCTGCTCGACGTTCTCGGTGGTCAGCACGCCGAAGATCACCGGCACACCGGTATCACGTGCCGCATCGGCAATGCCACGCGCCGCCTCGCCCGCCACGAAGTCGAAATGCGCCGTGTCCCCGCGGATCACGCAACCCAGGGCAATGACGGCGTGGTAGCGGCCGCTTCCGGCCAGCTTCCTGGACAGCAGGGGCAACTCGAAGGCACCGGGCGCCCGCACCAGCAGCAGCTGCTGCGGGTCACCGCCCTGCCGCTGCCACACGGCACTGGCACCGGCGACCATGCGATCAACGATATCGGCATTGAAGCGTGCGGCAACGATGGCGACACTGACCCCGCGCGCCGCATCGGCTGCGGCGCCGGGTCCGGCAACGGGACGCACCGCGCCGTCGATGACCTTGAAGTTGGGCATGGGAACAGTCGGGTCGTCAGTCGCTGACGTACTCGGCGACTTCCAGATCGAAGGCCGAAATGCCGAACAGCTGTTTGGGCGCAGACAGCACGCGCATGCGCCTGATGCCCAGGTCCTTGAGGATCTGGGCGCCGATACCAAAGGTGCGCAGCACCGCCTGCGATTGCGGATCGGGGCGCGGCAGTTCCCGGCGCGGCTGGCCCTGCACGGCATCGGCCAGCTGGCGCGGCGACTCCGGTTCGCGCAGCACCACCAGCACACCACTGGGCTCGGCGGCAATGCGCCGCAGCGCTTCGCGCAGTGTCCAGTGCCGCGCTTCACCGCGCACACCGAGCAGATCGCGCAGGGTATCGGCGACATGCACGCGCACCAGCGGCAACGGCGCTTCTTCAGCCAGGTTGCCACGCGTGAGCGCCAGGTGCAGATCACGATGGACGTGGTCCTCGTAGCAGTGCAGCTCGAACTCGCCGAACTCGGTCTGCACCCTGCGGTGGGCGATGCGCTCGACGCTGCGCTCGGTGCGCAGGCGATAACGGATCAGGTCACGGATGGTGCCCATCCTGAGACCATGCTGGCTCGCGAACAGTTCGAGCTGCGGACGGCGCGCCATCGTGCCATCGTCGTTCATGATCTCCACGATCACCGCGGCCGGCTCCATTCCTGCAAGGCGGGCCAGATCGCAGCCGGCTTCGGTATGACCGGCGCGGGTGAGCACGCCACCGGGCTGCGCCATCACCGGAAAGATGTGGCCGGGCTGGCGCAGGTGCTCGGGGCGCGCGTCCGGCGCCACGGCGGCCCGGACCGTGTGCGCACGGTCATAGGCCGAGATGCCGGTGGTGATTCCCTCGGCCGCTTCAATCGACACGGTGAAGTTCGTGCGCCGCTCGCGATCGGTATCACTGACCATCAGCGGCAGGCGCAGCTGGGTGCAGCGCTCGCGGGTGAGCGTGAGACAGATCAGCCCCCGCCCGAAGCGCGCCATGAAGTTGATGTCCTCGGGCCGCACCCTCTCGGCGGCCATGAGCAGATCGCCCTCGTTCTCGCGATCCTCGTCGTCAACGATCACGACCATCTTGCCGGCGGCAAGATCTGCCAGGATGTCCTCGACGCGGTCGAACACCTGCGCTTCCGGCTCGACCAGTTTGGGCCCTTTGCTCATGGGCCCGGATTGTACCAGTGCCCTGCTCTACTGCGCCGGGGCGGTGGCCACATTGGACGGGGTGACCTGGCGAATCCGCTCGGCCTTGTTTGCGCCATAAGTATCGAGAATTACGCGCATCTCGCTGGTGCCCCGCTGCGGCACGACCAGGGTCTTGGTGTAATTGCCACCAGGGTGGTCGATGCTGACCTCGGCCACCTCCGGCACACCACTGAAGGTCACCTGGCCGTTGTTGTCGGTAAAGGCGCTGGTCTTGTAGAACTGCGGGCTCTCCCACGAAAAATCCACCCGGGTGCGCGTCATGGGCAGCCCGTTTTCATCCGTGAGAAACAGCATGATGCGCCCGTTGGTAAACGAGACCGTGGGGGTATCGAGGGACACGGGAGAAAACTGGCGTGTAGTGGATGCACACCCGGCCAGCAAGCCGCCAAGAACCAGCGCACCTGCAACCGGGACCGCGGCCGCCCGCAAGGTCGCGAAACGCACTGCAATGGTCATGGGAACTCCCTGGATTGCGTACGACAGCAACAAATCGTAGTCCCGTTTCCGGCGGGTGAACAGGCCTTTGCGAGAGGCCCGCCGCCCCCGATTCCGCCACCTCCCGACCCGATATCAGAACCCGGCGTTGGTGTCGGTCCCCTCCTGCGCCTGGTCGGCCCCGAAGGTCTGGATGATGACTCGCACCTCGATCGTTCCACCGGACTGGGGAACCGCGATCTGCTGGGTATGGGAACCGTACTGATGCACGACATTGAGTTCCACGTCCGGCGGTACGGCGGAGAAAGTCACCTTGCCCTGTGGGTCGGTCGTTGAAGCGCGGCGCCAGATGTTCTTGCCCAGCGAACGCAGGTCAACGGACGCACGCTCCAGGTACGCCGCGTTCTGATCCGTGACGATGACCTGCAGGCGTCCTGTGTAGGCCTCGATTCCAGTGGGTTCGACTTCAGACGCCCGCTGCTGTTCAGGGGCTGGCGGATTGCTCGCGCAGGAACCCAGCACAAGGCCCAGCAGCGCGAAGGCCGCGGCCGGCACTGCACGTGTGCGCAGGCTGTGGAATTGAAGCATGTGACTACTCCATGAATACAGTCAGGAAAGTATGGGCTGGTGACCCTGAAGTTTCATCCCCGCTGCGCCAGCAGGCGCTCCAGGTAGCGGGCGACCTGGTCGACTTCGAGGTTCAGCGCCTGCCCGGCGGCAAGATCACCGAAGGTAGTCGCCCGCATGGTTTGCGGGATCAGATTGACGCCAAAACGCCGACCGGCGACTTCGTTGACGGTCAGGCTGACACCGTCCAGTGCCACGGACCCCTTTGGGGCGATGTAACGCGCCAGGGCTTCCGGCACCTCGATCTCGACACGCAGCGAGCGCGCATCGGGGTGCAGCGCAACCACCTGCGCCACACCATCCACATGGCCGGACATCATGTGCCCACCCAGCGGATCACCGGCGCGCAGCGCAGCCTCGAGATTCACCGCATCACCCCCGCGCAGCCGACCCAGCGTGGTCAGTGCCAGCGTCTCGCGCGACACATCCGCTGCGAAGCGCGCGCCATCGAAGGCAACGACCGTCAGGCACGCGCCATTGACCGCAATGCTTTCACCGATTGCCAGGCGCGATGGCGCGACACGTGCCGCCAGATCAGTGGCATCGTCGACCAGGCGCAGATCACCGTCACGAGACTCGCATACTGAAGTCCTGCCGATTGCCTGGACGATTCCGGTGAACATGATCAGGCCCTGACCGCCGTGATGCACAGATCATCGCCCACCATGCGGCATCCGGTGAAGCGCAATTCGGGGCGCGCACCCAGCGACTGCAGTTGCGGCAGGTCGAGCAGCGCACGCGCATCGGGGCCCAGCAAAGTCGGCGCCAGGTAGACAACCAGTTCATCGAACAGGCCCTGCGCCACGAAGGCGCCGGCAAGCGTGGCACCCGCCTCGACCCACACTTCATTGGCGCCGCGCGCTGCGAGCAGCCTCAGCACTTCATGCAGATCGGGACGGCCCTGGACCGCGGGCACAATGGCTATCTCCACTCCCTGAAGTTCCAGTGAATGGCGCCGCGACGGATCGTCCCGCACGGCAACCACCAGGACTCCTCCCTCGCGGTTGATCACACGCGAATCCGAAGGCGTGCGCAGGTGCGAATCGAGGATCACGCGCAGGGGCTGACGGTCGCTCTCGTCCACCCGGACATTCATGGCCGGATCATCCGCCAGGATGGTGCCCACGCCGGTCAGCACGACGGAACTGCGCGCACGGCCATACTGGGCATCCGTGCGCGCGGCTTTCGATGTGATCCAGCGGCTTTCGCCACTGGCCAGCGCGGTACGTCCATCAAGGCTCGCGGCCAGTTTCACGCGCACCCACGGCAGCCCTCCCTGCACGCGCCGCACGAAACCGGGATTGAGCCGTGCGGCCTCTTCGGCCATCAGCCCCGCATCCACTGCGGTGCCCGCTGCTGCCAGACGCGCGCCTCCCCCGCCAGCCGCGGGGTTCGGATCAGCCAGCGCGTAGACCACGCGCGCCACACCCGCACCGATCAATGCCTCGCTGCACGGGCCCGTACGCCCATGGTGATTGCAGGGTTCCAGGGAAACGTAGGCCGTGGCTCCACGCGCAGCGGGACCTGCCGCCGCCAGAGCGGCCACTTCCGCGTGGGGCCCGCCGGCGCGCTCATGCCAGCCCTCGCCCACCACCTTGCCACCCTGCACCAGCACGCAGCCGACACGCGGATTCGGATCCGTGGTGTACAGGCCTCGCGCTGCCAGCTCCAGTGCGCGTGCCATGTGCGAGCGATCGGCTTCAGTCCACACCGGCGTTTTCACTTGTCACCCTTGGGCGTATCTGCCGCCACGCCGGGCAGGGAAAGCTGGTCCTGATGGGGCGCCTTGCGGCGCTTGCTGCGCACATGTTCGATCGCGTGCCGGAAGGCATCCAGGTCCTGGAAGCTGCGGTACACCGACGCGAAGCGCACATAGGCCACTTCATCCAGGTGATGCAGCTCTTCCATCACCAGTTCGCCAATCTCCATGGAAGTGACTTCGCGCTCACCCATGGCGCGCAGCTTGTGCTCGATGCGGGCGACCGCGGCATCGATGGCCTCGGGGCTCACCGGGCGCTTCTCGAGTGCCTTGGTCATGCCGGCACGCAGCTTGGCCTCGTCGAAGGGCACGCGGCTCTGGTCGGACTTGACCACCTGCGGCATCACGAGTTCGGCAGTCTCGAAGGTGGTGAAGCGCTCGCCGCAGGAAAGACACTCACGGCGACGGCGGATCTGCGCCCCGCCACCGGCCAGGCGCGAATCCGTTACCTTGGTCTCCTCATGTCCACAGAAGGGACAGTGCATGCCACCTCACTTGCCGTAGACCGGAAAGCGCGCGCATAGCGCCGCGACTTCGCCGCGCACGCGCTCGATCACGTCGGGCGCGCCCCCATTGTCGATGATGTCGGCGATCCAGCCAGCCACCTGCACCATTTCGGGCTCCTTGAAACCGCGCGTGGTGGAGGCCGGCGACCCGATGCGGATGCCGCTGGTCACCGTCGGCGGCCGCGGATCATTCGGCACCGCGTTCTTGTTTACGGTGATATGCGCCTTGCCCAGCGCGGCATCGGCCTCCTTGCCGTTCATGCTCTTGTCGGACAGATCGAGCAGGAACAGATGGTTGTCGGTGCCGCCGGAGACGATCCTGTAGCCACGACGCTGGAAGGCGGTGGCCATGGCGCGCGCATTGGCCAGCACCTGCTGCTGGTACAGCTTGAAGTCAGGCTGCAGCGCTTCCTGGAAAGCCACAGCCTTGGCCGCGATCACATGCATCAACGGGCCGCCCTGCGTCCCCGGAAACACCAGTGAATTGAGCTTCTTTTCGATCTCGGGATTGGCGCGCGCCAGGATCATGCCGCCGCGCGGTCCGCGCAGCGTCTTGTGCGTGGTGGTGGTCACCACGTCAGCGAAGGGAATCGGATTGGGGGACAGGCCGGTCGCAACCAGACCGGCCACATGCGCCATGTCCACCAGCAGGTACGCACCCACCTGATCGGCAACCCGACGGAAGCGTGCGAAATCCAGATTGCGCGAGTATGCCGAGAATCCCGCAATGATCAGCCTGGGCTTCTCGGCCAGCGCCACCGCCTCGAGCTGGTCATAGTCGATGACCCCGTCTTCGGGCTTCAGGCCGTAGGAAACCGCACGGAACACGCGACCGGAGAAGTTCACCTTCGACCCGTGCGTGAGATGGCCGCCGTTGTCCAGGCTCAGGCCGAGGATGGTGTCGCCGGGATTGATCAGCGCGAGGTAAGCCGCCGCATTGGCCTGGCTGCCCGAATGTGGCTGCACATTGGCGAAATCCGCACCAAACAGGCGCCTGGCACGATCGATGGCCAGCTGCTCGACCACATCCACGAACTCGCAGCCGCCGTAGTAGCGCTTGCCGGGATAGCCTTCGGCGTACTTGTTGGTCAGCACCGAGCCCTGCGCCGCCAGCACGCGCGGGCTGGCGTAGTTCTCCGAGGCGATCAATTCGATGTGATCTTCCTGACGCTGCTTCTCACCGGCGAGCGCACTCGCCAGGTCCGGATCAAATCGTTCGATCGTCATCGACTCGGAATACATGGACCAGGCAACCTGCAGCAAAAAAGGGCGCCTAGGGTACCCGAAACCGACCTCTCAGGCTTCCAGCAGGGACTCCAGCACCGAATTCCACCCGGTCGCGACGTTGGTGCGGTCATACCCGCCGCCGCCCAGCGCGAGCAGGCGCCCGTGACCCAGTGCGTCGGCAAGCCGCGCGAGGCTGTTGGCAGCAAGCCGATGGCTGGCGGCAGTCAGATTCAGGTGCGCAAGCGGGTCGCCACCCAGGCTGTCGGCGCCGCACTGAAGAATGATGAACTCCGGTGCTGCGCGCTCCAGGTGCTGCAGCACCGCTGGCCAGACGCGCGCGAACGCCGCATCGTCCGCGCCCGGTGGCAGCGGGATGTTGAGCTTGGTGCCCCGCGCCCCGTTCAGGCCGGTCTCGTGGTCGCCGCCCGTGCCGGGATAGAGGAAACGGCCGTCCTCGTGCACGTCGGCAATGACCACGTACGGATCGTCCTCGAATGAATAGAAGACGCCATCGCCGTGGTGCGCATCGATATCCACATACGCCACGCGCCCCACGCCCCGCAGGCGCAGGGTCTCGATCAGCACCCCGATGTCATTGAACACGCAGAAGCCGGCCGCCCGGTCCCGCGCGGCGTGATGCAGCCCGCCTATGGGCACGAAGCCGCGGTGGGCACGACCGGCCAGCAACGCGCCCGCGGCATCCAGCGTTGCACCGACCACGCGCGCGGCAATCTCGTAGCAACCACGAAAGGCCGGGGTGTCGCCCTCATCCAGCGTGCCGCTGCCTTCCTCGGAACGCTGACGCACGTATTGCAGATAGCGCGGCGTATGAAACCGCAGCAGCTCTTCGTCGTCGGCGATGCGCGAAGGATGATGAATGCAGCGACTGTCGAAGCCGCGCGCGCGGTACTCGGCCAGGAAGACCCCCAGCCGGTCGCATCCGAAAGAGTGGCCGTTGGGAAATCCATAACGCCCCAGCGCCTCGTCGGCGATGACCACCACGCTCCGGGTTGTCGGGGGGGCGTTCAAGCGGTGGTCAGACTATCATTGCTGCATGGCTCAATACATCTACACCATGAACCGTGTCTCCAAGGTGGTTCCGCCCAAGCGGACCATCCTGCGCGACATCTCCCTGTCCTTCTTCCCGGGCGCCAAGATCGGCGTGCTGGGCCTCAAC
>CAYWDZ010000067.1:0-13783 GCA_964456255.1 uncultured Steroidobacteraceae bacterium | reverse complement strand
ACGAGCAGGTGATCGACGGGCGCGGCTGGCGCACCGGCGCGCTGGTCGAGAAACGCGAGATTCCGATGTACTACCTCGGGATCACACGCTACGCCGAAGATCTGCTCGCGGCGCTGGACGAACTGCCGGGCTGGCCCGAGCGCGTGCGCACGATGCAGGCCAACTGGATCGGGCGCAGCGAGGGCGTGGACGTGGACTTCCCCTGGGGTGATGACACCCGCGCGCTGTTGAAGTCGGATGGTGCGCTGCGTGTCTTCACCACGCGCGCCGATACCCTGCTGGGGGCGACCTATGTCGCCGTGGCGGCCGAGCATCCCATTGCGATGGCTGCAGCGCAGAAGGATGCAAGGCTCGCGGCATTCGTCGATGAGTGCAAGCGCGGCAGCACCATGGAAGCGGACATCGCCACGGCCGAGAAGAAGGGCATGCCCACCGGGCTCACCGTGCGGCATCCGCTCACCGGCGAGACGCTGCCGATCTGGGTGGCCAACTACGTATTGATGGGCTACGGCGAAGGCGCCGTGATGGCCGTGCCCGCGCATGACGAACGCGATTTCGAGTTCGCGCAGAAGTACGCGCTGCCGGTGAAGACCGTGATTGCTTCGACGGGCGGCAAGTACGAGCGCGTTGCCGCGCCTTGGCAGGAGGCCTATGCCGAGCACGGCGTGCTGGTGAACTCGGGCGCCTTCGATGGACTGGACTTTGCGGCCGCCGTGGATGCGATCGCCGCGGCGCTGCAGGAGAAGGGCCTGGGGCAGAAGCGCGTGCAGTTCCGCCTGCGTGACTGGGGCATCTCGCGGCAGCGCTACTGGGGTTGCCCCATCCCGATCATTCACTGCCCGTCGTGCGGCGATGTGCCCGTGCCCGACAAGGACCTGCCGGTGCGGCTGCCCGAGGACCTGGTGCCGGATGGCAGCGGCAATCCGCTGGCGAAGACGGCCTCGTTCTTTCAGTGCAAGTGCCCAAAGTGCGGCGCAGATGCGCGCCGCGAAACCGACACGATGGATACCTTCGTGGATTCCTCGTGGTACTTCCTGCGCTTTGCGAGCCACGGCAATGATGGCGCGATGGTGGATGCGCGCGCGGACTACTGGCTGCCGGTGGACCAGTACATCGGTGGCATCGAGCACGCCATCCTGCACCTGCTGTATGCGCGGTTCTGGACGCGCGTGATGCAGGGCATGGGGCTGGTCAAATCACCCGAGCCCTTTGCCAACCTGCTGACCCAGGGCATGGTGCTGAACCACATCTTCCAGCGCACCAGCAGCAGCGGGCGGCGCGAGTACTTCAATCCGGCGGACGTGGATCTGGTCATCGATCCTGCCACGCGCGTGGCGCGTGCCACGCTGAAGAAGGACGGCAGCAGCGTCGACTATGAAGGCTTTGGCACGATGTCCAAGTCGCGCCTCAATGGCGTGGACCCGAACCTGATCACCGAAAAGCATGGCGCCGACACTGCGCGCCTGTTCATGATGTTCACTGCGCCGCCGGAGCTGTCGCTGGAGTGGAGCGACGAGGGCGTGTATGGCGCCAATCGCTTTCTGCGTCGCCTGTGGAAGGCCGTTTACGACCACGTTTCTGCGGGCGGGGTCGTATCAGGGGCCGATCGCATTGAAGCCCTGGCAGCCGCAGCTTCCACCGCGCTCAGTGCCGGCGATCGCGATCTGCGGCGCGTCGCGCACCACACCCTGGGCAAGGTCGAAGACGATATGGGCCGCCGCCGCGTGTTCAATACGGCGGTGGCCAGCGTGATGGAGCTGCTCAATGCCATCGGTAAGCACGCGGCTGAGGCGGGCGCCGGGCTGCCGGCAGCACGCGCCGTGCGCCAGGAGGCGCTGGAAATCGCCGTGATGTGCCTGGCGCCCATCGTGCCGCATGTCTGCCACGAGCTGTGGTCCGAGCTGGGGCAGGGCACCGAGCTGTGGCGTACGCCCTGGCGCAGGGTCGACCAGAATGCGCTGGTGCAGGATGCCGTCGAGATTGTCGTGCAGGTCAATGGCAAGCTCAGGGGCCGGATCAACGTCGCCCCCGGAACGCCGGACGATGCCATCAGGGCGGCCGCGCTGGCCGATGACAACGTGCGGCGCTTCTGCGAGGGTCGTGAGCCGAAGAAGGTGATCGTGGTGAAGGGCAAACTGGTCAACGTGGTGGTCTGATGCGTCGCGCAGTGCTGCTGTCATGCTTCGTGCTTGTCACGGCCTGCGGGTTCCGGCTGCAGGGCCGGCAGAGCCTGCCTGCCGCACTCACCACGCTGCAGCTGGATGCCATCGACACCCACAGTGACTTCACGGCGGCCCTGCGCCGTTCGCTGGGCGCCTCGGGTGCCCGCCTGGTGGACAAGGCCGCGCCTGATGGTGCCGTGGTGCGCATCGTCCACGACGAATTCAAGGAGCGTGTTCTTTCGGTTGATGCGCGCAACATCCCCACGGACTACGAGCTCGTATACCAGGTCGAGATCGCAGTCAGTGCCGGTGGCAAGGAGCTGATGCCGGTGCAGCCCTTCGAGTTGTCGCGGATCTACAGCTTCGATGAGACACGGCTGCTCGCCAAGCAGCGCGAGAAGGACACGCTGCGTGCGGCTCTGGCGCGTGACATGGCCAGCGTGGTGCTGCGGCGCCTGTCATCGCTGTAGCGCGCACGAACTGCCATGTTGCGCATGGGCGGGCTCGATCGTGCGGCAATCGGCATGCTGCTGGGCCGCTATGGACTTGATCTGCGCATGGTATTGCTGGGCCAGGACATTCCCGGCAGCTACTGGGGCGAGTCGGAAGCCGGGCTCAAGGACAATACGCTGTACGCGCGCCCCGACACGCCCCTGCATTCGGTCTTGCACGAGGCAGCCCATTACATCTGCATGACGGCCGAACGCCGCGCCGGGCTCGACACCAATGCCGGCGGCGATGATGCGGAAGAGTGCGGCGTGTGCTACCTGCAGCTGCTGCTGGCCGAGGAGCTGTCGCAGTGTGGCCTGGCACGCGCCTGCGCCGACATGGACGAGTGGGGCTACAGCTTTCGCCTCGGCTCGACGCGCGCGTGGTTCGAACAGGATTCGGCCGACGCGCGGCTGTGGCTCCTGAATGCCGGCATCATCGATGCGGACAGCGGGCTCACCGGCAATTGCCGCGTGTAGCGGTGTGTGCCGGTCTACTGGTCGGCCAGCGTCAGCGCGATGAACTGGCCCGCTTCACCCGGCGCGCCGGTTGCCACGAGGATGTACTGCTTGCCGCCCACCGCGTAGCTCATCGGAATGCCGGTCTGCCGCAGGCCCAGATCCATCTCCCACAGAATCTCGCCGCTCTTCTTGTCGTGCGCGCGGAACATGGTGCCGCCTTCGCTGGCCACGAACATGCCGGCTCCCTCGCCGGCGAACAGCAGCGACTTGGTGACCAGCAGGCCGGCGCGGTCATCGTGCCCGGTGCGCGGCAGCGCGAGGCCGCGCAGCTTCTCGTGCTTGCGCACGTAGTCGGGTGTATCGCCGTTGGCGATGGTCCAGAGCTTCTTGCCGGTATTCAGGTCCAGCGCGACGATGGTCCCCCAGGGTGGACGCGCCAGCGGCAGACCGAATGGCCCGGCAACCCGACTGCTGGCGCTGAGGATGTAGTCGAGGTTGGAGCGCCTTGCATCCTGCCCCAGCCCCATCGCGGTGATCGTCGAGGTGGAGGAGACATACAGGATGCCCGTTTCGGGGTCGGCCACCGCACCCTGCCAGTTGGCGCCGCCCTGCGAGCCCGGCACCTGCAGCGTGCCGGCGTTTGTGGGCGTGACCACCGAGGGCGGGTTGAACAGCGGGCCCATGCGAAAGCGCGCGGCAATGCGCTGCGCTTCGGCGTGGATCTCCGGTGTCAGGTTGTTGAGGTCCGCGTCGGTGACTCCCTGGCGCTCGAAGGGTTCGGGCAGCGTCGGTATCGGCTGCGTGCGTGAGGAAGCTTCGCCGGGCACGTCGCTTTGTGGCACGGGGCGTTCCTCGATCGGCCACACGGGTGCGCCGCTCACCCGATCGAATACATAGGTCAAGCCCTGCTTGGTCACCTGCGCCACCGCCGCGATGCGCTTGCCGCGCACGGTGATGTCCAGCAGTACGGGCGGCGCCGGCGTGTCGTAATCGAAGATGTCGTGGTGCACCAGCTGGAAGTGCCAGCGACGCTGGCCGGTGCGCGCATCCAGGCACACGAGGCTGCTGGAATAAAGGTTGTTGCCGGGGCGATGGCCGCCGTAGAAATCGCTGGTCGGTGCCTCGACCGGCAGGTACACCAGACCGCGTTCCGCATCGGCGCTGAACGGAGCCCATGCGCCGGTGTTGCCGGTGTAGCTGCGCGCATCCTCGCTCCAGCTGTCGCCACCGGGTTCGCCCGCGCGCGCGATGGTATGGAATACCCACAAACGCCTGCCCGTCCTGGCGTCGAAGCCCATCACATTGCCGGCCGGCATTTCCTTGCGTGGCGGCGCAGCGCCGGCGGCGAAGGCGGCGCCGACGATCACCACATCACCCACGACAATGGGCGGCGAGCTCGCGCCGATGGGTGTGGTGAGCGGATCGAGCGGCGGGTCGGCGGCGAGCTTCAGATCGACGACACCCGCTGCTCCGAAGCCCGGCACTAGTTGCCCGGTGGCCGCATCGAGCGCCAGCAGCTGGTAGCCGGGCGTGATCACGAACAGGGTGTCGCGCGCGCCCTCGCGCCACAGCGCGAGGCCGCGGCCTGGTCCCTTGCGCGGCGCGATCAGGGCGCGCGCGCCTTCATCGAAGCGATGCATCCACAGCGTTTCTCCGTTCTTCGCGTCGATGGCAACCACGCTGCGCGATGCGCCGGCCGTCGCGTACAGCACGCCATGGGCCATCAGTGGGGTCACTTCGAAGTTGGGGTAGATGCTGCTGCCGAAGTTGTCGGAGCGCCAGCGCCACGCCACGGTGAGCCGCGCGAGATTGCTGCGCTGGATCTGCTCGAGCGGCGAGTAGTTGTCGCTGCCCGGATCGCCGCGATGGTGCAGCCACTCGGTGTCCGGTGCGGGCGGGTCGGGTGCGCGCGTCGGTGCGACACCGCTGGCGGAGAGTCGTGTGGCGCCGGGTGCCTGGCCGTTGACCGACAGCAGCAGTGCGACCAGATCCTCGTACTGGGTGCGCGGCAGACCGCCAGGCTGCGTGACCGGCATCGTGCGCCGCGTCTGTTCAAACAGTTCCTGCCACGGTCGCGTGGACCACTTGCGCTGGAAGGTCTCACCGCGCAGCGCGGGACCTGCTTCACCGCCCTCCTGGGCGGCACCGTGGCATGCGGCGCACATGCGCGAGTACACCTGGGCGCCGGCGGTGACCTGTTCGCTGGTGAACGTCGGTGGCGTGGCTGGTTGCGGTGGTGTTGGTGCTGCCGCCAGTGCGGGTAGCGTTGCGAGGAACAGGACGGCCAGGGGCGGGATGGTTCGCATGGGGTTTCCGTGTCAGCGGCGCTTGGAAAAACGGTCAGTGGCCTTGCGCAGTGCCTTTGCAATGCCCGGCTCAAAGGCGGAGTGACCGGCATCGGGCACGACGATCAGTTCTGCTTCGGGCCACGCGCGATGCAGATGCCAGGCGCTGCGCATCGGGCACACCACATCGTAGCGACCCTGCACGATGACCCCGGGAATGTGGCGGATCTTCGGCACGTCGCGCAGCAGTTGGTCGTCGGCTTCGAGAAAGCCGCCGTTCACGAAGTAGTGACACTCGATGCGTGCGAACGCCGCGGCGTAGTCGGTATCGCGGAATTTCGCCACGTAATGAGGGTCCATGCGCAGATGGCTGGTAGCGCCTTCCCAGACCGACCAGGAATGCGCGGCCGCATGGCGCACCTTCGCGTCAGTGCTGGTGAGGCGGCGATAGTACGCGCGCATCATGTCGTGGCGCTCGCCGGCGGGAATCGGTGCGACGAATTGCTCCCACAGGTCCGGGAACAGGGACGCAGCGCCTTCACTGCTCTGGTAGAACCAGGCCAGTTCCGAGCGGCGCAGCAGGAAGATGCCGCGCAGCACGAGCTCGGTCACGCGCCCGGGATGCTTCTCGGCATAGGCAAGCGCCAGTGTTGACCCCCAGCTGCCGCCAAAGACCTGCCAGCGCTCGATGCCCAGCAGCCCGCGCAGGCGCTCGATGTCGGCCACCAGATCCCAGGTGGTGTTCTCCTGCAGGCTCGCATGTGGCGTGCTGCGGCCACAGCCGCGCTGGTCGAACATGATGATTCGATAGCGCTGGGGATCGAAGAAGCGGCGCATCTGCGCATTGGTGGCGCCACCGGGGCCACCATGCAGGAACACCACCGGCTTGCCCTGCGGGTTGCCGCTCTCTTCGTAGTACAGCTCATGCAGTGCGGAGACCTTCAGTCTGCCGGTGCGGTTGGCCCGCAGTGGCGGATACAGACCGTCATCGGGTGCAGGCTTGCGGGTTGTGCTGCGGGCGGGCCGCTTCTTCGTGGCCATCAGCGCGTGGTGACCATTGTTCCCAGCGGTGCGCCGCCGACCAGGTGCAGATGCAGGTGGTAGACCTCCTGCCCGCCATGCTGGTTGCAATTCACCAGCAGTCGGTAGCCATCGGCGGCGATACCGAGTTTCTTCGCCAGATCACGCGCCACCAGGAACAGCCGTCCGACCAGTAGCGCATCGCCATCGGCAATGTCGTTGACGGTGGGGATGGGCTTGTTGGGCACGATCAGGATGTGCACCGGCGCGCGTGGGTGAATGTCGCGAAAGGCAGTGATTTCATCGTCCTGATACACGATGTCCGCGGGTATTTCGCGGGCCACGATGCGTTCGAATAGCGTTGGCATGACTGGGGACCCCGGCCGGTGGTTCCGACCTATAATAGCCGCCTTGAGAACGACCCCGGAAAAGTTGCCTGCTGCCCTCAAGCGAGGCCTCGCTCCCGTCTATCTGCTCTCCGGTGATGAGCCGCTGACGCAGGGAGAAGCCGCAGACGCCATCCGGGCCGCGGCACGCAGCGCCGGATTCACCGAGCGCGAAGTGTTCTTCGTCGAACGCGCCAACACGGGTCCCTGGGATGAAATCTTCGCGAGCGTGCAGGCCATGTCCCTGTTTGCCACGCGCCGGCTGATCGAGATCCGCATGCCGGGAAGCAAGCCGGGCACCGAAGGCGCGAAGGCCCTGGCGGAGCTGGCGGGTCTTGCGGGTCAGGATGTCATGCTGCTGGTGTTGACGGGGGGGCTGGACTGGTCTGCGCAGAAGGCTGCGTGGGTGCAGGCGCTGGACAATGCGGGCTGCTGGGTGGATGCACAGGCCATCGGCACGGCGCAGTTTCCCGCATGGTTGCGTGCCCGCGCGGCCGGTGAGGGCGTGCACCTGGATGAGGAAGCGCTGGCCCTGCTGGCCCTGCAGACCGAGGGCAATCTGCTGGCCGCCCTGCAGGAGCTGCAGAAGCTCTCGCTGGCCGGAATCACCCAGGCCGGCGCGGCAGAAGTGCTGGCCAGCAGTTCGCAGAGCAGCCGCTTTGAAGTGACGCAGCTGGGCGAGGCGGTGCTACGCGGTGACCTGGTGCGCAGCCTGCGTGTGCTGACGGGCCTGAAGGCCGAGGGCGTCGAACCCACGCTGGTGCTGTGGTCGCTGTGGCAGGAGCTGCGCGCCCTGTGGCTGCTGCTCGTGCCGGGCGCGCCCGTCGCGGGAGTCTGGTCGCGCAATCGCGATCATCAGGCAGCCGCGGTGGCGCGCATGAAGGCGCTGGGTCGCGCGTTCTTTGCGCGCCTGGACATGCAGATGGCCGAGGCCGATCGCATCATCAAGGGACGCAGGGCCGGCAATGCCTGGGATGCGCTCGCGTTGATAGTGGCCGAGTTTGCAACCGGTCGCGTGGTGCTGCGCGGCGAGACTCAGGCCGCATGAGTGCTACGCGCGCGACAGGGTCGGGCCCGGTGGGAATCTTCGGCGGCACCTTCGATCCGGTGCACAACGGTCATCTGCGCACCGCCTTCGAATTGCGCGAGGCGTTGCACCTGTCCGAAGTGTGTTTCCTGCCTACCGGCAATCCGCCTCACCGGGACCAGACCCAGGCAAGCGCCGAGCAACGGCTCGCGCTGGTGCGCGCGGCAGTGGCCGATGAGCCCGGCTTCACGGTGGATGATCGCGAGACGCGGCGCAGCGGGCTTTCCTATTCGGTCGACACGCTGGCCGAACTGCGCGCCGAATCCCCCCACCGCTCGATCTGCCTGCTGCTGGGCATGGACGCCTTTCTGGGCTTGCCGAACTGGCATCGCTGGCGCGAGATCCTGGAACTGGCGCATGTGGTCGTGGCACACCGGCCCGGATGGAAGGCTCCGACCCAGGGTCCGCTCGGCGAGGTCATGGTCGATCGGGGCACGGGTTCGGTGCGCGAGTTGCATGAGGCGACGGCCGGCAAGGTCTTCGTGCGGGCGGTGACCCAGCTGGAGATTTCTTCCACCGAACTCAGGGCGCTGATCGCCCGGGGTCGCAATCCGCGTTATCTCGTCCCGGACAGCGTCTGCAAGCTGCTGGCCGAGACGGGATGGTATGCTGGGCGCCAATGAAGCAGCGTCCGTGTCCATGAGCCCGACCAGGGTTTCCCGTCCTCCCGCCCGCGCGGCGCTGGTAAAAACCGTCAAGGCAGCCCTCGACGAAATGAAGGCCATCAACGTCAAGGTGTTTGACGTGCGCCAGGTGACCGACGTTTCCGACTGCATGATTCTGGCCTCCGGCACTTCCGACCGTCATGTGCGTTCGATTGCCGATCGCGTGGTGGAGCGCGCCAGGGCTGCAGGCTTCAGGCCCATGGGCGTGGAAGGTGAACGTGACGGGGAATGGGTGCTGGTCGACCTGAACGATGTGATCGTGCATGTGATGCTGCCGCGTGCGCGCGAGTTCTACGGACTCGAGGAACTGTGGGAACCGGCGGCATTGCTGCCAAAGAAGCCGCGCGCGAAGCCGGCAAAATCCAGGAAGGCTGCGCCGCCCGCGAAGCGGGCCAAGGCCAAGTCCCCCGGTTCACGCGCTGCGCGCGGCAAGAGCGGCCCAGCGCGCAAGAAGAACAAGGGAAGCCTGCGCCCGCGCGGGTAGCAGCGGCTTTTCCATGCGCGTCACGCTGGTCGCGGTGGGGCAGCGCATGCCAGCCTGGGTCAGCGAGGGCTATGCCGAATACAGCAAGCGCCTGCGTGCGCGGCTGCCGCTGGAGCTGGTGGAGATTCCGGCAGCCAGACGCGGCAGCGGCGATGTGGCGCGGGCCATGGCCGAAGAGGGCAATCGTCTGCTTGCCGCCATCCGCCCGCAGGACCATGCGGTCGCCCTGGATGAGCGCGGCACTGTGCGCACCAGCCTGGAACTTTCGCAGTGGCTCGCCAGGCGGATGCAGGCTGGCAAGGATCTGGTGTTCCTCGTCGGTGGCGCAGATGGCTTTGCGCCCGAGGTGCTGAAGCGGTGCGATGAGCGCTGGTCTTTGTCTTCACTGACCCTGCCGCATGCGCTGGTGCGCATCGTGTTTGCCGAGCAGCTGTACCGTGCAGTGACGCTGCTGGACGGTCATCCGTATCACCGCGAATGAAGCCATTCGAATTTCCATCGGTGGTGCTTGCCTCGGCTTCGCCCCGCAGGCGTGAGTTGCTGGAGCAGCTGGGTGTGCCGCATCAGGTGCTGGCCGTGGACGTGGACGAAACTCCACTGCCGGATGAATCGCCGGTAGCGCTCGCCCGGCGACTGGCCGAGGCCAAGGCACTGGCCGGTCGCGCACGATCCGATGGCGCTCTCCCGGTCCTGGGATCGGATACGGTGGTCGCCGTGAATGGCCAGATCCTCGGCAAGCCCGCTGACCGGGCCGACGCGCTCGCCATGCTGGCAGCGCTGTCGGGGCGGGAACATCGCGTCGTCACGGCAGTGGCTCTCGCGGCGCCTGGCACGGGCCCGGTGCTGTCCGCGCATTCGCAAACGCTGGTGCGCATGTGCACGATCACGCCCGCGGAGGCAGCAGCCTACTGGGACACGGGTGAACCGGCGGGCAAGGCCGGTGCCTACGCCATCCAGGGCCTGGGCGCGGTGTTCATCGAGCAGATCAATGGCAGCTATTCCGGTGTAATGGGCCTGCCCCTGTACGAGACCGCGCAGCTGTTGCAGTCTCTGGTGTCCGGAAAGGAACCATGAGCATCGAAATTCTCGTCAATGTCGCGCCACGCGAGACGCGCGCCGCGCTGCTGGATGAAGGCACCCTGCAGGAGGTGTTCATCGAGCGCGTGGGGCGCCGCGGGCTGGTCGGCAATCTCTACAAGGGCCGCGTGATGCGGGTGCTGCCGGGCATGCAGGCCGCGTTCCTCGAAATCGGCCTGGCGCGCACGGGCTTCCTGCACGTGGCCGATATCCTGAGTCCGCCGCCGGATGCGGGAAACGATGCCTCCGAACCCGAGCGGATGCAGGAGGCCGACATCCGCACGCTGGTGCGCGAGGGCGATGAGCTGCTGGTGCAGGTGGTGAAGGATCCGCTGGGCACCAAGGGTGCGCGGCTCTCGACGCATGTTTCACTGCCTTCGCGTTACATGGTGTACATGCCGCGTGGCTCGCGCGTCGGTGTGTCCTCGCGCATCGAGTCCCTGGAAGTGCGCGAGCAGCTGCGCGAAACCGTCACGACCCTGGCACGCGAGAGCGGCGATGGCGGCGGCTACATCGTGCGCACTGCGGCGCTCGATGCACCGCTGGAAGTGCTCGCGGCCGACATGCGATTCCTGCGGCTGTTGTGGGCGCATGTGCGCGAACGCGCAGCCGCCATGCCGGCCGGCCAGCTGGTGCACGAGGACCTGCCACTCTCGGTGCGGGTACTGCGCGACGAGTTGCGCGAAAGCGTGCGCCGCGTGCTGGTGGATTCACCCGTTGAATTCGCGCGCATGCAGCAGTTCACGCGCTCGTTCATGCCGGACTTTGCCGATCGCATCGAGCTGCACCAGACCTCGCGCCCCATCTTCGACCTGCACGGTGTGGAACAGGAGATCGACCGCGCGCTCGAGCCGCGCGTGCCGCTGCCCTCGGGCGGGCACATCGTGATCCAGCAGACCGAGGCCATGACCACGGTCGACGTGAACACCGGCGGCTATGTCGGGCACCGCAATCTGGAAGAGACCATCTTCCGTACCAATCTCGAAGCGGCGGTGGCCATTGCCCGCCAGCTGCGCGTGCGCAACCTCGGCGGCATCATCGTGCTCGACTTCATCGACATGGAGGATCCGGCCCATCGCGAAGCGCTGATCGAGGCGCTGAAGGCCGCGCTGGCTCCGGACCGCACCCAGGCGCATATCTCGAGCATCTCGCCGCTGGGGCTGGTGGAGATGACCCGCAAGCGCACGCGCGAGAGTCTGGAACACCTGCTGTGCGCGCCGTGCCCGCAATGTCAGGGGCGCGGCTTCGTGCGCACGCCGGAGACGGTGGCGCACGAAGTGTTTCGCGAGCTGCTGCGGCAGAGCCGCCAGTTCAGCAGCAACGAACTGGTGGTCATTGCCCACCAGGATGTGGTCGCGTGGATGCAGGACGAGGAGGCGGCAGTGCTGGAGCAACTGGAAAGCGAGGCGCAGCGGCCCATCCGCTTGCAGGCCGAGACGCAGTACGCGGTCGACCAGTACGACGTGGTGCTGGCATGAAGGTCAGCGCCATCCAGATGTGTTCCGCGGCGAGCGTGGAGCCGAACCTGGTGCGCGCCCGCGAGTTGCTCGAGCAGGCGGCCGCGCGCGGCGCGCAGTTTGCCGTGTTGCCGGAGAATTTCGCCATCATGGCCCGCCGCGAGCGCGACAAGCAGGCTGTTGCCGAAGACGACGGCGATGGTCCGATCCAGTCGATGCTGGCCACCGCGGCGCGTGACCTGAAGCTGACCCTGGTGGGCGGCACGATGCCGCTGCGGGTGCCGGGCGAAACGCGTGTGGCGGCCGCATCACTGGTGTACGGGCCGGACGGCGCGCGCATCGGCCGCTACGACAAGATCCACCTGTTCGACGTGAATGTTCCCGATGCCGCGGAGTCGCATCGCGAGTCCGCGGGCATGGTGCCTGGGCGCACCGTGACCGTGCTCGACACGCCGGTGGGCCGGCTTGGAGTGGCCGTGTGCTATGACCTGCGTTTTCCCGAGCTGTTTCGCCAGATGTCCGCACAGGGAGCGCAGATCTTTGCCGTGTCCGCAGCCTTCACGGTTCCCACCGGCAAGGCCCACTGGGATCTGCTCAACCGCACGCGTGCGGTGGAGAACCTGTGCCATCTGGTGGTTTCCGCCCAGGTTGGCAGGCACGAAAACGGCCGCGAGACCTACGGCCACAGCATGGTGGTGGATTGCTGGGGCGGCATCGTGGCTGAGCTCGCGGATGGCGAAGGCGCGGCGGTCGGGGAAATCGACCTCGAACGCCAGGCCCGCATCCGGCGCGAGTTTCCCGCGCTCGATCATCGGGTGATGTAACCACAATCCACAACTCGGGGAGATCGGCCATGAAGAAGTTCAGTGCTTTGCTGGCTGCCACTGCTGTCGTGCTGGCGGGCCAGGCCCGCGCGGAAGAATTCAGCTACACCTACCTCGACTTCGATATCGGCTACGCGCACGGAACCAGCAGCGCTGATGCGAAAAGCGGTGCGGCAATGCGCTTTGCGTGGGCGTATGAATTCTGGCCGGACGTCTACCTCTTGCTGGATGGGGGCGGCACATCCTACGACGTCTACGATGCTGATCTGGACGAGGACGTGACGCTGAGCCCGGGGGTCTTCTCGCTCGGTCTGGGCTACGCCCATTCTCTGGCACCGAACCTGGATCTCACGGCTGGCGTTTCCTGGGACACCTTGAGTCTGGAGGTACAACTCTACGACGAGTTCAGGAATGCCCGCTATTTCCATGGCTGGGGTGTGAACCTCGGGCTGCGCGGGCGCATCGGCAAGCGTGTGCAGTGGAATGCAGGCACCCACTACAGCCATGTCGAACGTGTCCACTCGATTCCGGCCATCACGCTCGGTGGCCGCTACTTCATTACCCGCGGTTTCGCCATGGGGCTCGAGGGGTTCCTGCGCCGTTACAACCGTGATCCCGTGGACCTGAAGGAATCCGGGGCCATGCTGATCTTCAGCTACGAGTGGGCTGACCGGCATTGAACTTTGCGGCGCCGGCCGCATTCTCCATTGGGTTAGGATTCGCACCATGAACCCATCACAGGACAACCTCACCCTCGCCAGGCAATCCATCCTCGCGCCGGGAGGCCTCGACGAAGGCCTGCTGGACCGCACGCTGGGGCTGGTGATGGACCATGCCATCGACGCCGCGGACCTGTACTTCCAGGTCTCGCGCGAGGAGTCCTGGGCCCTCGAGGACGGCATCGTCAAGGAGGGCAGCGCCAGCATCGAGGAGGGCGTGGGCGTCCGCGCCATCGCCGGCGAGAAGACCGGCTTTGCCTATTCCGATGAAATCCAGCTCGACGCGCTCGAGGAGGCATCGCGCGCGGCGCGTGCCATTGCCAGACAGGCCCCTGGAAGGGGCATGCAGGCGTGGAATCGTGTCCAGGCACCCTTGCTGTACGCGCCCATCGATCCGCTGGCCAGCATGGACGATGCGGTGAAGATCCAGTGGCTGAATCGCGTGGATCGCGAGACCCGCGCGATGGATCCGCGCGTGAAGCAGGTGATGGCAAGCGTACATGCCGTGCACGAAGTGATCCTGGTGGCCGGCAGCAATGGGCAGCTCGCCGCCGATGTGCGGCCGCTGGTGCGCTTCAATGTGTCGGTCATCGTCGAGCAGGATGGCCGCCGCGAGATGGGCTATGCCGGCGCCGGCGGCCGCTACACGCTGGCCGAGCTGGTCGAG
>CAYWDZ010000066.1:0-13903 GCA_964456255.1 uncultured Steroidobacteraceae bacterium | reverse complement strand
GCTGCTCACCGGCCTGCTGGTGGGTGTGTTCCAGGCCGCCACGCAGATCACCGAGATGACGCTGTCCTTCATTCCGAAACTGCTGGCGATGGCCGTGGCCATCGCCGTGGCCGGACCCTGGATGATCAAGCTGATCACCGGCTACACGCGGGAGCTGTTCCAGAGCATTCCCGGATTGATCGGCTGACGGACGCGAGAGCGGGGGCCGTGATCACCCTCACCACCGGACAGATCGAAGGCTGGATCGCAGCCTGGCTCTGGCCCTTCGTGCGCATCGGTGCCTGCCTGATGGTGGCCCCGGTATTCGGTGCGGCCTTCGTGCCGGCGCGCATGCGCCTGGTCATGGCCGGCGCCATCACGGTGATGGTCGCGCCGCTGCTGGCGCAGCCCCAGATCCCCATGTTCTCGATCCAGGGCCTCATCGTCACGCTGCAGCAGGTGCTGATCGGCGTGGCCATCGGCTTCGTGGTGCAGATCGTGTTCGACGCGCTCGCCATGGGCGGGCAGTTGCTGGCCAATACCATGGGCCTGTCGTTCGCGTTCAACGTGGATCCGCTGCGCGGCACCGGCGCGCCGGTGGTGGGCCAGTTCTACACGCTGGTGGCGACGCTGACCTTCCTGGCATTGAACGGACACATCGCCATCGTGCAGGCGCTGATCGATGGCTTCACGACCCTGCCCATAGCCGTCGATGGCCTGAGTCCCGAAGGCTTCTGGCAGGTGGCGCAGTGGGGCGCGCAGCTGTTTCGCGGCGCATTGATGGTGGCGCTGCCCGGGGTTACCGCGCTGCTGGTGGTCAACCTGGCCTTCGGCGTGGTGAGTCGCGCGGCGCCATCGCTGAACCTGTTCGCCATCGGCTTTCCGGTGACGCTGATCGCCGGTCTGTTGATCGTGCTGGCCGGCCTGCCGGCCATGCAGTCCGGCTTCGTGCGGCTGATGCGTGACACGCTGAACTTTGCCGCAACCCTCATGGGTGGGGGCTAGCCGTGGCAGAGAACGAAACAGATCGTCACGATCGCACAGAGGCCCCGACACAGAAGCGGCTGGACGAGGCGCGACGCGAGGGTCGCATCCCGCGCTCGCGCGAGCTGACGGCGGCGGCCGTGATGGTCAGTGCCGGCATGCTGTTGATGATGATGGGCGGCAGCCTCGGCGCACGGCTCGGCAGCCTGATGAGCAGTGGCCTCAGCCTCTCGCGCGGCCAGATCTTCGACGACACCGCACTGACGCGCGCATTCAGCGACCTGTCGATCGCGGCGCTGTGGATCGTTGCGCCGGTGCTGGGCATCACGCTGATCGTGGCCCTGGCCGCGCCCCTGGCGCTGGGCGGCTGGGCCTTCAGCAGCAAGGCGCTGGCGCCGGACTTCTCGCGTCTGTCGCCGACGGCCGGGCTGGGCCGCATGGTGTCGCTGCGCTCCTGGGTAGAACTTGGCAAGGCGCTGGGCAAGTTCGCCATCGTCGGTACCGCTGGGGCCATCGTGCTGTGGCTGAACACCGACCGGCTGCTGGGGCTGTCCGGGGAGCCGGTTCAGGTCGCCATCGTGCATGCCATCCAGATCGCCGGCCAGGCGCTGATTGCGCTCACCGCCGCGCTGGTGCTGATCGCGGCCATCGACGTGCCGTTCCAGCTCTGGCAGTACCACAAGGACATGCGGATGACCCGCGAGGAAATCCGCCGCGAGCACAAGGAATCGGAGGGCTCACCCGAGATCAAGGGCCGGATCCGGGCCCTGCAGCGCGAAATGGCCGAGCGCCGGATGATGGATGACGTCCCGAAGGCCGACGTGGTCGTCGTAAACCCGACGCATTACGCCGTGGCCCTGCGCTACGACGAGAAGACCATGCGGGCGCCGCAGGTCGTGGCCAAGGGCGTTGACCTCATGGCCCTTCGAATCCGTGAAGTGGCTACCGAACACGGAGTTGCAATCTTCGAGGCGCCCCCTCTGGCCCGCGCCTTGCATCGCAGCGTACAGATCGGTGACGAGATTCCGACGGGCCTGTATGTGGCCGTGGCACGGGTGCTGACCTACATCTTCCAGCTCCGGGCCGCGCTCCGCGACCACCGCCCCCGGCCGGCACCGCCCGAGATCGAGATGCCTGACGCATAGGGTATGGAACAGTCCAAGCCACTGACAATCCGGGACCTGTTGACCAACGGCCTGGCCGCGCCCGCGGCCGTGCTGGCAGTGCTCGCCATGGTGGTGCTGCCGCTGCCGCCGCTGGCGCTGGACGTGCTGTTCACCTTCAACATCGCCCTGTCGCTGGTGGTATTGATGGCCGTGTTCTACGTGCGCCGGCCGCTGGACTTCGGCGTGTTCCCCAGCGTGCTCTTGATGGCCACGTTGCTGCGCCTGGCGCTGAACGTGGCCTCGACCCGTGTGGTGCTGATGCATGGCCATACCGGCACCGGCGCGGCGGGGCAGGTGATCAAGTCCTTCGGCGAGTTCGTGGTCGGCGGCAACTATGCGGTCGGCGTCGTGGTGTTCGTGATCCTCACCGTGATCAACTTCGTCGTGGTGACCAAGGGCGCGGGCCGCATCTCGGAAGTGACCGCACGCTTCACCCTGGATGCCATGCCCGGCAAGCAGATGGCCATCGATGCCGACCTGAATGCCGGCCTGATCACGCAGGATGAAGCGCGCACGCGCCGCTTCGAGGTGCGCGCGGAAGCGGACTTCTACGGATCGATGGATGGCGCCAGCAAGTTCGCGCGTGGCGACGCCACAGCCGGCATCATCATCCTGATCCTCAACATGCTCGGTGGCCTCGTGATCGGTGTGACCGGGCACGACATGGCGGTCGGTGACGCGGCGCGCACCTACGTGCTGCTGACCATCGGCGATGGCCTGGTCGCGCAGATTCCGGCGCTGCTGCTCTCCACCGCGGTCGCCATCATCGTCACCCGCATGTCCCGCTCGCAGGACATGGGCGGCGAGATCAGTCGCCAGCTGTTTGCCCAGCCCAAGGCACTGTACGTGGCGGCCGGCGTGATCGGCGTGATGGGCCTGATCCCCGGCATGCCGAATGTGCCGTTCATCGCGGTGGCCGCGCTGTGCGCAGTCGTGGCCCGCATGCTGACGAAGAAGCTGGCCGCGCAGGCTGCGCGGGCCGAGGCCGAGGCGCGGGCGCCCGCGGCACCGGTCGAGCAGCCCGAAGCGCGCGAGCTGTCGTGGGATGACGTGCGCCCCGTGGATCTGCTGGGCATGGAAGTGGGTTACCGGCTCGTGCCGCTGGTGGACAGGAACCAGGGCGGCGAGCTGCTGTCGCGCGTGAAGGGCGTGCGCCGCAAGCTCTCGCAGGAGCTGGGGTTCCTCGTGCCGGCCGTGCACATCCGCGACAACCTGGAACTGGCTCCCACGACGTACCGCATCAACATATCCGGCGTGCCGGTGGGCGAGGGCACGGTGCATCCGGATCGTGAGCTCGCCATCAACCCGGGCAAGGTGTTCGGCAAGGTCAGTGGCATCGCGACCACCGATCCGGCCTTCGGCATGGAAGCGGTGTGGATCGAACCATCCGCGCGCGATCATGCGCAGACACTGGGTTACACCGTGGTGGATCCGGGCACCGTGATCGCCACGCATCTTTCGCACCTCATCCAGACCCACGCGCACGAGCTGCTGGGCCACGAGGAAGTGCAGCATCTGCTGAACACCCTGGCCAAGAGTGCGCCGAAACTGGTGGAGGATCTGGTGCCGCGCCTGCTGCCGATGAGCACGGTGGTGCGCGTGCTGCAGGGCCTGCTGGCCGAGCGCGTGCCGGTGAAGAACATGCGCGCGATCATCGAGACTCTGGCCGAGACCGCGCCGCGCACGCAGGACCCGGCGCAGCTGCAGGCGCAGGTGCGCGTCGCACTCGGCCGCCAGATCGTGCAGGAGATCGCGGGTCTGCGCGACGAGCTGCCCGTCATCACGCTGGAGAGCGACCTGGAGCAGTTGCTGCAGGGTTCGCTGGCAACACCGAATGCCGGCAGTCCGGGCCTGGAGCCGGGCCTGGCCGAACGCCTGCAGACCAACCTCGCTGACGCCTCGCGCCGCCAGGAGATGCTGGGCGAGCCGGCCGTGTTGCTGGTGCCGCCGACGCTGCGCCAGACGCTGGCGCGCTTCGTGCGCGCGGGTGTGCCGGGCCTGCAGGTGCTGGCCTGGAACGAGATTCCCGATAACCGTCGAGTGCGGTTGGTAACCGCAGTAGGAAAGTAGTGCATGAAGATCAAGACCTACACTGCCCGCGACATGCGCTCTGCGCTGCGCCAGGTGCGTGAAGAACAGGGCGCCGATGCCGTGATTCTTTCCACCCGGCACCAGCCCGGAGGCGTCGAGGTTTCCGTCGCGCTGGAGCCGGAAGAGGCCGTGGCGCTGGAGATGCAACCGGCCGCGACGGACACGCAGCTGGGCAGCGAGCTGCGCTCGATGCGCCAGCTGCTCGAGGCGCAGGTCTCGCAACTGGCCTGGAATGACCTGGCACGCCGGGCACCCGCCACGGTGGAGCTGTTGAAGGAACTCACCGCGATGGGCATCGCGGGCGACCTGGCGGCCGCACTGCTGCGCGAACTGCCGGCCGGCATTGCGGCGGATGATGCACAGCGCCGCGCGCTGGCGTCGCTGGCGCGGCGCATCCGCACCACTGGCGATGAACTGCTCGAGCGCGGTGGCCGGGTGGCCTTCGTCGGTCCGACCGGCGTCGGCAAGACCACCGGCATTGCCAAGCTCGCCGCCCGCTGGGTGATGAGCCATGGCCCGCGCGACCTCGCGCTGGTATCGCTCGACAACGCGCGCTTCGGTGCGCACGAACAATTGCGTGTACTGGGTCGCCTGCTGGGCGTGGAGTGCTATTCGCTGGAGGATCCGGCCGCGCTTCCCGGCCTGATGGCACGGCTGACGCGGCACCGGCTGATCCTGGTGGACACCGCTGGCATCAGTCCGCGTGACAGCCAGTTGAATGAACTTGCCGCGGCGCTGGTCAGTGCGACCAGGGCCAGTGAGGTGGATCTGTGGTTGACGCTCTCGGCCAGCGCACAGGCCGGCGTGATCCGCGATGCGGTGCAGGCCTTCGGCGTGTGCCAGCCGCGCGCGCTGCTGCTGACCAAGCTGGATGAGGCCGCCAGTCTGGGCGGCATGCTCTCCGCGCTGGCAGCCTCGGGGCTGCCGGTGAGTTATGTGGCCGGAGGTCCGCGCATCCCCGAGGATCTCGCGCCGGCACGCGCGCACCAGCTGGTGGCGCGCGCGGTGTTCCTCGCCCGCAGCAGTGACACCAGCGTGGGTGAAGAGCTGCTGGTCCGCCGCTTCGGAGGAGTCGCCCATGACATCCGCTGAGCAGGGATTCAGCGCGGAGCAGACCCGCGGCATCCGCGCAGTCACGCGTCCGGATCCCGTGCAGGTCATCGCCGTGACCGGCGGCAAGGGTGGCGTGGGCAAGACCTGCGTGGCCGTGAATCTGGCCGCGGCGCTGGCCGCGGAGCACCAGCGCGTGCTGCTGCTGGATGGCGACCTGGGGCTTGCGAACGCGGACGTGCAGCTCGGCCTTGCGCCGCGCTGCACGCTCGAACATGTGCTGGATGGACGCTGCACCCTCGAGGAAGCCATCCTCGACACGCCCGCAGGCTTCAAGCTGATTCCGGCCGCTGCGGGCGTGGCGCGCCTGGCGTCCCTGACGACCGCTGAACACCTGGGCCTGGTGCAGGCCTTCAGTCAGCTGACCTGCGGGCTCGACACGTTGATCATCGACACGGCGGCCGGCATCTCCGACAGCGTGCGCCAGTTCTGCCAGGCCGCCCAGCATGTGCTGGTGGTGCTGCGCGATGAGCCGGCCTCGCTGGCCGATGCGTATGCGACCGTGAAGGTCCTGCACCGCAAGCACGGGGTGCAGCGCTTCAAGGTGCTGGCCAACATGTCGGCCGGCACGGGCTGCGGCGAGGCACTGTTCCGCAAGCTGCAGCGCGTCACCGACCGCTTTCTGGACGTGGCGCTCGAGTACGCGGGCGAGATTCCCGATGACCGCTTCGTGCGCGATGCGATCCGTGCGCAGCGCAGTGTGTTTGCGCAATATCCGTCGGCTCCGGCTTCGCGCGCCTTCACGCGCCTGGCACAGCGCACGCTGAAGTGGCCCATCGCCAGCGGGCCGCGCGGCAACATTGAATTCATGATGGAACGACTCCTGCCGCGCGCAGTGCCGCGCCTGGAGGCCGTTGGATGAGTCATGTCGGCGCCTATGGGGCAGTGGCGGCGGCCGCGCCGGCGAGCGACGATCTGGTCGAACGCCACGCGGCGCTGGTCAAGCGCATTGCCTACCATCTGGCGGGTCGTCTGCCTTCCTGTGTCGAGGTCGATGACCTCATGCAGGCCGGCATGATCGGCCTGCTGGAGGCCGCCGCACATTTTTCCGCCGATCGCGGCGCGAGTTTCGAGACCTACGCCGGCATCCGCATCCGCGGCGCGATGATCGACGCGCTGCGGCAGCTGGACTGGGCGCCGCGTTCGGTGCATCGCAAGGCCCGTCAGGTTGCCGAGGCCATGCGCGAGGTCGAAGGCCGGCACGGACGCACGGCCAGCGATACGGAGGTCGCGGCGCAGCTGGACGTTTCGCTGGAGGACTACCACGCGATCATCCAGGACGCCGCCACCTGCCAGTTTTCCAGCCTGGAGGATCTGAACGCAGTCGCGGAGATTCCCGGGCACGACGCGGATCCGCTGCTGCAGGCCGAAGACGGCGCATTGCGCGCGTCGGTGGCCGAGGCCATCGCCGCGCTGCCCGAGCGCGAGCGGCTGGTGATGTCGATGTACTACGACGACGAACTGAACCTGAAGGAAATCGGTGCGGTGCTGGGTGTGAGTGAATCCCGCGTATGTCAGCTGCACGGACAGGCGTTGATCCGCCTGCGCGGCAAGCTGGGTTCGTGGCGCGAGGCGTGAGGAGAAGGTCATGGACCTGTTGAGCATTCTGGGCATCCTGCTGGCGTTTGTGGCACTGCTGGCTGGCGCCGTGCTGAAGGGCGCCGGTCTGCACTCGTTGCTGTCGTCAGCCGCGCTGCTGATCGTGGTGGTCGGCACCTTTGCCGCCATCCTGATACAGACCCCGGGGCGGGTGATGAAGCGCGCCTTCGGCATCCTGCCGTGGGTGTTCCGCTCCCCGGTTCCGGACAGCAATGCCATCATCAGGCGCATGGTGGAGTGGAGCCATGTGGCGCGCCGCCAGGGCCTGCTGGGACTGGAGCCGCTGGTCGGTGAGGAACGCGACGACTTCATCCGCAAGGGATTGCAGCTGGTCATCGACGGCAGTGAGCCGGATTCCATCCGCGGCATCATGGAAGTGGATCTGGACGGCCGCGAGGCGGCCGACCTCAGGGCCGCGAAGGTGTTCGAGGGCATGGGCGTGTATGCGCCGACGCTGGGCATCATCGGCGCGGTGCTGGGACTGATGGCGGTGATGCAGAACCTCACCGACCCGTCGAAACTCGGCACCGGCATCGCCGCGGCATTCACCGCGACCGTATACGGCATCGGGCTCGCGAACCTGTTCCTGCTGCCCATTGCGAGCAAGCTGAAGACCGCTGCGCTGGCCCTCAGCCGGGTGCGCGCCATGGTCATCGAAGGCATGATCGCCATCGCGCAGGGCGAGAATCCGCGCAGCATCGATACCCGGCTGCAGAGCTACCTGCACTAGGCGCGCACGGAACATGGCGCGCCGCAAGCATCACGAGGAGCACGAGAACCACGAGCGCTGGGCCATTCCCTATGGCGACCTGGTGACGCTGCTGCTGGCCTTCTTCGTGGTGATGTATTCGATCTCGCAGGTCAGCGAGGGCAAGTATCGCGTGGTGTCCGAATCATTGAATGCCGCGTTCCGCGGCACGCCCACCACGGTGTCCCCCATCCAGACCGGCGATCCCGCCGCCTCCACCGTGGCCGCGCCGCTGGTGCAGCTGCCCCCGGAAGCAACCCTGATGGCCATGCGCCAGCTGGAGCAGAAGACCGAGGAATCCATGGCGCCGCTGATCGCGCAGGGCCTGGTGGATGTGGTGAACCAGGGTGGCAAGCTCTCGATCGCGATCCGCTCGGACATCCTGTTCGCGTCGGGTGCGGCGCAGCTGTCGGCCGAGGCGGAGCCCGTGATCCGCCAGCTGGGGCAGGTGCTGCGTGATTTCCCGGTCAACATCCGCATCGAGGGCCACACCGACAATGTGCCCGTGGTCAGCGGCCAGTACCCCTCCAACTGGGAGCTCTCGGCCGCCCGGGCCGTGAGTGTGGTGCACCTGCTGGTTGGCGCGGGCGTGGCGCCGGAGCGGCTCGCGGCGATGGGCTTCGGCGAATTTCATCCGGCAGTACCCAACGCAACCGCCGATGGCCGCAATGCCAATCGCCGGGTGGTGATGACCGTCGAGGCCACCGACCCCGCAGGTCCGGCCGACGGCACACAGTGACGGACGTCACGCTGCGCAAGGACCGGTGAGCCCGCATGGCGGCCGGTGCCGGTAATGGCATGAATCCTGCTCCTTTTCAGCCAGTGCCGGTTTGTTGTCAGGCCGGGTCATCTGGGGTTTAGCCATGCCGTACGAACCAAATGAACTGCTCTTCTTCGCCGCCCGCGCGGCGCTGCTGGCCGTGACGCTGCTGTGCTTTGCGCTGGCCTTCTCCAGCTGGCGCAAGTCCAGCCGCCGCGACCTGCAGACCGTGCTGTCCGAGACGCGTGCGCTGGCCGAATGGACACAGCGCCTGGCCACGCGGGTTGCAAGTCTGCAGGAGCGCTTCGAGGACCAGCGCGAGCTGAGCGCCGCGGCCGCGGGACCTTCCCAGCGGGGCTATGAACTGGCGCTGCAGATGGCGCGCAACGGCCTGCCGGCGCAGGAGATCGTGAATGCCAGCGGTGTGGCGCGGCACGAGGCGCAGTTGCTGGCGCACCTGCATGGTCGGCCACGTCACTGATAGCAGGCATCAGCGGCAATGACCACGCAGACACATTCGACCCGCGATGCGGCCATGCTGTTGCTGGCGCTGGGAGAGAACGAGGCCTCCACGGTGCTCAAGCATCTGGACGCCAAGGTCGTGCAGCGCCTCGGCACCGCGATGACCCAGCTCAAGTCGGCATCGCGCGAGGAAGTAACCGAAGTGATCGGCAGCTTCGTGATGACCATGGACGGGCAGGCCGATATCAAGGTCGGCACCGATGACTATGTGCGCAAGGTCCTGACCGATGCACTGGGCACCGAAAAGGCCAGCGGCATCATCGACCGCATCCTGGTGGGCCGCAAAAGCAAGGGCCTGGACGTCCTGAAGTGGATGGATCCGCGGGCCATTGCCGAACTGATCAAGCAGGAGCATCCGCAGGTCCTGGCCATCATCGTGTCCTATCTCGACCCGGATCTGGCGGCCCGCGTGCTGGCCGAACTGAACCCGGGCGTGCAGACCGAAGTGCTGCTCCGGGTTGCCCAGCTCGAAGGCGTGCAGCCGGCCGCGCTCGGCAAGCTCGATGAAATGATCCAGAAGCAGATTGCCGGCAAGGGCGGCAGTGTGCAGGCGAGCCTGGGCGGACCAAAGATGGCCGCCAGCATCCTGAATTTCATGCCCGGCACGGTCATGGAAGAGCTGCGCAAGGCCGATGAGGAAACCGCCGCCAGACTGAGCGAGCTGATGTTCATCTTCGACGATCTGCTCAAGCTGGACGACAAGTCCATCCAGACCGTGCTGCGCGAGGTGGACTCGGCGCGCCTGGTCATCGCGCTGAAGGGCGCCGATGCGGTGCTGGTCGCGCATGTGCTGAAGAACATGTCGAGCCGCGCGGCCGAGATGCTCAAGGACGATCTCGAGAGTCGCGGACCGGTGAAGCTGTCCGAAGTCGAGACAGCCCAGAAGGAAATCATCGCGGCGGCACGCAAGCTCGCCGACGACGGCACCATCACGCTGGGCGCATCCGGTGGTGAGCAGTACGTATGAGCGACGAGAAGCTCGAACAGGACGAGATCGACGCCCTGCTGCACGGGGTCAACAGCGGCGCCGTGGATACCGGCCCGAAGTCTGCTGAAGACAACGGCGAAGCGCGGGACTACGACTTCAGCACGCAGGCGCGCATCGTGCGTGGGCGCATGCCGGCGCTGGAGATGGTCAATGAACGCATGGCGCGCTCGCTGCGCCTGTCGCTGCATACCATGCTGCGGCGACCGCCGGACCTGGCTGTGCAGGGCATCGCCATGCTCAAGTATTCCGAATATGCCGCCACGCTCAAGGTTCCGACCAGCCTCAACCTGATCCGCATGCAGCCGCTTGGCGGCAATGGCCTGATGGTCTTCGAGGCGCGCCTGATCTTTGCGCTCATCGATGCGTTCTTTGGCGGCAGCGGCCGCGATGCGAAGATCGAGAGCCGCGATTTCACGCCCACCGAGAATCACCTGGTCGAGATGCTGATGGAGCAGGTGATCGCGGCCGCGCAGGAAGCGTGGCTGAAGCTGGCGCCGCTGAAGATCGAACTTGCCGGTCGCGAGATCAATCCGCAGTTCCTGAATTTCGTCGGTCCCACGGAAGTCGTCGTGGTCAACCGCTTCCGGATCGACATGGGCGGACGGGTCGGGGATATCCATCTCGTGCTGCCGTATTCGATGCTCGAGCCGTTCAAGGACACGCTGCGCGCGGGCCCCCAGGGCGAGCGTCCGGAAGGCGCGGGCAGCTGGTCGCAGATCCTGCGCAATGAACTGGAAGAATCCGAAGTGGACATCGTCACCCGGCTGGGCACGGCCCAGACCACCGTCAGCAAGCTGATCGACATGCGTCCCGGCGACGTGATTCCCATCGAGTTCGACGGGCAGGCAACCGTGCTGGCCGACGGCATTGCGCTGTTCTGGGGCGAACTCGGGCAGCAGCGTGGCCAGCAGGTCGTGCGCGTCAGCCAGATGAATGTGCGCAAGACCACCAATTCCCTGGATGCTTTCGTGAGGAAGCCGAAATGAACGCTGTGGTCACGCCCGAAGGGCCCGCCGATATCGTGCTGGATGTCAACGTGCGGCTGGCGCTGGAGGTAGGGCGTGCGCGCATGACCATCCGCGAATTCCTGCAGCTCGCGCCCGGTTCGGTGGTGGAGCTGGAGCGTCCGGCGGGCGATCCGCTGGATGTGTTCGTGAACGACCGGCTGGTTGCCCATGGTCAGGTGGTCATGGTCAATGATCGCTATGGCGTGCGTTTCACCGAGGCACTTGGCCCGGGCGATGTGAGCAGATAGCCAGCCCCCGTTACTCTGCTGGCGGTATCCCCTAGACTCACCGCCATGACCCGCACGCTCACCCGTACCCCCAGGGCCGATGGCTACTGGATGCCCGCCGAATTCGATCGGCACGCGGGCTGCTGGATGCTGTGGCCCGAGCGTGTGGACAACTGGCGCGACGGCGCCCGGCCGGCGCAGCGGGCCTTTGCCGCGGTGGCCGCGGCCATCGCACGCTTCGAGCCGGTCAGTGTTGGCGCCAGCGCGCAGCAGTTCGAGTTCGCGCGTGCGGAGCTGGATCCGCGGGTGCGGGTGGTGGAGATCAGCAACAACGACGCGTGGATGCGCGATGTCGGCCCCACCTTCGTCGTGAACGCGGCGGGCCGGCGCCGCGCCGTGGACTGGCGCTTCAATGCCTGGGGCGGGCTCGATGGCGGCATGTATTTTCCGTGGGACCAGGACGAGCTGGTGGCGCAGAAGGTTGCGGCCGTCGAAGGCGTCAGCCTGTACCGCGCCCCCTTGATCATGGAAGGCGGCGCCATCCACACGGACGGGCAGGGCACGCTGCTGGTGACCGAGCAATGCCTGCTGAATCCGAACCGCAATCCGCAGCTCTCCAAAGACCACATCGAACGGCACCTGCGTGATTACACGGGCGCGAGTGTGATCATCTGGCTCGGGCAGGGCGTGGTGAACGACGAGACCGACGGCCATGTCGACAACCTGGCCTGTTTCGCGCGTCCCGGTGAAGTGTGCCTGACATACACATCGAACCAGCGCGATCTGCAATGGCAAGTCTCGAACGATGCACTGGAGCGCCTGCACGCCGCGCGTGATGCGCGCGGGCGCAGGCTCAAGGTGCACAAGCTGCCATCACCCGGGCCATTGAAGATGAGTGTGGCAGAGGCTGCGGGCGTACAGCACCGCGCCGGCTCGAAGCCGCGCGAGGCCGGGTTGCGGCTGGCTGGTTCGTACGTGAACTTCTACATCGCCAATGGCGGCATCGTGATGCCGCTGCTGGACCGGCGCACCGATGCCGAGGCCATCCGCAAGTTGCGCCGCGTGTTCCCGGAGCGGGAGGTCGTCGCGGTGCCCGGCCGCGAGATCCTGCTCGGCGGCGGCAACATCCACTGCATCACCCAGCAGGTGCCGGCGGCGGCGGCGCGACGCCGGCCGCTGTAGCGGCTACTCCCAGCCGGACGCCGCATCCAGCGGCAGGTTGCCGGTCATCACTGCTTCGATGCGCCGGATCTTGCCGTTGTCGATCTTGAACAGCTCGGAAATGATCACGGCCTGCTTCTTCAGCATGGCCTCGCTGAAAGGCACGGTCTCGCCCTTGTCGTTCACGTAGCTGGTCTGCTCGCCGCCGTGGCGGAACATGAACATGCCGGAGACCAGCCCGCGTTCCACGTCCACGGCGAGATAGCGCCGTGGCTGCACATGGGTGATGTAGGCCCAGATGGGCTGGTTGAGATTGTCCTTGCAGCTCATCGTGGCGATGCCCTGACCCTTCGGATTGCCGGCAGTCATCGTGCCGTTCTCGACGCGCAGGCAGTCGTCGGTGAAGGGGATGCGGTTCTTCACCTGGTCTTCAAGCGTCTGGAAGTAGCTGTCGGCGATGGCAATCATCTCCTCGCGCTTGCGCCGCTTCGCGGGTGACAGCTCTTCGTTCCAGAGCGGCGCCGCGGTCTTCAGGTTGTCGAGGCTCGCCATGCCGCTCTGGCCGATGCCCACATACACCGATTCGATCTCGGTGATTTTCCTGTTCGCGACCTTCATGCGCAGCGTGAGGATGGCGGGTCGTTCCTTGCCGTCGATGACCGTGTACAGCGCAACCTGGCCGGCGTCCGGATCGGCCACGTAAATGCGGTAATCCTGCACGCCGGTGATGTTGGTCCACGCGCTGCCTTCCCCGACCTTGGTTACATGGGTGTTTTCGGTGAAGCGCACCGTGGGCGCCAATGGCGCTTCTCCCGCATCCTGCAGAACCATCGCGGCCAGGTAGGCGTCGGTGATGCCGGTCAGGCAGGCGCGATCGCAGTCCGGCGCATCCTCGGCAGCCTGTGCGGTGTGTGCCGCGCCACCCAGTGCCAGGCCGGCAGCCAGAGCCGCAAGGGCCAGGCTTGGCAACAGTGGGTTCCGGTCCAGTGGCAGGCGTGGATTCATGACTGCTCCCCCCTTGGCTGTGCGTGAATCAGGCGCCCGGCCGCTACAGCATGTCAACTGCCCGGTTGAAAATCGCACTCGGTCGCATCAATGCAGCGCACCGGGCCGGGTCCGGATGGTAGTAGCCTCCGATCTGCACCGGCCTGCCCTGCGCCGCATTGAGCTCCGCGACGATGGCCGCTTCATGCTGTGCCAGCGTGGCCGCCAGCGGCGCGAACCTTGCCTTGAGGTCGGCGTCGTCGTTCTGGGCGGCCAGTGCCTGGGCCCAGTACAGCGCCAGGTAGAAATGACTGCCGCGCACGTCCAGTTCGCCGGCCTTGCGTCGGGGCGACTTGTCGGTTTCGAGGAACCTGCCGTTGGCTTCATCCAGTGCCTCTGCCAGGACCTGCGCCCTGGCATTGCCGGTCTTGCGCGCCAGATCCTCGATGGAAACCTGCAGTGCGAGGAACTCGCCGAGGGAATCCCAGCGCAGGTGGTTCTCTTCCAGGAACTGCTGCACGTGCTTGGGTGCCGAGCCGCCGGCGCCGGTTTCGTAAAGTCCGCCACCGTTCAGCAG